>JBIQID010000097.1:2891-12498 GCA_044508215.1 Actinomycetota bacterium | reverse complement strand
GGATCCGGCGGACGACTTCGACGACGCCGACCGGCGGGCGGACTGCCCGCCCTTCCGGTTGGACGCGGCCTGGGCGCGCGAGGCGCTGCCCGGCGCCGAGGCGCGCCGCTTGGATGTGGGGGCTGCCGCTTTCGCCGCAGGGCGCTTCGCCGCAGGGCGCTTCGACGCCGAGGCCCGGGCCGGAGCAGTGGCGGAGCGACCAGCGGTGGCGCGACCTGCCGTGGCGCGTCCGCCCTCGGCGCGGGACGCCTGCCCGTTGCGGCGAGCGGGTCGACCGCCCGCCGGACGCCCTGGGGCTGTCCGGGCGCGGCCGCGCGGCGTGGAGCCGTCGGCCATGTCAGGCGGACAGCTCTTCGGCGAGCAGGTAGGACGACTGGAGGTGGTTCCACCTGCAGTCGAGGCAGACCTCCACCTCGTAGCAGCGGTGGTCGCCCGCCCTGTTCGCGAGGCGGGTCATCTCCGCCTCGGAGGTGACCGCCCGGCCTCCGCTCGGAAGGCGCGGGCCGAAGACGAACCTGACGATCCGAAGCGCCCGCTCGCTGCAGATCGGGCAGCGGTGACGTGCCGGGATCGACGCCGAGTGCGCCACCCGCATCAGCTCGCGCTGCGCGTCGCAGACCTCGGACGCGTCGATCTCACCGGCGCGGTACCGGCGGAGGAGGCGGCGGCGCGCCAGGCGGTAGTCGATGCTGCCGCGGGTGGTCCCCGGCCGACCTGAGCCGTGCGGGCGGACGAACTGCACGACAGCAGGCTACCGAGTGGGATCGCGGCGCCACGATCAACGGCGCGCCCGGCTGGGCCCCAGTGACGGGCGCCACCCCGGGATGATCCGCAACCCGCGCCCGCGGCTCGGTCAGACTGCCGGGAGTGACCTCCCAGCCACGCCATCCCTCCGCGGGCAACCTCAGCGTGCGGCCGACCGCCGTGCCGGATCCGCTGCCCGCCGAACGGTTGGACCCCCTCGCCTTCCCGCACGGGGGCGAAGGCGCCGGGACCCCGTTGCAGCTGGGCCCCGGCTGCGAGCCCGACCTGTCGCAGCGCCTGATCGGCCCTGTCGGGGGCAAGCGCGTGCTCGTCCTCGGCTGCGGCACCGGCGCCGATGCGATCGCCCTCGCCACCCAGGGCGCCCGGGTGATCGTCGTGGAGTCGGACAGCGAACGCATCGCCGAGGCCCGCGTCGCCACCGAGGACGCCGGGGTGAAGGTCGAGTTCCACCACTCCGACCTCGCGGACCTGGCGTTCGTGCGCGGCGACCAGGTCGACCTCGCCGTGTCGATCTACGCGCTGGCGGCCGTCGAGGACCTGGGCCGGGTGTTCCGCCAGGTCCACCGCGTGCTCCGCTCCGACGCCCCGCTCCTGCTGTCGCTCCCCCACCCCGCTTCGCTGCGCCACGCGTTCGAGGGCAGCTCGCCGCGGATGGTCCGCACCCACTTCGACGTGACGCCGATGGGCTGGGAGGTCGACGACCTGTCGGGCCAGGTGGAGCCACACCGGATCACCGACGTCTTCACCACGCTCGTGCGGTCGAACTTCCGGGTCGACACCCTGGCCGAGCCGATGTCGCTCGAGTCGGACGCGTCGACCGGCCACTGGTCGCCGCTCGGTGAGTGGATGCCGCTGACGGTGGTGTTCCGGGCTCGCAAGCTCGGCGTCTGAGCGCTCCGGGAGGCCGAAGGCGCTCGACCTCCCGCCGGCGCTGGCTGGGCGTCAGCTCCCCTCGCGGTCGGCCCACCAGCGGTCGAGCTCGGCGAGCGCGTCCTCACGCTCGAGCGGTCCGTGCTCCAGGCGCAGCTCCAGCAGGTGCGCGAGCGCCTCGCCCACGACCGGGCCCGGCGGGATGCCGAGGTGCTCCATCACGTCCGCGCCGTCGAGGTCCGGACGGATCGCCGCCATCGCCTCCTGCTCCTCGAGCTGGGCGATCCGCTCCTCCAGCTCGTCCATGCGCCGCGACAGCATCTCGGCCTTCTTCTTGTTCCGGGTCGTGCAGTCGCAGCGGGTCAGCTCGATCAGCCGGTCCAGCTGGTCGCCCGCGTCGCGCACGAACCGACGCACCGCCGAGTCGCTCCACCCCATCTGGTAGGTGTGGAACCGGAGGTGCAGGTAGACGAGGTTCGACACGTCGTCGACCATCTGCTTCGAGTACCGCAGCGCCTTCATGCGGTCGCGGGTCATGCGGGCGCCCACGACCTCGTGGTGGTGGAAGCTCACGCCGCCGTCTCCGATGGACCGCGTCTTCGGCTTGCCCACGTCGTGGAACAGCGCCGCCAGGCGCAGCACCAGGTCGGGGCTGGTCTTCCGCACGACCGCGATGGTGTGCGTGAGCACGTCCTTGTGGCGGTGGATCGGGTCCTGCTCGACCCGCATCGCCGGCAGCTCGGGGAGCACGATCTCGGCCAGGCCGAGGTCGACGAGGAACCACAGCCCCTTCGTGGGGTCGGGGACCACCATCAGCTTGTCCAGCTCGGCACGGATGCGCTCCATCGACACGATGCCGAGGCGCGGGGCCATGGCTCGCACCGCGTCGGCGAGCGCCGGGTCGACCTCGAGGTCGAAGCGGGCGACGAACCGGGCGGCGCGCATCATGCGGAGCGGGTCGTCGGAGAACGACTCCTCGGGAGCGAGCGGCGTCCGCAGCCGGCGGGCCACCAGGTCGGATGCGCCGTCGAAGGGGTCGATCAGGCGCGGCTCCCCCGAGGTCACCTCCAGGGCCATCGCGTTGATCGTGAAGTCGCGGCGGGAGAGGTCCGCCTCGACGTCGTCGGAGAAGACCACCTCGGGCTTGCGGCTGTCCGGCTCGTACGCCTCCGCGCGGTGGGTGGTGACCTCCACGACACGCCCACCGAGCTTCGCCGAGATGGTGCCGAACCGAGCCCCGTGGTCCCACACCGTGGCGCCGGTGCTGCTCAGCAGCTGCTTCACCACGTCGGGGGTCGCGTCGGTCGTGTAGTCGAGGTCCATGTCGTCGACCGGTCCGCCGGCGAGGAGGTCGCGGACCACTCCCCCGACCAGGTAGAGCCGGTGTCCGGCCGCCGAGAAGACGTCTGCGAGAGGGCGCGCCTCGTCGATCACGGTGCGCATGCGAGCTGGGACCACGGGGCGCCACGCTACCGAGTGCCCGGGCCGGACCCATCGGGGACTACGACATCCGACGGTGCAGTTCCCAGATCCTGTCGACCGCACGGCCCCCGGGCCCGCCCGAGGAGGGCGCTTCGTCGTGGCGTCGCTCGCCGAGGAGCGCCCCGACCGCCGCTGCCGAGCAGCGCGCCAGCGCGTCGAGGTCGTAGCCGCCTTCGAGGAACATGACCACCCGGCCCTCCGGCGCGAGCTGCAGCAGGTCCAAGAGGAGGTCCGCGTAGTCGCCCGAGGTGAGGCCCAGGTGGGTGAGCGGGTCGTCGCGATGGCCGTCGAAGCCGGCCGACACCAGCATCCAGGTGGGGTCGAACCGCTCCACCGCCGGCGCCACCACCTCCTCCACGAGCCGTCGGTAGTGCTCACCGGTGGTGCCCGGCGGCATCGGGAGGTTCAGCGTGGTCCCCTCGGCGCCCGGCCCGCCCACGTCGGTCACCCGGCCGGTGCCCGGGTACAGCGGCGCCTGGTGCCACGACACGAAGAACACGCGGGGGTCGTCCCAGAACGCGTCCTGCGTGCCGTTGCCGTGGTGCGCGTCGACGTCGACGATCACCACCCGCTCACCCGCATCGGCGAGCGCCCGGGCGGCCACCGCCACGTTGTTGAGGAGGCAGAAGCCCATCGCCGTCCGCGGCGTCGCATGGTGGCCGGGCGGGCGCACCGCGCAGAACGCAGCGCTCGCCTCGCCGCTGCGGATCGCCTCCACCGCGACGAGCCCGGCACCGGCGGCCAGCAGCGCTGCGTCCCACGACGCCGGGGCGACCGGGGTGTCGGGGTCGAGGTTGCCGCCGCCCGCCTCGGCGAGGGCCCGGATGCCGTCGACCTGCTCTTCGTCGTGGACGGCCAGCACCGCCTCGACCGGCGCCGCGTGGGGCTGGCGCAGCTCCACCGCGTCGCCGTACGCGGCGTCGATCCCGTCGAGCACCGCCCGCAGCCGTGCGGGGCGCTCGGGATGGAACGGCCCGGTGTCGTGCTCGACGAACCGTTCGTCGGTCAGGAGGAGCACGGCCATGGACGTCGAGCCTACGGAGGCCCGGGCAGGGCGGCGCAGCGGCGCCCGAATATCGTTGGAGTGCCGTGCTGATCCACCTCGACGCCAGGGGCTGTCCGTGCCCAGGATGACGACGGTCGGTTGGGGCTCGGACCAGTTCCGGGTGGGGCCGTGGAACGCCGACGCGGCGGTCGCCTACCTCGCGCTCTCACCGCAGGTGCTGCAGCCCACGGTCGACGGCGTCCGTCGGGTGCTCGAGCGGCTCGCGGCGGACGGCTACCGGGCCGTCACGACCGCCGCGCTGCGCCCGCCGGAGCTCGGCCCGTTCCTGCAGGCGGGCTTCACCGAGCGGGAACGGCTGACCATCCTCCACCACGACCTCGAGGCCATCCCCGCCGTCCCTCGGGGCGACGTGGCCGACGGCGTCACGCTGCGCCGCGCCGGCCGGCGTGACCGTGAGGCGGTCCTCGGGTTGGACCACGACGCGTTCAGCCCGAGCTGGCGCCTGGACGACGCAGGGCTCTCCGACGCGCTCGCGGCCACCCCGCGCAGCCGGTTCCGCGTGGCGGTGGGCCGAGAGGTGCACGGCTACGCGATCTGCGGGCGTGCGGCCGAGGTGGGCTACCTCCAGCGGCTGGCGGTCGCCCCGGAGCACCAGGGGAACGGGATCGGCGCCCGGCTGGTCGTGGACGCCCTCGAGTGGCTGCGCCGCCGTGGCGCCCGCTCGGCGCTGGTCAACACCCAGGACGGCAACGCGCGAGCTCTCGCCCTCTACGAGCGGATGGGCTTCCGGCCGGAGTCGTACGACCTGATCGTCTTGGAACGGGCCATTCCGTGACGTTCCCCTGGCGTGGCGGCTCCGCCCGGCCCGCCCTCCTCCTTCTCCTCCTCGTGACGCTGGTCGGCTCGGTCGCCGGCACGAGCGCACCCGAGTCGGCGGGCGCGTCCCCGGCGGCCCGAGCCGGCGTGCGGTCCTCCACCGACGGGCGCCGGGTGTCGCTGTGGTCCTGGCAGACCGCGCCCCGCCCCACCGACGGCATCGTGGTGGACCGCGTCGCGCCGTGGGTCGAGCCCGAGGGCGACTGGACGGTCGACCTCGCCGGCCTCGACGCCGTCGCCCCCGGCACGACCGTGTCGTTCACGATCCACCGGCAGCTCTCCGGCACGTCGTCGGCGATCCACTCGCGCATCGAGCGGATCCTCGACGGCGGTGGGCCCGGGGCGGGCCTCCAGAACGAGGTCACGCAGACGCTGCTCGGACCTCCGCCGGAGGGCCGCCACCGGATCGTGGTGCCCATCCGACCCCGCAGCGGCGACAGCTCGCGCCTGCTGGTGCCCACCTCCGGCGTCCACCCCGTGTCGATCGAGGTGCGCTCGCCCGACGGCTCGGAGCTGTTCGCCACGACCGTCTTCATGAACCGCCTCCCGGCTCCGACCGGTCGGGGGCCGCTGCTCATCGCCACGACCCTCGGGGTGGGCGGGCCGCCGTCGTTCGACGCGGCCGGCGAGGCGGTGATCGACGACGAGACCGTCGAGCGGGTGGACCAGCGGTCGGGGATCCTCGAGGCGGCCGAGTTCCCGGTGTCCGTGGCACTCGACCCGAGCCTCGCCGAGGCCATGTCGCAGACCCCCGACGCCCAGCGGTCCTACGACCGCCTGGTGGAGGCCGTGTCGCGCCACGTGCTGCTGCGCCGGACCTGGGTCCCCATCGACGTCTCGCGCTGGTCGGCTCCCGCTGCCCGGGGGGAGGTGTCGGCACAGCTCGCCGGAGGCGACGCATCGCTCGACGGCGGGCCCGGTTCGGCAGGCGACGTCAGCACCTGGGGCCTCGATCCCACCCTCTCGGCCGCCGCGGTCCCCGTGCTGCGCGCCAACGGCTTCGACCGTGCCCTGATCATCGACGCACAGCTCACCGACCGCAGCCGCCAGGACCTCCCGCTCGAACGACTGCGGACGTTGACCGTGCGCGAGGGCGGGTCGACCATCACCGCGCTCAGCGCCGACGCGGTCGCCACCGCCCTCCTCGGCGCCCAGCCCGAGGACCGCGAGAGCGACGCGCTCCGGGTGAACGCCGCGCTGTCCAGCGTGCTCGCCACGTGGGCGGCCACCCCGGGGGAGGATCCCGCGGGCGCGCTGCTCGCCTTCGACGCGATGCCGGCGGCGCGGGCCGTGGACCTGGCCAGCGCGCTGTCGGAGCCCGACACGGCGCTGGTCCGCGTCGTCGACGCCGGCACTGTGTTCGAGGAGGTGCAGCCGCTGACCCGCCGCCGCGGGCGGACCACGGAGCCCGTGGAGGTCGCCCTGGCACAGGGAGGGCCCGGCGTCGACTCCGCCACGATCAGCCGCCTCGCCGGCGTCCGAAACGCCCTCGAGGGCTACCTGTCGATGGTCGACGAGCCCGCCGAGCGGTCCGACCTCCCCCTCCGGGAGCGGGTGCTGCTCTCCGAGCACCGGGACCTCCCCGCCACCGAGGCCGCCGCGGTGCTCTCGGGGGTCGAGGAGCGCATCGGTGCGGACCTCGCGCTGATCACCGGGCCCGGCACACGCAGCATCACCCTCACCGCCCGCGAGGCGACGATCCCGGTCCGCATCGAGAACGGGCTCGACCGGCCGGTCCGGGCGCGCATCCGGCTGGAGAGCAACCGCATCGACGTCCGGGGCGGCAACCAGCGCGTCGTCGACCTCGAGCCGGGGACCAACCGCCTGAACCTCCCGGTGACGGTGCGCACCTCGGGCCAGTTCACGGTCGACGTCACGATCCTCTCCGCCGACGGTGCGATCCCGATCACCCAGTCGCGGATCAGCGTGAGATCACAGGTCTTCAGCGGGGTCGGGATCGCGCTCGGGGCCGGCGCGCTGCTCTTCTTGGTGATCTGGTGGCTCCTGACCTACCGGCGGGAGCGGCGAGCGGTGGCAGATGGCGCGGCGGGGTGACCTGCTCGCCGGTCGCTACCGGCTGGAGGAGCCGCTGGCGTCCGGCGGCATGGCGCGTGTGTGGCGCGGCACCGACACCGTGCTCGGCCGTGAGGTGGCCATCAAGGTGCTCCACGAGCACCTCCGCGACGACGAGCGGTTCACGGCCCGGTTCCGCCACGAGGCGCTCAGCGTGGCCCGGGTGTCGCACCCGAACATCGTGGCGGTGTACGACACGGTCGCGAACGACGACGTCGACGCGATCGTGTTGGAGCTGGTCGACGGCATCACGTTGCGCCAGCACCTCGACGATGCCGGCGTGCTGGGTCCGAGCGACGTGGTGGAGATGGGGGTCGACCTCGCGAGCGCCCTCGTCGCCGCCCACCGTGCGGGGGTGGTCCACCGCGACATCAAGCCCGCGAACGTCCTGATCGGCTTCGACGGCAGCGTGAAGGTGACCGACTTCGGCATCGCCCGCGCCGAGGCGGACACCGAGCTGACCCTCGAGGGGTCGGTGATGGGGACGGCCTCGTACCTGGCGCCGGAGCAGCTGGAGGGCCGGCCGGTGGACGGCCGGGCAGACCTCTACAGCCTCGGCCTGCTCCTCTTCGAGGCGGCCACCGGCCGGACCCCGTTCCCCGGCGACGACCCCACTTCCCGCGCGCTCGCCCGGCTCAGCGTCGAGCCGCTGCGGGCCCGCGACCTCGACCCCTCGGTCCCGCCGGCCCTCGACGCCACGATCGACGCGCTCCTGCGGCGTGACCCCGACGAGCGCATCCCCGACGCCCCCACGCTCGTCGGACGCCTCGAACGGGTCCGTTCGGAGCTCGCCGGCGCGCCCGTCGAGGACCCTGCGACCGCCCGTCCGAGGCGCGCTGCCGGACGGCGGACCGTCGAACGGCCGACGGAGGAGGCGCCCGTCGAGGAGACCGCCCAGCAGCCGGCGACGCGTCGTCACCGGCGGTCACGCCTGGGGCCCGTGCTGCTCCTGGGGGTCACCGCGGTGTCGGTGGTGCTGATCTACCTGCTGGTCCAGCCGACCGAGGACGGCGAGCCCGGGTCCGGGCTGGACGGCGCTCCGACGGTGCCGCTTCCCATCGTGAGCGCGGTCCCCCACGACCCCCAGGGCACCGGTGCCGCCGGAGAGAACGATCGGGCGGCACCCCTGGCCATCGACCGCGACGTCGGCACCGAGTGGACCACCGAGGGCTACAACCAGCGCGACTTCGGCACGAAGGACGGCGTCGGGATCCTCCTGTCGACCTCGGTCGAGGCGGAGCTGGTCCAGCTGGACGTGCAGACCTCGACGCGGGGTTGGTCGGCCGACGTCCACGTGGTGGGCGACCCGGCGCCCACCAGACCGCAGCCCGGGTCTGCCGTGGCCAGGGTCCGCGACCAGGACGGGGACGCCCGGATCCGCTTCCCCGCCGGCACCACGGGCCGGACCGTGCTGCTGTGGGTGACCGACCTCGGCGAGGGTCCGGCGCCACACCGGTTCCGCCTCGCCGAGGTCACGCTGACCGGACGTCCCAGTGGCTGACGAGGCGGAGCTGATCGCGCTCGCCCGGCAGGGGGACAGAGCCGCCCTCGACCGGCTGCTCGGCGCTCATCTCGACATGGTGACGACGATCTGCCGACGTCTCTGCGGGGTCGATGCCGACGATGCCGTGCAGCAGGCCCTCATCGCGATCGTCCGGGGCCTCCCCCGCTTCGACGGCCGTTCGCGCTTCAGCACCTGGTGCTACCGGGTCACGACGAACGCGTGTTGGGACGAGCTCCGGCGGCGCTCCCGCCGACCGGTCCCGACCGACGACGAGGTGCTGGGCGCAGCGGTCGAGGCGAGGGGCGCCACCCGGGCGCCCGACCTCACCGCCGAGCGCCTCGACATCGACGCCGCCCTGGCGGAGCTGCCGTGGGAGTTCAGGGCGGCGGTCGTGCTGAGGGACCTGTGCGGGCTGGACTACGACGAGATCTCGTCGGTCCTCGAGGTGCCGCCGGGGACCGTCCGATCCCGGATCGCCCGCGGGCGACGTGCACTTTCGGACCATCTGGGGAACCCCACGGCGTCGGAGGACGTCTGACGATGGAGATGGACGAACTGCACGACCCCGAACCGGTCGACCTGGTGGCCAGCGCGCTCGTCGACGGCGAGCCGCCTCCCGTGGCGCGCCCGGCGGAGGACGACCCTGAGGTCCAGCGGGCGGTCGAGGAGCTCCGCGCGGTGAGCCGCCGGATCGGGCGGGTCGAAGCGGGCGATCCCGCAGTGCTCAGCAGCGCGCTCGACGAGGCCCTCGGGGGCTCCACCGCCGTTGGCGACGACGATCCGGCGCCCGAGGTCGTGGACCTCGGCGAGCACCGGCGCCGTCGCGGCCTCGATCTCAGGCGAGCACTGGCCGGCGCTGCGGCCGTGGTGGTGCTCGTCGCCGCCGGCGCCGGGGTCCTCGCGACCCTGGGCACCGGCCAGGACGAGCTGTCGAGCGCCGGGGACGCTGCCACGGCTGAGGTCGGTGGGGGCTCCACCTCCACCGACGGCGGCGCCGACCCGGGGGGCGACGTCGAGGCCGGCGCAGAGGC
>JBIQID010000097.1:0-2791 GCA_044508215.1 Actinomycetota bacterium | reverse complement strand
CGAGCGGCACTGAGGTTCGACTGCCCGCCCGGCCTGCTCGACGAGGTCGAGGTGCTGGGACGTGCAGTGGTCGCCGGGTGGCCGGTGATCGTCGTCCGGTCGGCAGACGGGACCGTGGAGGCGCTCAAGATCGCCACGTGTGAGGCGATGGACTGACCCGAGGCGGGATCGACGCCCGTCACTGCGGAGGTGTCGGTCCCCGGCACTAGCCTCAGCTCATGGCCGAGCCCGCCCCGACGACCGCCGGCGCCCCCGCGCGCATGCCGGCCTCGAACGAACCCGACTGGACCGACCAGGTCACCGATCTGGTGGTCGACGTCGTCGACCGCGTCCACGACTCCACCACCGGCCCCCTCCTGGCGATCGCGAAGAGCATCGTCGTCGGCGTGGTCGCCGCGATCGTGGGCGTCGTGGCCCTGGTCGTGGTCACCCTCCTCACGGTCCGCTCCCTCGACCTGATCCCCGGTGACATCTGGATCCCCTACGTGGTGCTGGGCGTCCTGCTCACGGCGGGCGGTCTGCTGCTGTGGGGCAAGCGACACGAGCCGGCGGAGGCCTGACATGAACGGAGCGACTGAACACCGCGAGGTCGTCATCGTGGGCAGCGGTCCCGCCGGCCTCACGGCTGCGATCTACGCCGCGCGGGCGACGCTGGCCCCCGTGGTGCTCGAGGGCGAGCCGTCTTCCACCAGCGACCAGCCCGGTGGGCAGCTCATGTTGACCACCGAGGTCGAGAACTACCCGGGCTTCCCCGCCGGGGTCATGGGCCCCGAGCTGATGTCGAACTTCCGTGAGCAGGCCAAGCGCTTCGGTGCCGACCTGCGCACCGTCCGCGCCTCGAAGGTCGACTTCACGGTGAGGCCCTTCGAGGTGTGGGTGGGCGACACCGAGGCCGAGCCCACGTTCACCGCCGACTCCGTGATCATCGCCACGGGCGCGCAGTCGCTGATGCTGGGGCTCGAAGCCGAGACCCGGCTGTTGGGCCACGGTCTGTCGACGTGCGCCACCTGCGACGGCTTCTTCTTCCGCGACCAGGACATCTGCGTCGTCGGCGGTGGCGATTCGGCGATGGAAGAGGCGCTGTTCCTGTCACGATTCGCGCGGACAGTGACGGTCATCCACCGTCGCGACACCCTCCGCGCGTCGAAGATCATGCAGGAGCGGGCCTTCGCCAACAGCAAGATCCAGTTCCTCTGGAACAGCACCGTGGTCGACATCGAGGGCGAGACCTCGGTGACCGGCGTGGTGACCCAGGACGTCCACACGGGAGAGACCACCCGGCACCCGTTCACCGGGATGTTCGTGGCGATCGGCCACCGCCCCAACACCGACCTGTTCGCCGGTCAGCTCGAGCTCAAGCCGAACGGCTACATCGTCACGGCGCCCGATCGCACGGCGACCAGCGTGGCGGGCGTCTTCGCGTGCGGCGACGTCCAAGACGACTACTACCGCCAAGCGATCACCGCGGCCGGCTCGGGCTGCGCCGCCGCGATCGAAGCCGAGCGCTGGCTGGAGCAACAGCACGGCTGACGCCCCGGGCGGGGCGGAATGTTCCGACCCCCTGGCAGCGTTCACCTCCACAGACCCGGTCCACGCCGGCTGTCCCACACGAGCACAACCCCCATCCAGTCGGAGGACCGACATGAGCGTCACCAACCTGACCGAAGCGACCTTCCAGGAGGAGATCGGCGCTGCTGACACGCCGGTCCTCGTCGACTTCTGGGCGGAGTGGTGCGGGCCGTGCAAGATGGTGGCGCCGATCCTCGACGAGATCGCCGCCGAGAACGAGGGCAAGATCCGCGTCGCGAAGGTGAACGTGGACGAGAACCCCACCCTCGCCCGCCAGTTCGACGTGATGAGCATCCCCACGCTGATCGTCTTCAAGGACGGCCTCCCGAAGACCAAGATGATCGGAGCGAAGGGCAAGCCGCAGCTGCTCGAGGAGCTCGCCGAGTTCCTGTGACCTGCGGGTCACCCCAACTGCCCCAGCGCTGAGGAGGGCTCGCATCAACACGCGGTCGCTCCCCCTCTCGGTCGGCGCCTCGGGCCCTGCCGTCGCTGACCTCACGTCGAGGTTGAGCGACCTGGGCTTCGACGCGCCGCGCACCGACCACTACGACTCTGACGTCGGCCGTGCCGTCGAACAGTTCCAGGCCTCCCGTGGCCTCCCCCGGTCCGGGGTGTGCGACCACCTCACCTGGACGAGCCTGATCGAAGCCGGCTGCCGCCTCGGGTCCCGCCTCCTGGTGCTGACGTCGCCGATGATGCGGGGGGACGACGTGGCCGAGCTCCAGTACCGCCTCGGCGGCCTCGGCTTCGACGCCGGCCGGGTGGACGGCATCTTCGGGCCGAACACCCAGCGCGCCGTCGGCCAGTTCCAACAGGACACCGGGCTGGTGAACGACCGCGTGGTGGGGCCGGAGACGGTCGCCGCCCTGCAACGCCTGCAGCCCCGCGGCGGGACCGCCACGCTGGCCGGGGTTCGCGAGCGGGTGGCCATCCGCGGGGTCCGGGCCGACAGCAGCTCGCGGATCGCTGTGTGCCACCTCGGCGAGCTGCGCTCGCTGGTCGGGTCGATCGCCGCCGGTGTGCAGGCGGCCGGACCCGAGGTGTCGATCATCGAGGCCACCGACTGGACACGAGGCGCTGCGGCGGTGAACCACTTCGACGCCACCGCGTGCATCGCGGTCGCCCCCGCGGACGGCACCGACGAGTTCGTCCACCTCTCGTACTTCGAGACCCCGAACTACTCCTCACACGGCGGCCGCTTGCTGGCCGAAGCCGTCGCGGA
>JBIQID010000096.1:8975-12513 GCA_044508215.1 Actinomycetota bacterium | reverse complement strand
GGATGGAGTTGTCCGGTTGTGGGCGCGGGGGTTGCCCAGATCGGGACAGCTTGAAGTTGTCCGCTTCTGGCTGGACCGCCGATAAGTAGCCCGCGCCCCAGCGTGAGCCGGGGCGTAGTCAGGTCGGTTCGGCAGCTTGCCAGGCGTGGGCGATCAGACGCTCGAGGACGCTCACATCCACGTCCTCCAGGCGCTTGATGTAGAGGCAGCCCTTGCCCGTGGTGTGCGGTCCGAGGTCGTCGAGGAGCGGATCTGCTTCGCCGTAGCCGTCGTGGACCCCATAGATGGTGAGCGCGGCCTTGCGTGGCGAGAAGCCGACTGCGAACCAGTCGTGGGTGCCGGTCGTGTTCGTGTACTGGCTCGTACCAAAGCCCACCATCGACGGACCCCACATCTCGGCGGCCGCGCCGGTCGCCCGCTCGAAGAGCCGGCGGAGCTCGTGGCCATCCGCTCGCCGGCGTTCGTCGGGCACCGAGTCCAGGAAGGCCGTGACGTCCTCGCCGGTGGGCCTCGTCTTGATCTCCGCCATGCCCGCCGAGCGTAGGAGCCGCTCCCGAGCAGCAGCGCGCGGCCTGGGCTCGAGGCGGCCGGGCTGCCGGCCCTGTGCCACGTGAGGGTGCCCGGCGCAGGGCGGAGAGGAAGGGAGGGGGCGCCCTGCGCCGGGAGGGCGTCAGGCCGCGGTGGGCTGGGCGAGGCCGTGCTTGTCGAGCCAGGCGTCGTGGGCCCGCTGCAGGGTGACGGGGAGCCGGGCGAGCTGGCGGCCGGTGAGGGGCGGGAGGAGGGAGCGGACGGCGAGGGTGTGCTCGTCGACCACGAACGCGGCCTTGAACTGGCAGGCGCGATCCACGGTGCGGGCGATCATGGAGTGCTTGCCGGTGCCCCGGCCCATGCCGAGCGCCCCAGCGGTGTCGGCGGGGCTGACCCGGAACCCGTCGGGTCGCTCGACGAAGCCCCGGGCGAAGCGTCGGAGGAGGAGGGTGGTGGCCGGGCCGAGCACGCCCAGCCAGAACCGCTCCACGTAGTCACCGCGGAGGTCGTGCCAGTGGGCGGTCGCTCGGGGGTCGTCCCACCTGACCACGGTGAGCAGCGTGTCCAGCTCGAGCGTCGGGCCATCGGCCTGGCGGGGGGAGCGGTCGCCGCTCCCCCCGGCGGACGGGTGCATGGAGCGGTCGCCCCTGCCTCCGGCAGACGGGTGCATGGAGCGAGCTGCGGGCGGGACCGGATCGTCGCCGGGCTGCGGGGTGGACTGGCCGAAGTTCTCCAGCAAGGTGGTGGACACTGCGTGCTCCTGGTTGGGTGATCCGGGTGAACCGTTCCTGAGGGAAGAAGCCGTCAATGTATTTCATGTCGTTTCAATGCGCAAGGGCGCGTCTCGTGTCGATCTGGAAGGCCGAGCCGTGACGCTCGATGCGGCGAAGGAGCTGCTCGACCGGGCGACCCGGGTGGTGGCCCTCTGCGGTGCCGGCATGTCGACCCGCTCGGGCATCCCCGACTTCCGGGGGCCGAAGGGCGTCTGGACCCGCAATCCCGGCGCCGAGAAGCTGTCGACGCTCGACCACTACCTGTCGGATCCCGACGTCCGCCGTCAGGCGTGGCTCGGCCGGCTCGACCACCGGGCATGGGCCGCCGAACCGAACGACGCGCACGCTGCCCTCGTCGACCTGGAACGGCAGGGCCGGCTCCACACGATCGTCACGCAGAACATCGACGGGCTGCAGCAGCTCGCCGGCTCGGATCCGGAGAAGGTCGTGGAGATCCACGGCACGATGCGCGAGGTGGCCTGCCTGTCGTGCGGCTGGCGTGGCCCGATGTCCGAGACGCTCGATCGCGTCCGGGCTGGTGAAGAGGACCCTCCCTGCCAGGTGTGCGGCGGGATCCTCAAGTCGGCGACCATCAGCTTCGGCCAGTCCCTCGTCGCCGAGGACCTCGAGCGGGCGTTCCAGGCGGCGGCCGACGGCGACCTCCTGCTGGCGGCCGGCTCGACGCTGTCCGTCTACCCGATCGCCCAGATGGTCCCGATCGCGGTCCAGAGCGGGGTCCCCGTGGTCATCGTGAACGGGGAGCCCACCGAGATGGACCGCCTCGCCGACGCCGTGGTGGTCGGCGAGCTCACGGAGGTGCTCCCGGCACTGGTCGCCCGCGGGGAATAGCTCGCTGGCCCAAATGTTGACCACTTCGGTAGGCTTTTGAACCGGTGCCCTCCGCGGGCCAGCCAGGCCGGTCACCGGACCACCTGCCGACCACCCGAAGACGTCGAACCACCTCCCAGGAGCCCGACCGTGTCGAACTTCCGAGAACTGCTCAAGAAGACGAAGAGCGAGATCCGCGAGGTGTCGACCGCTGAGGCCGAAGACCTCCGCCGCGCGGGCGCGACGATCCTCGACGTCCGCGAGCCCGACGAGTTCGAGCAGGGCGCGATCCCCGGTGCCGTGTACATCCCGCGGGGCCAGCTCGAAGGGCAGATCGAGAACCGCGTCCCCGACAAGGACGCGACCGTGGTCATCCACTGCGCCAGCGGCGTCCGATCGGCGTTCGCCGCGAAGACCCTCGGCGAGCTGGGCTACAGCGACGTCGCCTCGATGGCCGGTGGCTTCAACCAGTGGAAGGACGAGGGGCGCGAGTGGCGCACCCCGCAGGTCCTCACCCCCGACCAGCGCAACCGCTACCAGCGGCACCTCCTGGTCCCCGAGGTGGGCGTCGAGGGCCAGCAGAAGCTGCTCGGCTCGAAGGTCCTCCTGCTCGGCGCGGGTGGCCTCGGGTCCCCGGCGGCGCTCTACCTCGCAGCGGCGGGCGTGGGCACGCTCGGCATCGTCGACATGGACGTGGTCGACGCCTCCAACCTCCAGCGCCAGATCCTCCACAACGTCGACCGCATCGGCGAGCGCAAGGTCGACTCGGCCAAGAAGACGCTGACCGCGCTGAACCCCGACGTGAACGTGGTCGTCTACGACGTGCGCCTCGACGCCTCGAACATCCTCGACATCATCGAGGGCTACGACCTCGTCATCGACGGCGCCGACAACTTCCCGGTGCGCTACATGCTGAACGACGCCTCGGTGAAGGCGGGCGTGCCGGTGGTGCACGGCTCGATCTTCCGCTTCGAGGGCCAGATCACGGTGTTCGACCCGAAGCGTGGACCGACCTACCGCGACATGCTGCCCGAGCCCCCGCCCGCCGAGCTGGCCCCCAGCTGCGCCGAGGCCGGCGTGCTCGGTGCGCTCCCGGGCCTCATCGGCACGATCCAGGCGGTCGAGGCGCTGAAGCTCCTGCTGGGCGTCGGCGACCCGCTGATCGGGCGCTACCTCACGGTCGACACGCTCGAGATGAGCTTCCGGGAGTACAAGCTCCACAAGGACCCCGCCAACCAGATCACCTGGGAGAACCGGGACCAGATCGAGGTGGTCGAGCTCGACGGGCTCTGCCAGCCGGCGCCGCTGCAGGCGCCCGCCTCCGCCGCCTGACCTCGCCCGAGTCGTCGGGCGCCGCTCGATCTTCCTGACAGTCGCGATCTTGGGCTGAGAACGCGGAAGATCGCGAC
>JBIQID010000096.1:0-8875 GCA_044508215.1 Actinomycetota bacterium | reverse complement strand
GGCGGCGCAGCGTCAGTCGGGGGTGGCCGCGATGTCGAGCTGCAGCGCGGTGAGCACCAGCTGGAAGCCGACCAGGCCCGGTCCCACGCAGAGGAGCACCGTGCCGGTGCTCGCCACCTCGGGGCCGATCGTCTGCACGAGCACCCAGATGCCGAAGACGAACGCCCACAGCAGCAGCAGCGAGCCCGACACCAGGAACAGCGCGATCGGGGAGAACGTGCCGATCACGTACTTGAGCGCGATGCGCCGGAGGAACCCTCGCGTCAGGAGCCGGATCAGCGCGGGCACGACCTTGCGCAGCTTGATCGTCGACACCTCGTCCCCGTAGACGGCCGGGATCGGCACGTCCTTGGCCCGCACGTTGAGGATGTTGAGGTGCATGAGGAAGTCGTTCTCGAACTCGTACCGCTTGGCGATGCGGTCGAAGTCGAGGCGGCGGAGCACCGTCGCGCTCGTCGCCGTGTAGCCGTTCTGCGGGTCGAACAGGTTCCAGTAGCCCGAGGCCAGCTTGTTGAGGAACGACAGGATCACGTTTCCGATGATCCGGTGGAACGGCATCCCGCCGAACGACTTCGACGAGTAGAAGCGGTTGGCCTTCGTGAAGCCGTAGCCGTCGTGGACGATCGGGTCCAGGAGGTCGGGCAGGTAGGCCGGGTCCATCTGGCCGTCGCCGGCGAACACCACGTCGATGTCGGCTCCCAGCTCGAGTGCCTTGCGGTGCGCCGTCATGATCGCCCCGCCGACGCCCTGGTTCTCCTCGTGGCGGATCACCGTGAGGCGTGGGTCGCCGGTCTCGACGGCCCGCTGGTAGGTCTCGTCGGGTGAGCAGTCGTCGACCACCACGATGATGTCCACGATGTCGGGCATCGTCGTGATGACGCGGGCGATGTGCGCTTCCTCCTTGTAGGCCGGCACCACCGCGGCGATCTTCTTCCCCTCGTACACCGCGTCGGCCCTATCCGGTGGGGCCAGCAGCGGAGCCGCCGGCCGCAGAGACCACATCGAGCGCGAGCTGCAGCGCAGCCCTGCCGTCCTCGCCGGTCACCCGGGGAGGGCGCCCTTCGTCGATCGCCCGCACCAGCTCATCGAGCTCGAGGGCGAGCGGCTCGCCCCGGTGCTCGAGGAACGGGATCTCGACCACGCCGGTCTGGCGGTAGCGGGCGCCCTCGGAGGAGAGGTACTCGGCGTGGGCGACGCGGTTGATGGTCACCGCCTGGCGGAGCAGGTCCACCTCCACGAAGTCGTCGGGCTGGGTGATCGTCAGCTGGCGGATCTTCTGCTGGCCGATGCGGCTGGCGGTGAGCGTGGCGGTGACCCCGTTCGAGAACTCCAGGAGCGCGGTGGCCAGGTCCTCGGAGTCCGAGCGGACCGTCGACGTCGACGCCTGCACCCGGGACACCGGGGCGCCCGCCAGGTTCGACACGATGTCGAGGTCGTGGACCATCAGGTCGAGCACCACCCCCACGGTCACCCGCGAGGCGTACGGGCTGATGCGGGTGGCGGTGAGGTGCAGCGGCTCGGTCACGAGGTTGTCGAGCTCGAGCACCGCCGGGTTGAAGCGTTCCACGTGGCCCACGGTGAGCGTGGCGCCGGACCGCTCGGCGGCCTCGATCAGCTCGGTGGCCTCGGCCACGGTGGCTGCGATCGGCTTCTCCACGAGCGTGTGCACGCCGGCGTCGAGCAGCGCCACGCCCACGTCGCGGTGGTGCTCGGTGGGCGTCGCCACCACCGCCACGTCCAGCTGGTCGATGCACTCCGAGACGTCCGCGTACGGCTTCGCCCCGTAGGTGCCGGCCAGCTGCTCGGCTCGTTCCCGATCCGGGTCGACCACCGCCACGAGGTCGAGCCCGCGGTGCTGCGAGGCGATCCGGGCGTGGTTGGACCCCATGATCCCGGTGCCGACGACGCCGAGCTTCAGCACCCGAACACCTCACGGACCGTCGCGACGACCGTGTCCAGGTCGGCCTCGGTGAGCTTCGGGTGCACCGGAAGCGACACCACCTCGGCGGCGACCCGCTCAGCGTTGGGGCAGGGGTCGGCCACCACACGCGGGTGGTCCCGGTAGCAGTCGTAGTCGTAGACGGTGCGGGGGTAGTACACGCCGCACCCCACCCCGCGGGCCGTCAGCTCCTCGACCAGGGCATCGCGCCCGATCGGAGCGTCCTGCGTGACCCGCACCGTGTACTGGTGCCACACATGCCCACGCCCGGGCTCGACGGTCGGGACCACCAGTCCGGGCACGTCGACCAGCCCCTGGCTCAGCCGCTCGGCGTTGCGGTTCCGTCGCTCCACGATCTCGTCGAGGCGACGAAGCTGCGGGATCCCCACGGCCGCCTGCAGGTCGGTCAGCCGGTAGTTGTGGCCCGGCACCTCGTACTGGTAGCGGGCACGCATGCCCTGGTTGCGGAGCAGCCGCATCCGATCCGCGAGCGCGTCGTCGTCGGTGGTGACCAGGCCGCCCTCGCCCGTCGTGACGTTCTTCGTGCCGTAGAGGGAGAAGCAGCCGAGGCCGAACGAACCGGCGCGGCGCCCGCCGACCGACGCGCCGTGGCTCTGCGCTGCGTCCTCGACCACGGCGAGGCCCCGCGACCCGGCGAGCGCTGCGATCGCCGGCATGTCGGCCATCTGCCCGTAGAGGTGCACCGGCAGCAGCACGGCGGTCCGCTCGCCGACGACCGCCTCCATCGCCTGGGGATCCACGCAGAAGTCGTCGCCGATGTCGGCGAACCGCGCCGTCGCGCCCGCCTCGAGGATCGCGTTGAGCGTCGCCACGAAGGTGAACGGGCTGGTGATCACCTCGTCGCCCGGCGACAGCTCCAGGCTCTCGAGCGCCACCACCAGTGCCGTCGTGCCGTTGTTCACGGCCACGGCGTGGCGGGTGCCGGCCATCTCGCTCGCCAGCCGCTCCAGCTCCTCCACCTTCGGTCCGGACGCCAGCATCCCCGACCGCAGGACCTCGAGGACCAGCTCCTCCGCCTCGGCGGGCACATCGACGCTCGAGATCGGGATCACGCCGAGCCCCGGCAGCGCTCGCACTGCATCGTCGCCGGTCGCTCGGCCTCACGGGACACGAGGCGGCCGCAGTCGCACACCCACCCGACGGGACGAGCCGGGTTGCCCACGACGAGCTGGTGGTCCTCCACGTCCCGGGTCACCACCGCTCCGGCGCCGACCGTGCAGCGCGCGCCGAGCGTGACGCCGCACACGATCGTGGCGCTGGCGCCGATCGACGCCCCGTCGCCCACCGACGTCGGCACGACCTCCCAGTCGGTCGAGTCGGCCCGCGGCCACAGGTCATTGGTGAACACCGCGCTGGGCCCGACGAACACGGCGTCGCCGATCGTCACCCCGGAGTACACGGAGACGTTGTTCTGGACCTTGCAGCGGTCCCCGATCCGGGCCCCGGAGTCCACGAACACGTTCTTGCCGAGGTTGCAGCCCGCACCGACCACGGCACCCGAACGGATCTGGGCGTGGTGCCAGACGCGGGTGCCGTCGCCGACGAGCGCACCGTCCTCGACGGTGGCCGTCTCGTGGATCGTTGCAGGGGCCGCGGACACGGCGGGCGATGCTACCCGGGGCGATGGGGACCGCCCTTGTAGCGTCTGGCCGATGGCCGCGCCGGTCCGAGTCGTCGTCTTGAACTGGAACTCCGCGTGGCTCACCGCACGGTGCGTCCGCAGCCTCGTCCGCACGGAGCACCCGGCGGGCGAGCTCGACATCGTGGTGGTCGACAACGGATCGATCGACGGGTCGCTGGTCCGCCTCCGCCGCGACCTGGCCGACCTGCCCAGCGTCCGGTTCCTCGACAACGGGGCCAACCTCGGCTTCGCGGAGGGTTGCAACCGTGCGCTGCGCGACCGGGAGGGCGTCCGGGCGATCGCGCTGATCAACAACGACGCCGCGGTCGACCCCGGCTGGTTGACGCCCTTGCTCGCCGAGCTGGAGGCGAACCCCGAGGTCGGTGCAGTGGGCAGCCGGTTGATGCTCGAGCTGCCGTTCGTGACGCTCGAGCTCGATCCGGGCGACGGCCGGTCCCGTGCGCGGATCGCCGCCGTGCGGGTGGACGGCATCGACGTCACCCGTCGCTGCATCGTCGAGGGAGCCGAGGAGCGGACCGACCCGGCACGACCGCCGGAGGTCGTGCGGCGGGTCGACCGCGGTTGCCTCGTCCACGTGCCGGTGGGGGAGGACCGCTCCCGCACCCCGCGCATCGAGGTGGACCTGGCCGAGGTGGATGAACCGCTCGTGGTGTCGCTCGCCGGCACCGCCGTCGACGTGCCGGCGTCCGGGTCGACCACCGTCGCGCTCGCCGGCGCCGGGCCCCGGCACCACCGGGTGAACGGCCTCGGGACCGAGTGGGTGCACACCACCGAGGCAGCCGACCGGTGGTTCGGAGCCGACGCCGGCGAGGCCGACGACCCCCGCTGGGACGACCTGGTCCCGCACGACACCGATGGCTTCTCCGGCGGCGCCGTCCTGCTGCGCCCCGAGCTGCTCGACGCCGTCGGCGTGTTCGATCCGACGTTCTTCGCCTACTACGAGGACACCGACCTCTCGCGCCGGGCTCGGCGTGCGGGCTGGCGGATCCGCTGCGTGCCGGCCTCCGTGGTCCACCACCTCCACGGCGGGTCGGGCGGCACGGCGGCCACCGGCTTCCACTTCCTCAACTACCGGAACTGGCTGCTCGCCGTGACGAGGAGCGGCTCGCCGCGCGACGTGGTCGCCGCCTGGCGCTGGTTCGCCCACTACGCGAAGCCGGCGTTCCGACCCACCAGGCGAGGCGGCGCCGGACGCGCCGGCGGCCACGCTCGGGCCCTCTGGGCGAGGGCGCTGCTCGGCGCGCTCGCCGCCCTGCCCGGGATCCTCTCGGCGCGGCTGCCCGGCCGTCGTCGGGTCGGCGTCGAGCCCACCACCCGGGTCCGCAGCCGCCTGCTCCCACGCGGCGTGCCGTCCGCCCCGAAGCGGTGGCCGGGCGGACCCACCACCGTCTACCTCGACGTCACCGTCACCTTGCGCAGCGGTTGGCGCGCCGGCATCCAGCGCGTCGTCTGCAAGCTGGTCGAGCACCTCCCCGTGGTCGCTCCGGACCTGCGGTTCGTCCTGATCACCTGGTCGGAGCTCCACGGCCAGTTCCGTCGGGTCTCGACCGCCGAGTACGCCGCCCTCCTCGCACCGACCACCGACGAGCAACCGCACCGCCACCCGCCGCCCCAGCACCCGGCGCGGAAGAAGGTGGGCGACATCGCCCGCGCCATGGGCCTCCAGCCGCTCGCGCTGTGGTGGCGCCGGCAGAGGGCGCTGCGCGCCGAGCCGGTCGAGCACCGCGACCTGCTGCTCGGCGACCTCGAGCCGGGCTCGGTGCTCTTCGACCTCGACGCCGTGTGGAACCGCGTCACCCCGCCCCGCCGGCAGTTCGCCCCCGAGCAGGCGGCCCGCGGCGTGCGGGGAGCCTCGTTCGTGCAGGACATCTTCGCGGTGACGAACCCCGAGTGGTTCGTACCGACGCTCGTCTCGGACTTCACCGACTTCCTGCGGGCGCGAGTCGTGACCGACCGGGTCGTCATGTGCAGCACCGAGGACGTGGCGCAATCGATCCGGCGGTGGGCGAAGGAGGAGGGCCTCCCTGTGCCCCGCACGCCCGTGGTGGGCTTGGGCGCCGACTCGATCGCCCCGACGGAGGACGACGACGCCGGCGGCTCGATGCAGGTGCCCGGGGGCCCGTTCGTGCTGGTGGTGGGCACGGTGGAGCCCCGCAAGAACCACGTCGTGGTGCTCGACGCCATGGAACGGCTCTGGGCCGACGGCGTCGACGTGCCGCTCGTGGTGGTGGGCCGGCGTGGTTGGAAGGCCGACGACGTGGCCGACCGGATGGAGGCCACCGACCCGTCGCGCCTCACCTGGTGGGACTCGGTGACCGACGCACAGCTGGACCACCTGTACCGCTCGGCGACCGTGGTGGTCGTCGCGTCCCGGGCCGAGGGCTACGGCCTGCCGGTGGTGGAGGCGCTCCAACGCGGCGCGGTGGTGCTCTCGTCGGCCGGCGGAGCGCTCGCCGAGGTGGGCGGGGAGCACGTCGAGACCTTCGGCCCCGACGACCCCGCCGAGCTCGCCGCCCTCGTCGCCCGCCACCTCACCGACCCCGACCACCACCAGGCCCGAAGGGACGTCGCGGCGACGTTCCGGCCACAGACGTGGGAGGAGTGCGCCCGCCGCGTCGCCGAGGTGCTGCGCGACGTCGCGTCGGGCGACGACAGGGGCATCTGAGGCGGTCGCTGCTAGAAACGTCGGGCGTGAAGGGTCTGATCCTCTCGGGTGGCGCGGGCACGCGCCTGCGGCCGATCACGCACACCAGTGCCAAGCAGTTGGTCCCCGTCGCCAACAAGCCGATCCTCTTCTACGGCATCGAGGACATGGTCGAGTCGGGGATCACCGAGATCGGCATCGTCACCGGCGAGACGGGCGCCGAGGTCATGGAGGCGGTCGGGGACGGCAGCCGGTTCGGCGCCAAGATCACCTACATCCCCCAGGAGCAGCCGCTCGGGCTCGCCCACTGCGTGCTCATCGCCCGTGACTTCCTCGGCGACGACGACTTCGTGATGTACCTGGGCGACAACATGCTCCAGCAGGGCCTCACCGGCTTCGTGGAGCGGTTCCGCCTCGACCACGACGACGCCAACCGCCCCACCCTCTCGGGCGCCACCACGCCACCGGTGGCACAGATCCTCCTGTGCCCGGTGCCCGACCCGCACCGCTTCGGCGTCGCCGAGGTCGATCCCGAGGGCCGCGTGCTCCGCCTCGTGGAGAAGCCGGCCGATCCGCCCTCGAACCTCGCGCTGGTGGGCGTGTACCTCTTCACCCCGGCGATCCACGAGGCCGTCGCGGCGATCGAGCCCTCGGGTCGCGGCGAGCTCGAGATCACCGACGCCATCCAGTGGCTGATCGACAACGGCCGCCGCGTGCGCCACGACCTCCTCGAGGGGTGGTGGCTCGACACCGGCAAGAAGGACCCGCTGCTCGAGTCGAACCGCCGCGTCCTCGACGAGCTGCAGTCCCGCGTGGAGGGCCGGCTCGACGAGCGCAGCGAGGTCGACGGGCGGGTGGTGATCGAGGAGGGGGCGGTCCTCGAGAACTCCCGGGTGCGCGGCCCGGCGATCATCGGGGCCGGCACGCACCTGGTCGACAGCTACATCGGCCCGTACACGTCGGTCGCAGCCGACTGCGAGATCCACCGCAGCGAGATCCAGAACTCGGTCGTCCTCGAACGTGCGCGGATCGCCGACGTGCCCCGCCTGGTCGACTCACTGATCGGCCGCGACGCCGAGGTGTGCCGGACCGGCCAGCGCCCCACCGCCACGCGGTTGATGGTGGGCGACCACTGCCTGATCGACCTCGAGTAGCGCCGCCTCCGGCGCTCACCCGCCGACGCGCCCGAAAGGAACACCCGTGGCCGACATCCGAGAGAGCGACCTGATCGCCGGCGTGCACCACGTGACCCCGAAGGTATTCGGCGACGAGCGGGGCTTCTTCGTGGAGACCTACCGGCGCCAGTGGTTCCCATCGGGTCGGGAGATGATCCAGGGCAATCGCGGCGACCGGAAGGCCGGCTGCGTGGTGGGCCTGCACTACCACCTGCACCAGGCCGACTACTGGTACGTCCCCGAGGGCCACGCCCGCGTGGTGCTCCACGACCTGCGTGCCGGCGGCCCCACCGACGGAGCGACCGAGATGGTCGACCTGGGCGAGGTCGACGGTGAGAACCGCCACCTGGGCCTCTACATCCCGCCCGGTGTGGCCCACGGCTTCGCGTCGGTCACCGACATGACGATCACCTACCTGGTCGATGGCTACTACAACCCCGCCGACGAGCTGGGCGTGGCCTGGGACGACCCCGAGATCGCCGGCGAGTGGCTGGTCGAGGATCCCGTCCTCTCGGCCCGCGACCAGGCCAACCCGGCCCGAGCCGACCTGCCCGAAGGCCTGCGCCCCAGCTGGCCCATGCGGACCTGAGGTGACCCGCCTCGCCCCGGAGCTGCGGCGGTTCGCGCCCTGGGCCTTCCCCTTCGCGTGCCTGATCACGGTGCTCGTCCTGGGCGGCGCCGGCGTGAGCGGGTCGTCGATCGGCCTCTACGCCACCGCCACCGGCGAGGCCACCGCCGACGACGCCGGGGTGGTCCTGGGCCGCCCCCGTGCGATCCGGTCCGACGAGTGGCTGGTGCGCACCCCGTGGGTGCTCAACCAGGTCCGCAACGGCCTGCCCGACGAGGCGCCGGGCGGGATGGGGGAGCACGACCTGGGCGTGCTCTACGACCTCCCCACCGGGATGCCGGACCTCGTCGTGCGACCGCACCTCGTGGGTTGGTCCGTGCTCGGTCCCGTGCGCGGCCTGGCGGTGGAGTGGTGGATGCTGCTCGGGCTCCAGGCGGTGGGCGTCTACGCGCTCGTCCAGGTGCTCACGGGCCGGCCGCTGCTCGGCACGTCGGCGGCGCTCCTGATGGTGCTGGCGCCGGTCACCCAGTGGTGGACCGTGCCCATGACCTTCACCGTGGTGGGCTACGGGTGCCTGGCCGCCGCAGCAGTGCTCGCCGCGCTGAGGGAGGAGCGGATCCGCTGGCGCGTCGGCTGGTCGGTGCTCGCCGGCTGGGCCGGCGCGTGCTTCGCCGCCACGTTGTACCCGCCTTGGCAGGTCGGCGTGGCGATCGTGCTCGCAGGGGTGGCGGTGGGGGTGCTCTGGCGGCCGCTCGCCGATCGGGCGACCCGACGGGACACGCTGGTCGGCCTGGCGGTCGTCGGGGCGATCGCCGCGGTGGTGGCCGGCGGTCTGTTCGGCACCTACCTGCTGCGCCACACCGACGCGCTCGACGCCGTTGCGGCC
>JBIQID010000230.1:0-1744 GCA_044508215.1 Actinomycetota bacterium | reverse complement strand
CTGGCCGCACCGCTCCGGGCGACGGACGGCGTGGCAGGGGCCGCGGGTGCGGGCGGCGGAGGAGCCGGCTGGTCGCTCGCCGCTCCGCTGGGGGCCTCGGCAGCGCCTTCGCCGGCGGCGGGCACCCCGCCAGAGCGGACCAACCGCTCGAGCTGCGCGATCCGATCGATGAGTGCAGCCGAGCTCGTGTCGAGGTCGGGGTGGCAGAGGCGCACCACGGCCACCTCGAGCGGGATCCGTTGATCGGTCGCCTGCCGCATGTCGACCAGGGCGGCGCCCAACAGCTCGAGCGCCCGGGTGATGCCGGGCGTGCCGAAGGTGGACGCCACGTCGGCGGACTGCGCGCGGTCGTCGTCGGTGAGGTGCGGGGTCTCGGCGTTCACCGCCACCAAGAACGCGTCGCGCAGCTGGCCGAGCAGGGCCTCGCCGATCGTGCGTGGCTCGTTGCCCGTGGCGATGCCGGCGGCCACGGCGGAGATGGCCTCCCCCGTGTCGCGCTTGGCGAGCGCCCACAGCAGGTCGTCGGAGGGGACCGAGCGTTCGTCGATACCGCCGAGCGCCACCACCCGATCGAGCGCGGAGAGGGTGTCGCGCGCCGAGCCCCGACCGAGGCGCACGACCTCGGGGACGACGGACGGATCGAGGTCGATCCCCGCGTCCTCCATCACCCACTTCACGTGCTCGGTCAGCTCGTCGGCGCCCAGCAGCGAGAACTCGAAGTGCTGCGTGCGGCTGCGGATCGTGGGCAGCACCTTCTGGGGATCGGTGGTGGCCAGCACGAACACCACGTGCGGGGGCGGCTCCTCGAGCGTCTTCAACAGCGCGTTCGAGGCCGCTGCGGTGAGCATGTGCACCTCGTCGAGGACGTACACCTTCGTGCGGCCCGGCGAGCTGACCGCGGTGCGGCTGATGAGGTCGCGGATGGCGTCGACGCCGTTGTTCGACGCGGCGTCGAGCTCGAAGAGGTCGTAGCTGGTGCCGGCGTCCATGGCGACGCAGCTGTCGCACTCACCACACGGTTCGCCCTCGAGGAGGTTCGTGCAGTTCAGCGCCTTCGCGAGGATCCGCGCCGTGGAGGTCTTGCCCGTGCCACGGGGCCCGCTGAAGAGGTAGGCGTGGCCCTCGGTGCCGGCAGCGACGGCATGCTGGAGCGCCTTCGCGACGTGGTCCTGGCCGCGGAGCTCGGAGAAGCGCCGCGGGCGGTAGCGCCGGTAGAGGGACTGCTTCGCCATCGGAGCGATCCTACCGGTGGCCCCTGACAGCCGTCGGCGGCGGGGGCGGGGCGCTGGTGAGGCGGTCAGGCGATCTGCGGCACTCCCGGAGATCCGCTGAGAGCTGCTGCCTCCCGGCCCTGACTCGATTCACGGGCCCGGGTCGCACAGGACCCGACCGCCTCACCAGCGCCCGGCACCCAGGCCGGAAGGGTCAGCATAACGGAGGCCCGGCGGCTCCACGCCAGCGGGTCGCGGGCCGCTCGGGCCAGGCCGCTACGCTGGCGCCTGCCTTCCCGCAGGGTCGGCGCCTGGAGACGTGCGAGAGCGGCCGAATCGGCACGACTGGAAATCGTGTGTGGGGAAACTCACCGTGGGTTCAAATCCCACCGTCTCCGCTCGAGGGCCGTAGCCCGGACCCGGGGTGACCCGGCGCCGGCTGCGGCCTTCTTCGCGTCCAGGCCCCTCCTCGCCCGTGCGAGCACGGGAAGGACAGCGCCTCACATGAGACAAAGATCTTGACCGATCAACGG
>JBIQID010000095.1:0-12639 GCA_044508215.1 Actinomycetota bacterium | reverse complement strand
GGGCGCGGCCGCGAGGGGGCTAGCTGCCTAGAAGGGGCAGCCGGGGCACTGCTTGTCGCGCTCCTGGAGCATCCAGACCCAGGCGATCAGCGTGAAGAAGTTGCCGATCGAGGTCATCAGGTACTCCTGCTGGCGCTGCGACGGCGGCTCGGTGCCACACGCCGTGGCGCTCATGGAGAGCACCCCCACCGACAGCAGGATGACCACGCAGGCCCGGAACTTCCTCATGCTCGTTCCCCCGTTTCGCCCGGCGCACGCCGTAGCCGACGCAGCTTATGTCGGCGCCGGCCGCGCGTTCCCGGCCGTGCGTTCCCGGCGGAGCCATCCCGCCGGGCCTGACCCGCGTCGAGCGCCGCTCGATCTACCTGCCGGTCTGGATGTAGAGCCGGAGGTGCTCCTGTTCGTTCTCCAGCTCGTCGAGGCGGCGCTCGACCACGTCACCGATGCTCACGATCCCGAGGAGCTCGCCGTCCTCGCAGACGGGCAGGTGCCGCAGGCGGGTGAGCGTCATGGTCCGCATCAGGTCCTCGACGGAGTCGTTCGACGCACACAACCGGATGTCCGTGGTCATCGCCCGCTCCACGGGCATGTCGAGCCCGTCCCGGCCGGCCCGAGCGAGGTGGCGGATGATGTCCCGCTCGAAGAGGAGCCCCAGCACCCGGGTGCCGTCCGCGCTCACCACGAGCGCGCCGATCCCACGCTCGGAGAGCACCCGGGCAGCCTCTTCCACCGTTGCATCCGGTCCGATGGTCGCTACCTCGTGGCCCTTGTGCCTGAGGATGTCGATGACTCGCATTGTTCCCCCTTGTCCCGCCCGCCCCAGAGGAGCGGGACCGCGGTGACGTACCGATCGTCCGCTGGCCGCGCCGATCTGTCAACGACCGGACCGCTCAGGGACTCGTTCGCGCAGGGGAGATGGCCCCCCGCAGTCCTCGCCAGGCGATGTCTGGCACCGGCCTGCGAGGGGAAGCTCCGCACCATGGCCAGCGACCACCGTGCCGACGTTCGGACGATCCCCCTCGGGTCGGTCCAGATGCTCTTCGTCGAGCGCCACAACTTCGCGACGATGGTCGACGTGGTGGCCATGGAGCCGATCTCGTTCGGGCCCACGATGGTCGAGGCCGGCACGCCGGTGTCGCTCTCCCTTCGAGACGTGGGGACCACCACGGGCCCACGGATCCTCGGCCAGCTCGAGGCGTGGGGGGCGGACAACGACGTGGTCGACCTGGGCGTGGCCGTGATGGCGGACCGTTGGTTCCTCACCATGCGAGGGCCCGGATCCGAGCTGGTGCTCGAGCTGCCCACGGTGCACTGAACATGCCGCCACCCGAGGACGACGGACCCGAGCCCGCCCGCGAGGGAACAGGGCCGCCACCGGTGCGGATCGACGCGCCGATCGACCGGGTGTTTTCCACGTTGCTCGACGCGTCGCTGTACCCCCGGTGGCTCGTGGGTGCCGTCCGCATCCGCTCGGTCGACGCGAACTGGCCGGCGGTCGGGTCGAGCTTCCACCACGTCATCGGCGGCGGTCCCGTCCGGATCCCGGGGAGCACGACCGTGGCCGAGCTTCACGAGCCCGATCGGCTCCTCCTGTCCGCGGGCATGGGCGTGCTCGGCCGGGCGATGGTGCGCTTCGAGTTGTCTCCGGCCGAGCCGTCCGACGACGGCAAGGGCACCGGAGCCACCGAGGGCGCCGGCGCCGCCCCGAACGGCGCCACGGTGGTGCACATGACCGAGGTGGCCGCCGAGGGCCCGATCCGTCTCGCCTGGGTAGTGTTGCGGCCGCTCGCCGTGACGGCGCTGTTCGGGCGGAACGCACTCTCCCTCGCCCGGTTCAGGGACCTGATGGAGGCGGGAGCGCCCCCGAGCGGGCGAACCGACGGGGGAAGGAGCAGCGGCGGTGGAGGCGGATAGCTCAGGGACCGACGGACAGCGACTGGCCCACGACAGCCTCGGCGACGTCGAGGTGCCGGCGGGCGCTCGCTGGGGTGCACAGACGCAACGGGCGGTCGAGAACTTCCCGATCTCGGGGAAGCAGATGCCACCCGAGCTCATCCGAGGGGTGGCGCTCGTGAAGGCGGCCGCCGCCGAGGTCAACGGACGGTTGGGCCGCCTCGACGTGGTGCTCGCCGGCCACATCCGCGACGTGGCGCTCGAGGTGGCCGCCGGCGACCACGCCGACCAGTTCCCGATCGACGTCTACCAGACCGGCTCGGGCACCTCGACGAACATGAACGTCAACGAGGTCATCGCCTCCCTGGTCTCGGAGCGGGTCGGGTCGACGGTGCACCCCAACGACGACGTGAACGCGTCGCAGTCGTCGAACGACGTGATCCCCACCGCCATCCGCCTGGCCGTGATCGCGGCGGCGACGGACTCGTTGCTGCCGGCGATCGACCTCGTGGTGGCCGAGCTCGAACGGCTCGCGGAGCGACACGCACGCGACGTGGGTCCGGGCCGCACGCACCTCATGGACGCGGCGCCCCTCTTCGTGGGCGACCAGTTCGGGGCCCAGGCGGCGACGTTCCGGGCGGACCGTCAGCGCATCGAGGCGTCGCTCGACGAGCTGCGGACACCACCGCTCGGCGGCACCGCGGTGGGCACCGGCCTCGGTTCGCCCCCCGGGTGGCGCACCGCTGTCATCGAGCAGCTCGCCGACGTCTCAGGGATCCGGCTCTCGGTCCCCCACGACGTGTTCGCAGCGCAGCGGGGCCTCGAACCCTTCGCCGTGGTCAGCTCCGCGCTGCGGACGTTCGCCTCGTCGATGCTGAACCTCGCGGACGAGCTGCGCCACCTCTCGTCGGGCCCGGTCAGCGGGCTCGCCCAGATCACGCTCCCCGCGCTCCAGCCCGGCAGCTCGATCATGCCCGGCAAGGTGAACCCGGTCATCCCGGAGGCGCTGGCTCAGGTGGCGCTGCGCGTCATCGGGAACGACACGGTCGTCGCCATGGCAGCCGGGCGCGGCTCGTTCGAGCTGAACGTGCACCTGCCGGTGGTGGCCGACGCCCTCCTCGAGTCGGTGCGCCTCGCCGCCGGGGTCAGCCGGGTCCTCGCCGAGCGGTGCCTCTCGGGCGTCGAGGTCCGGGTCGACCACGCCCGCGACATGGCAGCGCGGTCACCGGTCAACGTCACCGCGGTGGCGACCCGCCTGGGCTACGACCGTGCAGCCGAGATCGTGAAGGAGGCGAACCGCACCGGCGCGGACTTCGTGGACCTCGTCGTCGCAGCGGGCCTCGACCGTGCGGAGGCGGAGGAGCTGCTCGACCCGGCGCGGATCGCGATGGGGGAGCGGCTCAACCAGCAGTGAGCACGAGCGGCTCGCCGTCGGTGACCACGATCGTGTGCTCGAGCTGGGCGACCAGCGACTCGTCGCGCACGTGCAGCGTCCAGCCGTCGTCCGCCTCGTGCGCGATGGTCGCCCGGGTGGAGAGGAACGGCTCGACCGCGAGGACCAGGCCCTCGACGAGCGCCACGCCGTCGCCCGCGCACGCCACGGTGGCGATCGAGGGCGGTTCGTGGATGAACTGCCCCACGCCGTGCCCGGTGAGGTTGGCGATCGTCGTGTAGCCGTTCCGTCGTGCGTGGCGGGCGGCGGCTCGTCCGATGGCCCGCACGGGGGAGCCGGCGCGGGCCGCCCCCATCGCCAGGCGCTGCGCCTCGCGGGTGGTCTCGAGGAGCCGCTCGGCCTCGGGGCCCGCGTCGCCGATGGCGATCGTGACGCCGGTGTCCGTCCAGTACCCGTCGAGCTCGGCTGACACGTCGATGTTCACGACGTCGCCGTCGCGGAGCTCCCGCTTCGACGGGATCCCGTGCGCGATCTCGGGGAGGACCGAGATGCAGGTCGTGCCCGGGAAGTCGTAGGCGAGCTGTGGTGCCGACCGGGCGCCGTGCTCGGCCAGCACCCGCCGGCCGACCTCGTCGAGGTCGAGGGTCGTGATGCCGGGCCGGGCCGCCTCCACCATCGCGTCGCGGGCCGCTGCGACGGCCCGACCGCACCGCTGCAGCCCGTCGAGGTCGTCCTGGTCGTCGATCGTCATGCGGGCAGCGTGTCACAGCGCGGGGTGTGAGCACGGGGCCGAATGGGTACGCGCCTCCGATGCCAGAGCCAGGAGGACCCGGTTCTGCCAAGGGGAGCTGGCGGAGCCGTCGTCCTGACCCCGAAGTGGAACGCGAGCTTTTCGACGACTACCTCGAGTCCGGACGGTCGGACGCCGCCCGGAACCGCATCGTCGAGCGCTACGCCTTCGTCGCCGACCACCACGTCGCCCGGTTCAGCCGCCGCGGCGCGGAGGCCGACGACGTGCGCCAGGTGGCGCTCCTGGCGATCCTGCGGGCTGTCGGCCGCTTCGATCCGCTGCGGGGGGTGAGCTTCGCGACCTTTGCCGACCGCACGGTCGAGGGCGAGTGCAAGCGCTACCTGCGGGATCGCAGCTGGCTCGTCCGGCCGCCGCGCCGCCTCCACGATGCGCACCTTCGAGCGCGGCGCGTGGCCGACGAGATGGCGGTGCGGGAGGGTCGCTCGCCGACGCCGTCCGAGCTGGCCGCGGAGCTGGGGTGGACCGACGAGCAGGTGCTCGAGGCGCTCGAGGTGGACGACCTTCGTCAGCCCGTCGCCGCGGACGCCCTCCCCGAGCGTGAGCTGCCGGCCGAGCCCACGGGCGCCGACGGGGTGGAGCGCACGACCGACCGCGTGGTCCTCCGCTCGGCCTTCGAGTGCCTCGACGACGACATGAAGGCGCTGGTGTTCCAGCGGTTCTACGGCGACGAGTCCCAGGTGGAGCTCGCCGAGCGGTACGGGGTGAGCCAGTCGTACCTGTCGCGGCTCATCCGCCGGAGCCTCGACGACGTGCGTCGCCACGCGTTCAGCAAGACGGAGCCCTGAGGTCGTCTCCCGCCGTCGCGTCCACGCCCCCGGCTCCCCTCCGATCCGCGGGCGCAGGTCTTCGGGTTGGGCATGATGGGTAGCGACGCTGCGTGCCCCGATCGGCCGCAGCCCGACCGCGCCCCCGGCCAGAGAGGACCCTCATGACGACCCAGCCGCGGTCGAAGCGAGCGGCGACGCCACTCGAGCCGAACCCCGAGTGGTACCGCGACGGCGTCATCTACGAGGTGCACGTCCGAGCCTTCAAGGACAGCAACGGCGACGGGGTCGGCGACTTCGACGGCCTCCGCTCGAAGCTCGACCACCTCGTGAACCTCGGGGTCACCGCCGTGTGGCTGCTGCCGTTCTATCCCTCGCCGGGCCGCGACGACGGCTACGACATCGCCGACTACCGGTCGGTGAACCCCGCGTACGGCGACCTCCGTTCGTTCCGCCGGTTCCTCCGTGACGCCCACGACCGGGGGCTGCGGGTGATCACCGAGCTGGTCGTCAACCACACGTCCGACCAGCACCCGTGGTTCCAGCGGGCACGCAACGCTCCCCGGGGCAGCAAGTGGCGCGACTACTACGTCTGGTCCGACGACCCCGACAAGTACTCCGAGGCGCGGATCATCTTCTCGGACACGGAGACGTCGAACTGGTCGTGGGATCCGGTGGCCGGCCAGTACTACTGGCACCGCTTCTTCTCCCACCAGCCCGACCTGAACTACCACCACGAGCCGGTCCGACGGGAGATCGAGAAGATCGCCGAGTTCTGGTTCGACATGGGCGTCGACGGGATGCGGCTCGACGCGGTGCCCTACCTCTACGAGCGTGAGGGCACGAACTGCGAGAACCTCCCGGAGACCCACGAGTACCTGAAGTCGCTGCGCCGCCACATCGACGAGCGGTACGAGGACCGGATGCTCCTCGCCGAGGCGAACCAGTGGCCCGAGGACGCTGCCGCCTACTTCGGCGACGGCGACGAGTGCCACATGAACTTCCACTTCCCGGTGATGCCGCGCCTCTACGTGGCGCTGCAGACCGAGCAGCGGACCCCGATCGTCGACATCATGGAGCAGACCCCCGAGCCGCCGAAGGGCTGCCAGTGGGCGATGTTCCTGCGGAACCACGACGAGCTGACGCTCGAGATGGTCACCGACGAGGAGCGCGACGCGATGTACCGCGCCTACGCCCGCGACCCCGAGATGCGGTTGAACGTCGGCATCCGCCGTCGCCTGGCGCCACTGCTCAACAACGACCGCCGCACCATCGAGCTGCTCAACGCGATCGTCTTCTCCCTGCCGGGGACGCCTGTCGTCTACTACGGCGACGAGATCGGCATGGGCGACAACGTCTACCTGGGCGACCGGGACGGCGTGCGGACGCCGATGCAGTGGTCGCCCGACCGCAACGCCGGCTTCTCCGACGCGAACCCACAGCGCCTGTACCTGCCGCCGGTGATCGACCCGACCTACCACTACGAGCACGTCAACGTGGAGGTCCAGCAGGGGAGCCCCACGTCCCTCCTGTGGTGGACCGGCCAGCTGATCGCCCTGCGGAAGCGGCTCCGTGCGCTCGGGCGGGGGAGCATCGAGTTCCTCGACCCCGACAACCACCACGTGCTCGCGTACCTCCGCCACCTCGAGGGTGAGCGCAGCGTGCTCGTGGTGGCGAACCTCTCGCGCCACGCGCAGGCGGTCGAGCTGAGCCTCGAGGGCCACCGTGGGGTGACGCCGGTGGAGGTCCTCGGCCACACGCGCTTCCCTCCGGTGGGCGACGAGCCGTACATGCTCACCCTGGCGCCACACGGGTTCTTCTGGTTCGAGCTGGACCCGCCGTCCACCGCCGAGACCTGGGAGGACCGCGAGCCGCCCGAGGTGGGCGGTCGCTGGCCGGCGCTGGCGGCGGACCCCCGCGAGGACCTCGAGGCGGCCATCGCGCAGGCGGTGAAGCGTGCCCGCTGGTTCGCCGGTGACCCCTCGGCCGTCACCGGCGCGAAGGTGGTCAACACCTTCCGGATCGGCACCGGCCACGACACCGTGGTCCTCGCGCTCGTGGAGATGCGGACGAGGACCGGGGGCGGTGACACCTATGCGGTGCCCCTCGCCTGGCGCGAGGAGCGGTCGACCGGACCCGGCTCGGTCGTCGTCGCCCGAGCGGACGGTGGTGTGGTCGTCGACGCGATGACCGACCCCGCCGGGGTCCAGACGCTGCTCAGCATCGCCACCAGCCGGCGTCGCGTGCGTGGCAGGTCGGGCGCGCTCGTCGCGTCGGCCGACCCGAGGCTGCGGGAGGCGCTCCTCGAGGGGCACACCCCGTCGGTGGGCTCGCGGGAGCAGTCCAACTCGAGCGTCGCCATCGGCGACGCCGCCATGGTGAAGCTGATCCGCCGTGTGAACGAGGGCGAGAACCCCGAGCTGGAGATCGGCCGTGCGCTCACCCGGGCGAGGTTCCCGTGGGTCCCCGACGTGCTCGGCGCGATCGAGCTGGAAGGAGCCACCCGGCACCCGATCACCGTCGCCGTGTGCACCGAGCTGCTCCCGAACGAGGGCGATGCCTGGGAGATGACGCTCCAGTCGCTCGGCTTCTACTACGACGCCGTGATCGCCGGCTCCGGCCAGCCCAGCGGCATCCCCACCGAGGGGGCCGAGGGCGGAGCCGACCTGCTCACCGCCGCGGCGAACGACGCACGGGCACTCGGCGAGCAGCTCGGCGAGCTGCACCTGGCGCTCTCCTCCGTGGAGCTGCCGGGCTTCAGCGCCACCCCGCTCGGGAAGCTGGGTGTCCGCGCCCTCGCCCAGAACGCACGCAGCCAGGTCCGCTCGGCGCTGTCGGCGCTCCGCCGATCGCGGCACCTCCTCGACGAGGACACCCTCGAGCTGGCCGAGTCGGCGCTCTCCCGGGAGCGCTCGATCCTCGACGGCGTGCTCCTCGTGGCCACCCACAAGATGGACGTGCTGCGGTTGCGCGTGCACGGCGACCTCCACCTCGGCCAGGTCCTCGTGCGGGGCGGGGAGCACTTCTTCATCGACTTCGAGGGCGAGCCGACACGGCCGATCTCCGAGCGGCGCATCACCCGGACCGCGTTCGTGGACGTCGCCGGCATGCTCCGGTCGTACGACTACGCGGCGCAGGTGGCCGCCCGCCACCTCGTCGAGCGGGGAGGTCTGCACGGCACCAGCCGCGAGGACCTCGACGCCTGGGCGTGGACGTGGTCGGAGGCGGTCGGCACGTCGTTCCTCGAGGGCTACGACGAGAAGGTCCAGGGCCACCACCTGGTCCCCGAGGACCCCGACGCCGCGGCCGACCTGCTCTGCATGTGCCTGGTGCAGAAGTGCGCGTACGAGATCCGCTACGAGCTGGCCCACCGGCCCGAGATGGTGGCCGTGCCCCTGCGTGGGCTGATCCGGCTGGCTGAGCGCGTCGCCCGCTGACCAGTCATGATCTGACTCGACCCGACTGGTTCGGATCCGGGCGGCGGCGCGCCGGGGTGTGCCCCCTGGCGCCGACGGTGTGGACCGGCTCGGCTCGCGGGTACAGGACCGGCCATGGCAGCACCCGCCCAGGGCGGACAAGAGCGCTGGCCGGGTCTCCCAGCACCGCTGGGGGCCCGGTTCGACGGCGCAGGGACGAACTTCTCGGTCTTCTCGTCGATGGCCTCCGCGGTCACGTTGTGCATCGACACCGACTCGGGGGAGGAGCGCATCCCCCTCGACGAGGTCCACGCGCACCGGTGGCACGTGTACCTGCCGGGGGTCGGTCCGGGCACCCGGTACGGCTACCGGGTGGACGGTCCCTGGGAGCCCGACCACGGCTGCTGGTGCAACCCGGCGAAGCTCCTGATGGACCCCTACGCCACCGCGGTCGACGGTGAGGTCGACTGGGATCCCGCCGCCTTCGCCTACCGGCGTGGCACGGGGCTCGACGGCAAGCCCGTCGAGATGGACGAGACCGACAGCGCGCCGTTCGTGCCGCGCAGCGTGGTGACCTCGCCCTACTTCGACTGGGGCAACGATCGGTCGCCCTCCACGCCGATGCACGAGACGGTGCTCTACGAGCTGCACGTGAAGGGCTTCACCCAGCTGCACCCCGACGTGCCGGAGCCGCTCCGAGGCACCTACGCAGGGCTGGCCCACCCGGCGGTCATCGACCACCTCGTGCAGCTCGGCGTGACGGCGGTGGAGCTGCAGCCGGTCCACCAGTTCGTGCACGACGCACACCTCGTCGAGAAGGGCCTGCGCAACTACTGGGGCTACAACTCGATCGGCTTCTTCGCGCCGCACAACGGCTACCGCTCGGCCGACGCGCCCCAGGACGTCGTGGGTGAGTTCAAGCAGATGGTCCGCGCCTTCCACGACGCCGGCCTCGAGGTGATCCTCGACGTCGTCTACAACCACACGGCCGAAGGCAACCACCTCGGCCCGATCCTGTCGTTCAAGGGCTTCGACAACCTCGCCTACTACCGGGTGATGGACGACGAGCCCCGGTACTACCGCGACTACACGGGGACCGGGAACACCATGAACGCCCGGAACCCGTTCGTGCTGCAGCTGATGATGGACAGCCTGCGGTACTGGGTCACCGAGATGCACGTGGACGGGTTCCGCTTCGACCTCGCCGCCACCCTCGCCCGAGACCTCCACGAGGTCGACCGGCTGTCCGCGTTCTTCGACCTGATCCAGCAGGACCCGGTGACCAGCAGCGTGAAGCTGATCGCCGAGCCGTGGGACGTGGGCGAAGGCGGCTACCAGGTGGGCAACTTCCCGCCCTACTGGAGCGAGTGGAACGGCCGGTACCGCGACTCGGTGCGCGACTTCTGGCTGGGTACGCCAGGCCAGGTGCCCGAGCTGTCCACCCGCCTGGCCGGCAGCTCCGACCTGTACGCCAACGATGCGGGTCGACCCGCAGCGAGCATCAACTTCATCACGGCGCACGACGGCTTCACCCTCTGGGACCTCGTGAGCTACGAGCACAAGCACAACGAGGCCAACGGCGAGGACAACCAGGACGGCACCGACGACAACCGCAGCCAGAACTGCGGGGTCGAGGGCCCCACCGACGACGAGGACGTCCTCGCCTGCCGGACCCGCATGGTCCGCAACCACCTCACCACGCTGCTGTTCTCCCAGGGTGTGCCGATGCTGCTCGGCGGCGACGAGGCCCGGCGGACCCAGGACGGCAACAACAACGCGTACTGCCAGGACTCCGAGCTGACGTGGGTCGACTGGGACGCCGTCGCGGCCTCGGCCGACCTGCTCGAAGAGACCCGCCGCCTCGTCGCGCTCCGCCGGGACCACCCCGTGCTGCACCGGCGCCACTGGCTCACCGGCGACCCGGCTGAGGACGGCGGGCGGCCCGACGTCGAGTGGATCGGTGAGCACGGGAAGCCGCTCGAGCAGGTGGATTGGGACGATCCCGAGCGTCGACGGCTGGGCATGGTCCTCAACGGCGACGCCATCACCGAGCCGGGTCCCCGCGGCGAGGAGCTCACCGACGCCTGCTTCGCGATCCTCCTGAACGCCTCCGCCGACGCCGTCGACTGGGCGCTGCCCGAACCGCAGGAGGGGCTGCGCTGGGAGCTCCTGGTCGACTCCGCCGGCGCCCTGCCGCAGGAGGTGCACGAGGTCGACGGCAGCGTGCCGGTCGCGGCGGGCGCCGTCGTGGTCCTGCGCTCCACGTCGTGACCCCCCGATCGACCTACCGGATCCAGCTGCGCGACGGCGTGGGCCTCGCTGACCTCGAGCCGTCGGGTGTGCTCGACCACGTGGCCGGGCTGGGTGTGACGCACCTGTACCTCTCGCCGATCCTCCGCGCCGCTCCCGGCAGCACCCACGGCTACGACGTGGTCGACCCCGAGCAGATCGACCCCGAGCTGGGCGGCGCCGAGGCGTTCGACGCGCTGCGCGAGGCAGCCGCCCGGCGCGGGCTGGGCCTGGTGCTCGACATCGTTCCGAACCACCTGGCGGCCGACCCGCGTGCCAACCGCTGGTGGTGGGACGTGCTCCGCCGGGGGCCGGCCAGCCCGTACGCGAGGTTCTTCGACATCGAGTGGCACGCCGCCGAGCGACGGCTGGAGGGGAAGGTCCTCCTGCCGGTGCTGGGCGACCACCTCGGCCGCGAGATCGAACGTGGCGCCTTCCGCTTGGAGGAACGAGGCGACGACATCGTCGTGGTCCACCCGTCGGTGACCGCACCGCTCTCACCCGAGTCGGTCGAGAACATCCGGGCGAGGGTCGCCGTCAGCTCGTCCACGCTGGAGGAGGAGCTGGACCGGATCGCGGCCGACCCCGACGCGCTCGACGCGCTGCTGGGCGCGCAGCACCACCGCCTGAGCCGCTGGCAGGCCGGCATCGACGACCTCGGCTACCGGCGGTTCTTCGACATCACCACCCTCGTCGGCGCCCGCGTCGAGGACCACGAGGTCTTCGAGGCGACGCACCGGCTGGTGCTCGAGCTGGTGCGGACGGGTGCGGTGGACGGGCTCCGCGTCGACCACCCCGACGGCCTCCGGGATCCCGCCGGCTACTTCGAGCACCTGCGGTCTCGCGTGGGCGACCGCTGGATCGTGGTGGAGAAGATCCTCGAACCGGGGGAGCGGCTCCGCGCCTGGCCGGTGGCGGGGACGACCGGCTACGAGGTCGCAGAGCTGGTGGACCGGCTCTTCGTCGACGATGCGGGTCGGGCGCCCTTCGAGTCGCTCGCCGAGCGGGTGGCGGGGCGGCGCCCCGACGTCGAGGGCCTCGTGCGCGAGGCGAAGGCGGCGGTCACCGAGGAGCTGCTCGGCCCCGACGTGCACCGGGTGACCGACGTGCTCGTGGAGGTCGCCGAGGCCGAGCGCCGGTACCGGGACTTCTCCCGGCGGGAGCTGCGCGCTGCGGTCGTCGCCGCGGTGGTGGCCATGCCCGTCTACCGCACCTACGTGGCGGGGCATGGTCCGGCTGATCCCGAGGACGTCGCGGTGGTGGACGAGACGCTCGGTCGGGCGCGCGGGGAGCATCCCGAGCTGGACCCCGAGCTGTTCGGGCTCCTGCGCCACCTCATGGTCGACGAGCTGCCCCCGGGCGGTCCGGAGGCCGACTTCCGGGCGCGGTTCCAGCAGCTCACGGGCCCGGCCATGGCGAAGGGCAAGGAGGACACCGCGTGGTACCGGCTGCCCACCCTCCTGTCACGGGTGGACGTGGGCTCGGACCCCGACGCCTGGGGGTTGCCGCTGGCGGACTTCCACGCCGTCATGGAGGAGCTGCAGCGGGACCACCCCGATGCCATGACCTCGCTGTCGACGCACGACTCGAAGCGCAGCGAGGACACCCGGGCGGTGCTCACGGTGCTCAGCGAGCGGGCCGGGGAGTGGGCGGAGTCGGTCGAGGAGTGGTGCGAGGTGCTCTCGTCGAGCGGCGAATGGCGGCCCGACGACGGCGCCGTGGCGCTCTCGCTGTTCCAGCTGGTGCTCGCCACCTGGCGACCCGAGCCGGAGCGGATCCGGGAGCAGGCCCGCAAGGCGGCCCGCGAGGCCAAGGAGCGGACCTCGTGGCTGGCGATGGACGAGGAGTACGAGGCGCACCTCGACCGCCTGGTCGACACCCTGTTGGGGGACCCCGCGATCACCGAGGGGCTGGACCGGTGGGCCGCCGAGCTCGTCGTGCCCGCGAGGACCACGTCGCTGGCGCGCAAGGCGATCCAACTCATGGCACCCGGTGTGCCGGATCTGTACCAGGGGAGCGAGCGGTGGCTGGTCCGACTGGTCGACCCCGACAACCGGTTCGCCTACCAGGTGC
>JBIQID010000094.1:0-12642 GCA_044508215.1 Actinomycetota bacterium | reverse complement strand
GAGCCAGGCCGGTGACGTCGGCCAGTCGAACAGGTAGAAGCGGAGGAGACCGGCCTCAGGCGTGCGGTCGTTCGCGCCGAGCCGTGGGTTGTAGGCGGCGTACGACAGGAAGCCCGTGACCGCCACGACGGTGAAGCCGACGAGGAGGACCAGGCCGAGCGCGGAGGCCAGCCAGGTCCCGCGCAGGGGGCTGCCCCACACCTCACGGCGGAACGGTCCCCTGGGCCACAGAGGGCCGCGCCGCGGCGGCTCCTGCCCCGCGCGCACCGCCCGTGACGGTACCGCCGCCGTCGCCGTGGGTGCTCTCGGTCCGGGGTGACACGCCCGCTGGATGCGCGGGACGGAACGTCGCTCGAAGAGCCCGAGAGGAGAATCGAACTCCTGACCTGCTCATTACGAGTGAGCTGCTCTGCCGTCTGAGCTACCCGGGCGGGAGCCGCCACTGTAGCGAACGGGACCTCGAACCCTCCATGCCCGACCTGACCGACCTGCCGATCCGCCAGATCCGCCCGGCACGGCCCGCCTAGCGAGGCAGCTGCGGCAGGTCGACCAAGAAGGCGAGGAGCGCCAGCCGTTCGTTCGGGTTGTGGGCGAGCCGCTCGTCGAGGCGGGCCAGCCCTTCCGCGGCCTTCGCGAACGCCGCCGCTCCGCCCGGACGGTCGATCAGGTCCCGGTAGCGGGCGGCCACCAGCGCCACGCCAGCACGGAGCTCGTCGGTGCGGATCCGGCGGACCTCCCGCTTCTGGCGGTCCTCCAGCTCCTTGCGCCGGCCACCGCCACCCCGGACGCCGAGGTCCTCCATCTCCTGCTCGAGCGCCGCCTTCTCCTCCTCGTGGCGGGCCTCGATCGGCCCCACGACCGTCTCGGTCTGCGCCAGGGCCTCATCGCACAGCTGCACCGCACGAGCGCCGGTGCCGTCGACGCGCTCGGGCACCGACCGCCAGAAGTCGCGACGCTCGGCCAGCGCCGGGTCGGTGGAGAGCAGCCGGGCACGGTCCAGGTCGCCCGACGCTGCAGCCGCGGCCGCCTCGGCGAGCTCGGCGTCGACGCCCTCCGCCCGGAGCGTGGCCACGAGGTCGGCCGTGGGAACCGGACCGAAGTCGACCCGGACGCAGCGGGACGCGATCGTCACCAGCTCGTCGGGGACGTCGTCGGCGAGGATCACGAACACCGTCGAGTCGGGCGGCTCCTCGATCGTCTTGAGGAGCGTGGGTGCCGCGCGGTCGACGAGGTGGAAGTCGGTGAGCACCAGCACCTGGCGCGTGCCCTCGGCGGGCGACAGCGTCGCCCGGCGCGCCACCTCGCGGGCCTGGTCGACGGAGATGGACGCGCCCACCCGTTCCACCACGGTGACAGCAGGGTGCTGGTCGGCGAGCGCGAGCGCACGGTGGCGGTCCGGATCGGTGTCCGGGTTCGCCCGCACCAGCAGCTCGCCGGCGAACACGCGGGCAGCCGTGGCCGAGCCGGTGCCAGGGCGTCCCACGAGGAGGTAGGCGTGGACCGGTGCCCGCACGGCAGCCCGCAGCGTGGCGACCGCCTCGGGCTGGCCCACCACCCGGTCGAACCAGTCGGTCTCCGTCCCTGCCTCCACGCTCATCGTCACAGCCCCAGCCTGGCGCGGACCTGCGACAGCACGTCGGCGGCCACCTCGTCGGGCGATCGGTCGCCGTCGACCCGCACCCATCGCTCCGGGTCGGCCTCCGCCTGCTGCACGAAGCCTTCGCGCACACGGTCGTGGAACCCGCCGCCGGTCGCCTCGAAGCGGTCCAGGTCCTCCCCCAGCCGGACGGCGGCCACCTCGGCGGGCACTTCGAGCAGCAGCACCAGGTCGGGCTGCAGGCCGCCGGTCGCCCACTCCGACGTCGCCAGGATGCGGTCGACGTCGAGACCACGGCCGTGGCCCTGGTAGGCGACGGAGGAGCCGACGTAGCGGTCGCACACCACGTGTCGCCCTGCATCGAGCGCCGGGCGCACCACCGTGGCGACGTGCTCGGCGCGGTCGGCCGCCATCAGCAGCGCCTCGGTGACCGGCGAGACCTCCGAGGAGGGGTCGAGCAGCAGCGAGCGGAGGCGCTGCCCCACCGGAGTTGCCCCGGGCTCTCGGGTCAGCACCGCGCCGAGCGCGTCCGCGAGGCGAGCAGCCTGCGTGGACTTCCCGCAGCCCTCGCCGCCTTCGAGCACCACGAACCGCCCTCGCATCAAAGCTCCCGCTCCTCGTGGCGATCTCGTCGGGCCGCCTTCATCTCCCCGGTGATCTCCCGCAGGTTGCTGCGCAGCCCCACCCGCAGCGCCCGCGACGCCACCAGCGACGCAGCGACGACCACGAAGCCCGCGAGCCACAGCGTGATGCGCACCCCGGGCAGCCCGTACCACTGGCCGAAGACGGTCACTCCGGGCCCCTCGTGTCCGGCCGTCTCGCCGAACAACCGGGCCGACAGCGGCTCGAACAGCGTCGACAGCGCCGGGCCGAGGACCATCGCCAGGAGGACGCAGAGGCGCACGAGGGTGAGCAGGGTGCTGAAGATCCGGCCGCGGACGGCGTCGTCGGTGTGCTCCTGCAGCAGCGTGAAGCCGAGCACGTAGACCGACCCGGCCCCCAACCCCACCCCGAACACGCCGATGGCCGACAGCCAGAACGTCGACATCGACACCGCGAACAGCAGCGAGACGCCGGCGATGAAGAGCATGAGCGCGAACACCGGCGCCTTCGGGACGCGGTTCTGCACGACGTTCAGCACCACCACTGCGATCGCCACGCCGACGCCCAGCGCCGTGATGTACAGCGAGAACGTGTTGACGTCGCCGGTCACCTTCGAGGCGAACGTGGGGCCGAGCGGCACGAGCATCGCCCCGCCCAGCAGCCCGGCGGCGAGACCGAGGTTCACCGCCCGCACCACGGGGTTCACGAACATGTAGTGCCAGCCCTCACGGATGCCCGAGATCGCACGCTTCAGTACGCCGCCCTGCGCGTCCTCGACGGGCACGGGAGCCGGCGGGTCGGCGGCGATGCCGGGCGGGGTGGCGTCGACGTCGGCCGCAGCGACCGAACCGGGCCGCCCGGAGGTGCGGATGAACCGCCACACGATGAACGACACGATCAGGTACGTGCTGGCGTCGAAGTAGAACGCGAGCGCCTGGGTCTCGCCGATCGCCCGGTCGAACTGGAACGGGTCCAGCCACGACACGCCGGCCAGCGCCTCGTTCCCCTTCTTGAGGAGGAACTGCAGCAGGCCCGCGAACGGCATCGTGCCGTAGGCCACCAGGAGACCGAGCGAGTTGGCCTTGGTGAGTCGCCCCGGCGGGACGATCGCCGGGACCATCGCCTCCTTCGCAGGCGCCCACATGAGCGTGAGCGCCTCGAGCACGAGCGACGCCAGGATCAGCCCCCACAGGGAGCCCACGAAGGGCAGCGACACCATCACGCAGGCGCGCCCGACGTCCGCGATCCGCATCAGCACCTTCCGGTCGTACCGGTCGGCGAGCACGCCCATGATCGGGGCCAAGAAGAACGACGGGGCCACCCGTGCGGTGAGCACCAGCGCCGTGGCGGCCTCCGGGTTCCCCGAGATGGACGACGCCAGCGCGGTGATCGCGAAGAACCCGACCCAGTCACCGCACGAGCCCACCAGCTGCGCGGTCCACAGCCAGCGGAACTCCCGGTTGATCAGCAACCGGTCGGCCCGCGAACCGGGCGCGGACGCTGCCGCCACGCCGCCCGCAACGGGGGCTGCGTGGGCGTCACCGGGCGAGATCACTGCGACATCCTAGGAGCGCGCCACGGGCGGCCCAGCGACCTGGACCACCCCGAGATGCGCCGTCAGGACCCCTTGTCGGTGGCCTTCCGCCCGCCGGCCTTCTTCACCGACCGGGTCATCGGATCGGGGCCCGCCTTCTTCGACGCGGCCTTGCGGGCGGGCGCCTTCTTCTTGGCTGCAGCCTTCTTCTTCGCCGGCGCCTTCCGCGACGACGCCTTCTTCTTCGACGGGCCCGCAGCCCTGCGCTCGGCCAGCAGCTCCATCGCCCGCTCGAGCGTGATCTCGGTGGGAAGGTCGCCCTTGCGCAGCGACGCGTTGGTCTCGCCGTCGGTGACGTACGGGCCGAAGCGGCCCTCCTTCACCACGATCCGCTTCCCGGTGTCGGGATCGTCGCCCAGGTCGGCGAGCGGCGGCTTCGCCACCTGGCCGCGGCGCATCTTCGGCTGGGCGAAGATCGCGAGCGCCTCGTCGAGCGTGATCGTGAAGAGCTGCTCCTCGCCCTCGATCGTGCGGCTGTCGTTGCCCTTCTTGATGTAGGGCCCGTACCGGCCGTTCTGGGCGGTGATCTCCTCACCGTCGGCCGGATCGACGCCCACCACGCGGGGCAGCGAGAGGAGCCGGACCGCGTCGTCGAGGGTCACCTCGGCCGGGTCCATCGTGGAGAACAGCGACGCGGTGGCCGGCTTCTCGCCGCTCTCGTCGTCGTGCTCGCCCATCTGCACGTACGGGCCGAAGCGGCCGGCCTTCAAGAACACGGTCAGGCCGGTGTCGGGGTGCGTGCCCAGCTCGCGGTCGCCCGCGGGAGCCGACAGCAGCTCGAGCGAGCGCTCCACGGTCAGCTCGTCGGGGGCCACGTCGTCGGGGATCCCCGCGGTGTCCTCGCCACGCTGGAGGTAGGGGCCGTAGCGGCCCACGCGGGCGACGATCGGCACGCCGTCCGGGTCCGCGCCGAGCGGGATCGAGTTCACCTCGCGGGCGTCGATGTCGCCGATGTCGGACACCAGCGCCTTCAACCCGAGCGCAGCGCTGCGGGCCGGCCGTTCGCCGTTTCCGTTCTCGCTGCCGTTCCCGTTGCCGGAGGCGTCGGCGCCCTGCTGCTCACCGTCGTGCTCTCCGCTCGACCCGTTGCCCGAGGCCTTCCCGGCCCCCTCGACGCCCCAGTAGAAGCGGGCCAGCCACGGCTCGGCACCGGTCTCGCCGCGTGCGATCTGGTCGAGGTCGTCCTCCATGCGAGCGGTGAGGGCGTAGTCGACGAGGTCGGGGAAGTGCCGCTCGAGCAGGGTGACCACGGCGAACGCCGTGAAGCTCGGGATCAGCGCCGAGCCCTTCTTCCGGACGTAGCCACGGTCGAGGATCGTCGAGATCGTGGCGGCGTAGGTCGACGGACGGCCAACGCCCAGCTCCTCGAGGCGCTTCACCAGCGACGCCTCGGTGTAGCGCGACGGCGGCTGCGTCTGGTGGTCGCGCACCTGCATCTCGACGTTCCGCACCGAGTCGCCCTCGTCGAGGTCGGGCAGGACCCGCTCGGCGTCGTCGGTCTCGCCGCCGTCGTCGCTCGCCTCGACGTACGCCCGGAGGAAGCCCGGGAACTTGATCGTCCGGCCGGACGAGGACAGCTCGACCTCGCGACCGTCGGTCGTCTGCGCCGCCATCCGGATCGACACCGACTCGCCACGGGCGTCGGTCATCTGCGAGGCGATCGTCCGCTGCCAGATCAGCTCGTAGAGGCGGAGCTCGTTCGTCCCCAGCTCGCTGCGGACCTCGTCGGGGGTGCGGAACGTGTCGCCGGCGGGGCGGATCGCCTCGTGCGCCTCCTGGGCGTTCTTCACCTTCTTCGTGTACTGGCGGGGCTGGTCCGGCAGGTAGTCCTTGCCGTACCGCTCGAGGATCTGGCTGCGCGCCGCCGCCAGGGCGGTCTCCGACAGCGTGGTGCTGTCGGTCCTCATGTAGGTGATGAAGCCGTTCTGGTACAGCGTCTGGGCCAGCGCCATCGTCTGGCTGGAGCTGAACCGGAGCTTGCGGCCGGCTTCCACCTGGAGCGTCGAGGTGATGAACGGCGGGTACGGCCGGCGCGTGTACGGCTTCCGCTCCACCGACCGCACGGTCACGGGCTGGTCGACCAGCCCGTCTCGCAGCGCCACCGTCGTCGCCTCGTCGAGCACGACCACGTCGGAGCGGGTCAGTCCGCCCGACTCGTCGAAGTCGCGGCCGGTCGCCACCCGTGTGCCGTCGACCGTGACCAGCGCGGCGGTGAACCGCCGCCGGTCCTCACCGGTCGTCGGCTCGAGGGTGGCCTCGAGGTCCCAGTAGCTCGCCGAGCGGAACGCCATGCGCTCCCGCTCCCGCTCCACCACGATCCGGATCGCCACCGACTGCACCCGGCCGGCCGACAGGCCGCGCTGGATCTTCTTCCACAGGACCGGGCTGACCTCGTAGCCGTAGAGGCGGTCGAAGATCCGTCGGGCCTCCTGCGCGTCGACGAGGCGGCGGTCGAGGTCGCGGGGGTGCTCGATGGCGTTGCGGATCGCCTCGGGGGTGATCTCGTGGAACACCATCCGCTTGACCGGCACCTTCGGGTTCAGGACCTCGAGGAGGTGCCAGGCGATGGCCTCCCCTTCGCGGTCCTCATCAGTCGCGAGGTAGAGCTCGTCCGCTTCCTTGAGGAGCGACTTCAGGTGCCGGACCTGGTCCTTCTTGTTGGCGGAGACGACGTACAGCGGCTTGAAGTGGTTGTCGACGTCGACGCCGAGGCTGGCCCACTTCTCCTTCTTGTACGCCTCGGGCACCTCGGCGGCGCGGGCCGGCAGGTCGCGGACGTGCCCGACCGAGGATTCCACCGTGTAGTCGTCGCCCAAGAAGCGCGCGATGGTGCGCGCCTTCGCAGGGGACTCGACGATCACGAGACGCTGGGCCATTCGCGACAGTTGAGAACGCACGCCCTGCCATGTCAAACACCATCCGCGGGGCGGGCCGTTGCGACCCACCCCGCGGACAGCGTCAGATCGTGCTCCTACTCCCCGTCGAGCTCGGCGGGGGTGGCGGTGCCGTGGTACACGGAATCGAGGTTCCCAGCGATGTCCGTGATGTTGAGGCCGACCATGATCGCCGTGGCCGCCGGGAGGGTGCCGTAGCGGTAGTCGCGGGCGCCGCCCCGTGCGTCGAGCGGGGTGTCGGTGGCCGTCACCCAGTCGACCGCCATGTCGACGAGGTGCTGGCGCTTGAGCATCGGCGTGAAGGTGTCGCCCGGACGGGGGCGCACGGCGGCCAGGCCGTCGTCCACCCTCACGTACAGCGTCTCGGCGGTGATCTTGCTGTCGGTGACCGTCAGGTACAGCGAGCCGGCGTAGGTGTTGCCGCCGGTGTGGAAGGCCAGGGGGACGGCGATCCGGGTGATGTTCCCGTCGCCGTCGACGGTCAGCTTGGCGTAGGCGACGGACTGGTTCACGCCGTCCGTCATGGTGAGGTAGCGCCAGTCGTAGTCGGCCGACACCGTGTCGCCCTTCACCTCGGCGTTGCGCTCACCGAACCAGATGACCCAGTCCGTGTCGTCGATGTCGACCTCGCCCCAGTGGAGGCGGGCGTCGGCCAGGTTGCCGCCGGTGCCCTCGGTGACGTCGGCTCGGATGTCAACGCCGTCGATCGTCGTGATCGCCGCGTCCTCCTCGATGTAGCGGTCCTCGTCCACGAACATCGGGAGGTCGTCCTCGTCCACCCCGGCGACCGCCTCGTAGTAGGCCTCGAGGAACTCGACCCAACCCGAGGTCGCACCCAGGGCGCGGTACTCGTCGGACGCCAGCTCGGCGGTGGGCGGGAAGTGGGCGGTGATGCCGGTCGCGGCCACCGCAGCGGGGCCGTTCTCGGTCAGGGCGACGACGTTGCCGACCGCCTCACGGACGGCGGACGCCGCGTCCTCCATGCCCGGGACGTCCTCGAGCGCCTTCGCGAGGTCGCCGATGTCGACGAGGAAGTAGTCCTGCTCGGGGTTCGGGTCGCGAGCGAACCCGAGGGCCTCGTTGCGGCTGTAGCCGATGCGGCCCACGGCCTCCGCGGCGTCCTTCGACATCGCGGCGGCCAGCTCGGCGACCGCGTCGTCGAGGGCGTCGAGTGCGCGGAGGTCGATGAGCGAGAGGGTGGTGGCGTTCTCGCCGGCTTCGGCGGCGAACGCCGTGAAGCCCTCGATCACCGCAGCACCCAGCTCCTTCGTGGTGGCCCCGCCCTCGGTCGAGATCGTCGACCAGTCCCAGCCGAAGCCGGGCTCGAGGTCCTCGGAGGCGAGCATGTAGGTGGCCACCGGCGACAGCAGGTCGGCGACCTCGTAGGTCGCCATCAGGCAGGCGTCGAACCCGATCAGGTCGAGCTGCTCCACGTCGGTGTCCGCGAGGCCCGCCTCGACGGCCTCGGCCACGTCGGAGATCTCGAGGTGGTCGTGGTCCGAGGAGTCGTCCCACGCGATGCCCCGCCAGCCACCACCGTGGTTCCACAGGGTGAGGGCGTAGTGGTCGTTCGGGTACGCCTTGACGCCCTCGGCGATGAACGACTCGAGCACCTCGGCATCGCCCATGTTCAGCTCGCCGGGCTCGGCCACCACCTCGACCTCGCCGTCGGCGATGTGCAGCACGCGTGCGTCCTCGAAGTCGCCGAGGCCGAACACGTCGGCGTCGGTGTAGCCGGGCGACCGGTCCACCAGCACGACGAAGTCGGTGCCCTCGGCCTCGGTCATCTCGACGAGGTCGTCGAGCGCCGCCTCCTCCAGGTTGTTGTCGGCGTCCATGTAGACGAGGACGGTCCAGTCGCCCGAGGTGTCGGCGGCGGATGTGGCCTCCACCGCGGTGGTCGTGGTCTTCTCGTCGTCCGATCCGCCCTTCGACCCGGCTCCGGCGCCACCGCCGCAGGAGGTCAGGGCGAGGGCACCAGCGAGTGCGATCGATGCGAACCGGGTCAGTCGCGTGCTTCTAGGCATGGCTCAACTTCTCGGCGGTTGTCGGGCCGGGTTGAGGGTTTCTGTCGACCAACTCCACCGAATCCGGCACGGGAGTAGGTTCGACGGCCATGAGCTTCGAACTGTCGAGCCGCGGTGAGGAGCTGCGCGAGCGCCTCCTCGACTTCATGGAGACCCAGGTGCTCCCGGGCGAGGAGCGCTACGAGAGCGAGATGGCCGAGCTGGGCGACCCGCACGCCCACCCGCAGGTGATCGAGGACCTGAAGGGCGAAGCCCGCTCCCGTGGCCTGTGGAACCTCTTCATGCCGCACGTCACGCCGTGGACGCCCGAGCCGCTCTCCAACCTCGACTACGCCCACCTCGCCGAGATCCTCGGCCGCAGCCACATCGCCTCCGAGGCGCTCAACTGCTCTGCGCCCGACACCGGGAACATGGAGGTGCTCGCGCTGTTCGGCAGCGACGAGCAGAAGGAGCAGTGGCTGGAGCCGCTGATGGAGGGCCGCATCCGGTCGGCCTTCGCGATGACCGAGCCCGACGTGGCCAGCTCCGACGCCACGAACATCCGCCTGTCGATCACGCGTGACGGCGACGACTACGTGCTCAACGGGCGCAAGTGGTGGATCTCGGGCGCCGCGTCGGAGCGCTGCAAGGTCTTCATCGTCATGGGCAAGACCGATCCCGACGCCGCCCGCCACCTCCAGCAGTCGATGATCCTCGTGCCGCGGGACACCCCGGGGCTCACGATCGTCCGGGACCTCCCGGTGTTCGGCTACAACGACCGCGAAGGCCACTGCGAGCTGCGGTTCGACGACGTGCGGGTCCCCGCCTCGAACCTGATCGCCGGCGAGGGCATGGGCTTCGCGATCGCGCAGGCCCGCCTCGGCCCCGGGCGCATCCACCACTGCATGCGCTGCATCGGGGTGGCGGAGCGAGCGCTCGAGCTGATGTGCCGCCGCGTGAGCAGTCGCGTCGCGTTCGGGCGGAAGCTGTCCGAGCAGGGCGTCGTGCGTGAGTGGATCGCCGATTCACGGGTCGAGATCGAGCAGGCCCGCCTCCTCACGTTGAAGGCGGCCGAGCTGATGGACCGCGTCGGCGCGAAGGGCGCTGCGATGGAGATCTCGGCGATCAAGATCGTGGCGCCGAACATGGCGCTGCGGGTGGTCGACCGGGCCATCCAGGCCCACGGTGGCGGCGGGGTGTCCGACGACTTCCCGCTGGCGCGCATGTACGCAGGGCTCCGCACCCTGCGGTTCGCCGACGGCCCCGACGAGGTGCACCGTCGCCAGGTGGCCCGCCAGGAGCTGGGCAAGTACGAGGGCTGACACCTCGTTCAGCCCGCTCAGCCCGTTCAGCCCGTTCAGGCCTCGACGACCTCGAGGCCCAGCAGCTCTGCGACCTCGGTCGCCCGCAGCAGCTCGGCGACCCGGCCCTCACGGCAGCGGACGGCGAGCGACGAGCCGTCCCGGCGCACCCGGTGGCGGGCCCCCACGAGGAGCCCGATCCCGGTGGAGTCGAGCAGGTCCACGCCCGTCAGGTCGACGACCACCCGGCCGGCGGGCGGTTCGAGCTTCCGGATCGCACGCCTGAACGAGGGCACGCTCGACAGGTCGAGGTCGCCGGTCACGGACAGCACCACGTCATCGCCGTCGGGCACCTCGACCACGGAGAACCACATCGCCGGGGACGCTACCGCCGCTCCCCCGCTGTCGGAGCCGGGTCGTAGGCTGCGGCCGTGACGGACGTGGTCGAGCTCGAAGCGGGTGGCATCGCGGGCTGGTTGGCCTCCGCACGGCGCGACCCGCGTGCCGTCCACGTCCACCGGGTCGAGCCTCGCCCGGCGGCCTGGGGCGAGCTCGAGTCTCCCCTGCCGGACGTGATCGCCCACCTGCGACCCGAAGGCGGCTTCTACGCGCACCAGGTCGAGGCGATCGACCGGCTCCGCTCCGGACGGTCCGTCGCCATCGCCACCCGGACGGCGTCCGGCAAGTCGTTGTGCTTCCAGGTGCCGCTCGCCGAGGCGATCACCGCGGAGCCCGGCGGCACGGCACTCCTGCTCTACCCCACGAAGGCGCTCGCCCAGGACCAGCTGCGAGCGCTCGAGGAGCTGGACGTGCCGGGCCTGCGCGCGGCGACCTACGACGGCGACAGCTCGGCGGAGGAGCGTGCGTGGGTGCGCGACAACGCCAACGTGGTGCTCACGAACCCCGAGATGCTCCACCACGCGCTGCTGCCGAACCACCGGCGATGGGCACCGTTCCTGGCGATGCTCGACCTGATCGTGGTCGACGAGGTGCACACGATGCGTGGCGTGTTCGGTTCGCACGTGGGGCACGTGCTGCGGCGGCTCGAACGCGTCGCCCACCACCACGGGGCGGATCCGCGCTACGCCTTCTGCTCGGCCACCGTCGGCGATCCCGGGCGCCTGGCGTCCGACCTGTGCGGCCGGCCCGTCGACGTGGTGTCCACCGACGCCTCGCCCGCCGGTGAGCGCACCGTCGTGCTGTGGAACCCTGCCGCCGCCCCTCGCCGCCCGGGCTCGCGTCCTCGGACCCTGGCGCGGGAGACGGTCCGCGTGGCGGCGTCCCTGGTCGAGTCAGGTCTCTCGCCCGTGGTGTTCTGTCGTTCCCGTCGCGCCACCGAGGTGGTGGCCTCGATGCTGCGCCGCCGGCTCGACCACCTCGATCCGTGGCGCATCCGGTCCTACCGCTCGGGCTACCTCCCCGAGGAGCGGCGCGAGATCGAAGCAGCGGTGGCCGACGGCGAGGTCGACGTCGTGGTGGCCACCTCGGCGCTCGAGCTGGGCGTCGACATCGCCGGGCTGGACGCGGTCGTCCTCTCGGGCTTCCCCGGCACGGTGGCGTCGATGTGGCAGCAGATCGGGCGGTGCGGACGGCGCGGCGCGGCATCGCTGGCCGTGGTGGTCGCGGGCGACGACCCGCTCGACCAGTGGGTGGTGGCCAACCCGCACGAGGCGATGACCCGCCCGCCCGAGCCGGTGGTGGTGAACCCGTCCAACCCGCTGGTGCTCGACGCCCACCTGGCCTGCGCCGCGCAGGAGCGCCCGATCGTCCACGGCGACGAGTGGCTGTGGGGCGACGACGTGCACGACGGTGTCCGGCGCGGGGTGCTCGCGGACCGCCTCACGGTCCGGCAACGACGGGACGAACCGGTCGCCGTCTTCTCGGGCAAGGGCTGGCCGGCCGCAGGGATCTCCCTGCGCTCGTCGTCGGCGGGCGAGCTCGACATCGTCGACGACGGGGGCACGCGCATCGGCACGATCGACTCGGCCCGCGCCGTGGAGCAGACGCACCCCGGCGCCGTCTACCTCCACCAGGGCCGGGCGTTCCTCGTGGTGGACCTCGACCTCGAGGGTCGGACGGTCTCGGTGGAGCCCTGCGACGGGAGCACCTACACCCAACCGGTGGCAGCCACGTCGCTGCGGATCCTCGAGCGCCGCGGCGAGCGGCACGTCGGCGGGCTCGTCGTGGAGCACGGCATCGTGGAGGTCACCCGCCAGGTCACCGGCTACCGGGAGCGCCGCGTCGATGACCACGCACTGCTGGGCACCGGCGACCTCGACCTGCCGCCCAGCACGATGAGCACCACCGGCACGTGGATCTGCTTCCCCGACGACGTGCTCGACGCCGACGCTGCGTCGGTGGTCCCGTCGCTCCACGCGGTGGAGCACGCCGCCATCGGCATCCTGCCCCTCTTCGCTCTCTGCGACCGATCCGACGTGAGCGGGGCGACCGCCGAGCGCTCCGACGACACGGGCCTCCCCACCGTGTTCCTCCACGACACCCACCCCGGCGGCGCGGGCGTGGCGCCCATGGCCTTCGAGGCGGCTGTCGCCCACCTCGCAGCGACGTTGGAGGTGATCGAGCGATGCGGCTGCACCGACGGCTGTCCGTCGTGCGTCCACTCGCCACGCTGTGGGACCGGGAACGA
>JBIQID010000093.1:0-12743 GCA_044508215.1 Actinomycetota bacterium | reverse complement strand
CGATCTCGAGCGGCTTGTCGCCCTTCTCGTAGAACTTCACCGGGTGCTGGATCGGCTTGGGGTCGCCGCGGAGCGAGCCGTGCTCGCGGAGCAGGTCGACCATCACGTTGCGGGCACCGCCGGCCGCCTTGCGGGCCAGCTGGCCGTACGCCGCCCGAGCCTCGTCGGTGGAGAGCCACTCCGGCGCCTCCTCGGCGAAGCGGCCGTCGCGCCCGATCACCGAGCGGGTCGGCAGCTGCAGCTCACGCCACCAGATCACGTCGGTGAGGTCGCCGAACGTGCAGATCATCGCCACGCCCGTGCCCTTGTCGGGCTCGGCGAGCGGGTGGGGGTGGACCGGGATCTCGACGTCGAACACGGGGGTCCGCACGGTCTGCCCGAAGAGCGGCTGGTAGCGCTCGTCGTCGGGGTGGGCGACGAGGGCGACGCAGCTGACGATCAGCTCGGGCCGGGTGGTCGAGATCACGACCGGTTCGCCGCCGGGGCGCTCGAACGCGATGTCGTGGTACGCGCCCGGACGCTCGCGGTCCTCCAGCTCGGCCTGGGCGACCGCCGTCTGGAACGTGATGTCCCACAGCGACGGGGCTTCGGCGGCGTAGGCCTCGCCACGGGCCAGGTTGCGCAGGAACGCACGTTGGCTGGCCCGCCGGGAGCTCTGGTCGATCGTCGTGTACTGGTGCTGCCAGTCGACGCTCAGACCGAGGCGGCGGAACAGCTGCTCGAACGCCACCTCGTCGATGCGCGTGAGCTGCTCGCACAGCTCGATGAAGTTCGGCCGCGACACGGCGAGGTAGTCGCCGCGGTTCTTCGGCGGCTGGTCGGGCAGCTCCAGCTCGTCGGCCTTCGGCACCGACGGATCGCAGCGGACGCCGTAGTAGTTCTCGACGCGGCGCTCGGTGGGCAGCCCGTTGTCGTCCCAGCCCATCGGGTAGAAGACCGCCTTGCCGCGCATCCGCCAGAAGCGGGCGACCAGGTCGGTGTGGGTGTAGCTGAACACGTGGCCCACGTGGAGCGAACCGGACGCCGTCGGCGGCGGCGTGTCGATGCTGAACACCTGGTCGCGGTCGGCGCTCCGGTCGAAGCGGTAGACGCCGTCGCGCTCCCACACCTCGCCCCACCGCTCCTCGATGCCGTCGAGGGTCGGCTTCTCGGGGACCTGGCGGGACGATCGGGGGAGGGGGGCGGCCATGGCGCCTGACGGTAGCGGCCGCCCTCCGCGCCCCGGTAGCCAGATCTGGCCCGGGGTGCGGGGGCGGCGCGGCCGACGGCCGCGGGCGGGGTCCCGGACGACGGGGGAGCGCTCAGCCCTTCCCCAGGAGCTGCTCGAGCTTGTCGAGCTGCGCCTTGTAGCCCCACTTCATGCCGAACGCCGCCATCTTCGCCTTCGGGCCGATCTGGCTGATCGCCACGTGGAGGTGCAGCTTCGTGCCGTCGGTGGTCGGGGTGAGGGTGACCGTGTTCTCGTGGTGGATCGTCGTCCCTGCTTCCTCACCCTCGGTCCACGACCTCGCCTCGTACTGCAGGCGGGTGGTGGGCTCGACCGCGGAGAACGTGCCCTCCATCGGCCACCGGGTGCCCTGGTACTTGCCCATCTCGGCGCCGGCCTCGGTGACCACGTAGATGCGGCCGCCGACGGTGGCGTCCACCTCGCAGTCGGGCACGGTCGTCTTCTCGGGGCCCCACCACTGGCGGAGCTCCGAGGCGTCGGTCCAGGCCCGCCACACCGCGTCGGGCGGTGCGGCGTAGGTGCGCTCGAAGTCGAGGTCCTTCTTCTTGCGGAGCAGCTGGCTGATCATCGGGATGTCTCCTTCTCGGTCGATCTCTGGGGGGCGGAACGGTCTGTCGGGGGCGGGGTGCTCAGGCCACGTGCCGGCGGAGGACGTCGACGATCCGTGCCTCGGTGGCCTCGTCGATGCCGTTCACGAACCAGGCCGACTCGACGAGCTGGGTCGTGGCATCGGGCGGCGGGGTGAGGTCGGCCTTCTCGGTGATGGCGAAGGTCATCAGCCCGTCGTCCACCCGGAAGTGGCACAGGACGGGGCTGCTCTTGCTCTTGGCATACCCGGGCATCCCGTACCAGAGGCGCGGCTCCAGGTCCGGCACGGTCTCCATGATCAGCTCGTGGAGCCGCTCGGCGACCGCTTCCCAGGGAGCGAGCTCGGCGATCTTCGCCCGGACAGCCTCCTCGTCAGACGTCTTCGCCATCGGTGCCTTCCTCTCTCGTTGCGGTTCGTTCGAGGTGGCGACCCAGCTGGTCGAGGCGCACCTCCCAGAGCTGCTCGAACGAGTCGACCCAGTCGCCGATCCGCTCGAAGGGCTCCGCTTCGAGGTGGTAGATGCGCCGGCGGGCCACCGGTTCGACCGCGACGATTCCCGCCTCGCTGAGCACTCGCAGGTGCTTGGAGACCTGCGGTTGGCGGATGGCGAGGGCGTTGGCGATGTCGGTCACCGAACTGGGACCGCCGCGGAGGAGGTCGACGATCCGCAGGCGGCTGGGCTCTCCGAGCGCCATGAAGATCGCGGCCTCCATGGGGGCCAACCTACGGAGGGTGATGTATTCCTGTCAAGGAATATGTCGACGGAACCCGGCTGGGCCCGGCCCAGCGATCACCCGGAGGGCCAGGTCTCAGAAGACGGCGGTGCGGACCCGGTTCCCGCCTTCGTTCTTGGCCACGCTGAGGGCCAGGTCGGCGGTCTCGAGCAGCTCGTCGATCGAGGTGCCCTGGTTGGAGTCGACCACCCCGGTGGAGCAGGTGAAGGGCGCCATCTCCTCCTCGGCCGTCGCCAGCACCAGCGCCTCGCGCACCCGCTCCATGGCGGCCTGGGCGTTGGGGGAGGAGCAGCGGGGGAACACGGCCATGAACTCGTCGTCGCCCCAGCGGACCACCACGTCGCCGGGCCGGAGGGTGCCCCGGAGCGCCTCGGCGAACAGCTGCAGCGCTCGGTCGCCCACCTCGGTGCCGTGCTCGTCGTTGTAGGCGCCGAGGGCGTCGAGGTCGCACACGGCGAGGCTGAAGGGGGTGAGCCCGCCGATCAGCTCCTTGATCGCAGCGATGGCGGCGCGGTGGTTCGGCAGCCCCGTGAGCGGATCGATGGCGATGGTCGTGCCAGGGGTCGGGGGCGGAGCCAGCTCCGCGATCCGACGGCCGGTCATCGTCGCGATCTCCTCGATCAGCGCGATCGTGCCTCGGTCGGGTGGCGCGCCCTCGGGGCCGGCGACGTGGAGCACCGCGGTCGTCGCGCCGCGCTTCAGGATCGGCACGCAGACCGACGAGCCGGGTTCGGTGTCGCCGGGCGCCCCGTCGTTCGACGGGGTGGTGACGTGGGGGCACGCGTCGAACCTGCTGAGGCTGGAGGCGGTGGTGGTGTGGTGGCGCACCGCAGCGATGCAACGGCCGTCGCCCTCGTGGGGGATCGGCGCGGCAACGCCGCCGGCGTCGACCGCGGCGCTCCAGGCGACCGACGAGTCGCTCGTCGAGCAGAGGAGCAGGGCGAGGTCGTGGGTGGCGGGCAGCGCCTCACGCACGGCCGACGCGGCTGCGGAGAGCGCGTCGCCCTCGTCGTCGGCGATGGCGAGGGCGTCCACGGTGCGGTGCAGCAACCGGTGGCGGGTGATGGCCACCTCGTGTCGACGGCCGGCTGCCTCGCTCCGGGCCAGCTCGGAGCGCAGCTGGGCGAGCAGCGGGTTGGCGACCAGCGCACGGGTGAACCCGGCGACGGCGAGGCCGATCGCTGCCGCTCCGGCGAGGCGCCAGCCCACGGGCACGCCCGCTGCTGCGATCTCGATGAGGCTGCACGCGGCTGCACCCAACAGCAGCGCCACGAGCGCGGTGTTGCGGGCCGACGAGGCAGCGGCCGCATCGACCGGGTCGGGGGGCCGGCCGGCGTCGGAGCGCCCGTCCGAGCGCCCGTCCGTGTGCCCCGAACGCCTGTCGGAGCGTCCATCGGGAGCGGCGTGCCGGTCGTCCATCTGAGGTGGTCGCACAGGACCTCATCGGCAGGTGGGCGGCCTCGCTCAAGGAGCCGGCGGAGGTCGGAGCGGCTGGAGCCATGGAGGGCCGGTCCCGACCCTCGCTAACGTCGACCGGCGTGATCGATGCGCAGGACCTCGCCCCCATCGGTGGCTGGGCGTACGCGTCGCTCCGCATCGCCAGCGACACCTTGGGCGTCGACGCGATCACCGAGCAGCTGGGCCTCGTGCCCACCAGCACGCGCACGGCCGAGGGAGAGCCGTCGTTCGCCGTCTGGATGTTCGAGAGCGGGCTGTCGTCGACCTCGCCGCCCGAGGACCACCTCTACATCCTGATGGAGCACCTCCGCGACCACCACGAGGCGCTGGCCCAGCTGGCCCGGTCGGCGAACGTCGAGGTGTGGCTGGGCTGGTCGCCCGCCCCGGGCGACTTCCGCAACGCGATCTTCGGGCACCAGGTGCTGGCGGAGCTGGGCAACCTCGGGATCGACCTCGTGTTCGACCCCTATCCGGCCGGCAGCGCGAAGCGAAGCCGCGACAGCGGCTCGTCGCAGGCCACCGCCGAGTAGCCCTCGGGGTCGGGGGGCGCCGTCAGGCGCTGGCGCTGCTGGCCTTCGCTGCCCGACGGCGTCGCCGGACCTCGGGATCGAGCTGCGGGGCCGGGCGAACCGCCGGCCAGTGCTCGCGCAGGCTGTCGAACACCTCGTGCACCTCGGTGTAGCCGGCGAAGTGCCCGCGGGAGGGGACGGTGCGCAGACGCGCTCCGGGCACCCGCTTGGCCTGCCGCTCGGCGTGGACGTAGGGCACGATCGGGTCGCTGGTGCCGCCCCAGAACGTGATGGGCACCGACACGTCGTTGAGGTGGAAGCCCCAGTGCCGGCCGAACAGCACGAGGTCGTCGAACGGGGCCCGCACGCCGGAACGGTGGGCCGCGTCGATCAGGTCGGCGAGCAGCTGCGCCTTGCTCTCGGGGTCGTCCGCCATGGCGCGCCGGTCGCCCCACTCGATCACGAAGAACGCGTCGAGGAACGGCTTCCCGTAGGGGGCCAGGGCCCGCAGGGTGATGCCCAGGCCGGTGCCGAGCGGGCCGCGCAGGCGGTCGAGCACGTTGCCCAGGGGCACGAGGCCCAGGGTGTGGCTGATGACGGTGTCGGTGCCGCGGGTGGGGCCGATCCCGCCCAGCACGGCGCCGGCGCGCATGCGATCGCCCAGCTCGTGCGCGGCTGCCAGCAGGTAGGGGCCGCCGCCCGACAGGCCCACGCCGGCGAACTCGCCGACGCCCAGGTCGTCGAGCACCGCCTCCACGTCGGGCACGTGGTCGATCACCCGGTGGTAGCTGTGCGGGGTGGAGTGGCCCGTGCCCGGTCGCTCGATGCACAGGACGCGCAGGTGGCGCGCCTCGGCCTCCGCGACGGCGGCGCCGGGGATCTGGCAGCGCCCGCCGGGCGTGCCGTGGAACCACACGACCACGTCGCCGTCGGGGTCGCCGAACGTCGCCCAGCCCATCTCCCGGTCGTCGGGGAGCCGCGTGACCCCGTGGTGCTTCGGCTCATGGACCAGCCGCGGTCCTCGTCGTGCCATGGCGGTGCCCCTCGTTCTCCCCAGCGTTCTCTCTCCACCGGACCCAAAGGGGTCCGGTGCCCTCTGCCCCGAACGTTACCGTTGTCACCGTGCTCCACCTCGTCGACTCCGCAACGGGCGCCCTCCGTCCGCTCGAGACCCGAGAGGAGGGCGTGGTGTCGATGTACGTCTGCGGACCCACCGTCTACGGGCCCCCGCACCTCGGCCACGGCCGCTTCTCGCTGGTGTTCGACGTGCTCCGCCGCTACCTCGAGTGGTCGGGGCTGCGGGTCGAGCACGTCTCCAACATCACCGACATCGACGACAAGATCATCGAGCGTTCCCAGCGTGAAGGCCGCCCGTGGCAGGAGGTCACCGCCGAGTACGAGGCCGTGTGGTGGGAGGCGATGGACGCAGTGGGCGTGGCCCGGCCCACCAGCACCCCGCACGCCACGGAGTACGTGGAGGAGATGGTCGAGGCGATCGGCCGGATGGTGGACGGCGGTGCGGCCTACGTGGCGGAGGACGGCGTGTACTTCCGGCCGTCGACGGTCGACGACTACGGGCTGCTCGCCCGCCAGAGCATCGACTCGCTGCGCGCCGGGGCTCGGGTCGACGTCGACGAGGCGAAGGAGTCGCCGATCGACTTCGCCCTCTGGAAGTTCGCCAAGCCCGGCGAGCCGTCCTGGCCCTCGCCGTGGGGCGAGGGGCGCCCGGGATGGCACACCGAGTGCGTCGTGATGGCGCTCGACCTCCTGGGCGAGGGGTTCGACCTGCACGGGGGTGGCCAGGACCTGCGGTTCCCCCACCACGAGAACGAGCGGGCGCAGGCCGTTGCGCTGGGCAAGGACTTCGCCCGGCTGTGGGCGCACAACGGGTTCGTGGAGGTCGCCGGCGAGAAGATGTCGAAGTCGCTCGGCAACTTCACCGACCTGCTGGACCTGATCGAGAAGGTCGATCCGCGGGCCTACCGGATGCTGTGCCTCCAGGCGCACTACCGGTCGCCGATCGACGTGAACGGCACGACCATCGGTGCCGCCGAGGCGGCGCTCGGGCGGATCGACGCCGTCACCAGGCGGCTCGAGGGCGCCGAGCTCGCGGCCGCCGATCCGCACCAGGAGACGCTCGACCGGTTCCGCGAGCGCATGGACGACGACCTCGACACCCCCGGCGCGATGGCGGTCCTCTTCGGCGCGGTGACCCAGGTGAACTCGGCGCTCGACGCAGGTGACGTGGCGGGCGCGGCGCCGGTTGCAGCTGCGCTCGGGTCGATGCTCGAGGCGGTGGGGCTGGTCGCCAGGACCGACGACGACGAGATCCCGGCCGAGGTGGCGGCGCTCGCCGCCGAGCGCGACGAGGCCCGGGCGGCGAAGGACTGGGCGCGGGCGGACGAGCTCCGCGACCAGCTCACCGCCGACGGCTGGGTGGTCGAGGACACGCCCGCCGGCACGGCAGTCCGCCGCGCCTGACAGCGCGCCCCGCGACGGCCCGAACGAACGGGTCAGCGCTGGGCTGGCATCGGGGGCAGCTCGGCCGAGCGGAGCCAGTCGTCGAAGAACGAGGTCAGGTCCTCGCCGGCGATCTCCGAGGCGAGCGCCTCGAAGTCGGCGGTGGTCACGGACTTGCCGCCGAAGCGCTCGAGCCACGTCCTGACGAGTCGGTCGAAGGTGGCGTCGCCGACCGTGCGCCGCAGCGCCTCCACCACCACGCCGGCGCCGCCGTACTGGTTGGGCGAGAAGAGCGTGTCGGCGGTGGGGGAGGTGACGGGCCCGAACTGACGACGCCACACCGCTGCGTGGCCGTGGGTGGCGTCGGCGAGCTGGGTGAGGGTGGCCTCGGTGACGTGTTCGATCCAGAGCCACTCGATCCAGGTGGCGAAGCCCTCGTTCAACCAGATGTCGGACCAGCGGGCGGGCGTCACCCAGTTCCCGAACCACTGGTGGGCCAGCTCGTGGACGAGGATCGTGACGATGCCGTCCTCGGGCATGCCACCGGTGAACCACGCGGCGGGAAGGATGACGAGCCCCTGGGTCTCGAGGGCGAACGTGTCGGGCGAGTCGGCCACCAGGACGCCGGCGGTCGGGAACGGATACGGCCCGAAGCGGGCGGAGAGCACGTCGAGGATGTCGGCGGTCTGCTCGAGCGGTCGGCGTGCCGAAGCAGGGACGGACGAGAGGACCGCGTGGCGGATCGTGACCTCGCCGTGGGATCCGGCCTCGACCAGCTCGTAGTCGCCGATCGCCACCTGCACGAGGTAGGTCGCCATCGGGTCGGCCACCTTCCACGTCCACACGGTGGCGTCGCCGTCGGGGCGCTGGCCGTCGAGCACCCCGTTCGCCACCGCCGTCGTGCCGGTGGGTGCACGCAGGTGGAAGGTGAAGGTCGCCTTGTCGGAGGGGTGGTCGCTCGACGCGAGGAACGACTTGGTGCCGTCGGGCTCGGAGACCACGTACGTGTCGCCGTCCGGGCTCGACATCCAGCCGATCTCCTCGCCGAGGGAGCCGTCGACGACCGGCTCGGGAACCCCGTGGTACTCGAGCGCCGTGGTGAAGGTGGCGCCGGCGCTGATCGGTTCAGCCGGGGTGATGCGCAGGTCGGTCTCGCTGCGGGTGTGCTGGGCCTCAGCGGCGTCGACCTCGATGGAGGTCACCTCCATGCCCGCGAGGTCGAGGTGGAACGCCTCGAGGTCCTCGGTGGCGACGGCGGTGACCTCGGTGCGGACCTCGATCGAGCCCTCGGGGTCGGTCGCGTCGATGCTGACCTCGTAGTGCTGCACGTCGAAGCCGCCGTTGCCGGCGCCGGGCGTGAGCGGATCGCCCACGTCGACGGCGCCGACCTCGCCCTCGACCGTCTCAGCTGCCGTGGTCGGGGCGGCGGTGGTCGACGTCGCGTCGGCACCGTCGGGGGAGCCGTCGTCGCTGCAGGCCGGGAGGCTGACCGCGAGGAGCACAGCGGCCAAGAGGGCGGCTGCCGTGCGGGGCGCCTTCCGTGTCGGCCGTGGCCAGGTGGTCCCGCCACGATGCCCACCCACTTGATCCGCCCGGTCGCTCCGCACGGCGTGACCGTACGCCAGAGCAACGGTTTGAAGTGGTTGTTACCCCTCGGTAACCTCATTACCCACCGGTAACTTGCCACGTAGCGGCGCTCGTAGGACCGCCGCTCGAGACCCTCGGGGGTGCACCACCATGGCCGATTTCTCGCTCTCGCTGAACGAGGACCAGCTCCAGCTCCAGGAGTGGGTGCACGGGTTCGCCGAGGACGTGCTGCGCCCCAACGCCGAAGAGTGGGACGAGCGCGAAGAGTTCCCGTGGCCCATCGTCGAGGAGGCCGCGAAGATCGGCCTCTACGGCTTCGAGTTCATGGCCAACGGCCTGGCCGACCCCACCGGCCTCAGCCTTCCCGTGGCGATCGAGGAGCTCTTCTGGGGTGACGCCGGCATCGCCCTCTCGATCTTCGGCTCCGGTCTCGCCGCCGCCGCGATCGCCGGCAACGGCACGCCCGAGCAGACCATGGAGTGGGTGCCGCAGTGCTACGGCGACGCCGACAAGGTGATGCTCGGCGCCCTCTGCGCCTCCGAGCCCGACGCCGGCTCCGACGTGGGCGGCTACCGCACGCGTGCCGTCTACGACGAGGCCAAGGACGAGTGGGTGCTGAACGGCACCAAGGCATGGATCACGAACGGCGGCATCGCCGATGTCCACGTGGTCGTCGCCGTGGTCGATCCCGAGCTGGGCAGCCGTGGCCACGCCAGCTTCGTGATCCCGCCGAACACCCCCGGGCTGTCGCAGGGCCAGAAGTACAAGAAGCACGGCATCAAGGCGTCGCACACCGCAGAGGTCGTGCTCGACGACGTCCGCGTGCCGGGCAGCTGCCTGCTGGGTGGCAAGGAGAAGCTCGACTCGAAGCTCGCCCGTGCCCGTGAGAAGCAGACCACCGGTGAGAAGCAGCCGGCGATGGCGACGTTCGAGACCACCCGCCCCACCGTGGGTGCCATGGCCGTCGGCATCGCCCGCGCCGCCTACGAGTACTCGCTGCAGTACGCGAAGGAGCGGGTCGCGTTCGGCGAGCCGATCATCATGAAGCAGGGCATCGCCTTCAAGCTCGCCGACATGGCGATGGAGATCGACGCCGCCCGCCTCCTCGTGTGGCGTGCCGCCTGGATGGGCCGCAACGGCGTGCCGTTCAAGCAGGGCGAGGGCTCGATGTCGAAGCTGAAGGCGTCCGAGGTGGCCGTGCGTGCCACCGAGGAGGCGATCCAGATCCTCGGCGGCTACGGCTACACCCGGGAGTACCCGGTGGAGCGCTGGCACCGCGACTCGAAGATCATGACGATCTTCGAGGGCACCTCCGAGATCCAGCGCCTCGTGATCGCCCGCGCCGCCTCCGGCGTCCGGGTCCCCTGATCGTCGGAGCGCGGCGTCAGGTGACGCCGCGCTCGACAGCCCAGCGGACCAGCTCGTGGCGCCGCGAGAGGTGGAGCTTCGCCATGATGTTCCGCACGTGGTTCTCGACGGTCTTGGGTGAGATGAAGAGCTCCTCGCCGACCGCCTTGTAGGTGTGGCCGCGGGCCACGAGGCCCACCACCTCGCGCTCGCGGGGTGAGAGCACCTGGGTCTCGTCGTCGCGCGCGGACAACCGCCGGAACTCGCCGATGACCAGCGCTGCGAGGTGCGGCGAGAAGACCGGCTCTCCCGCCGCAGCGGCACGCAGCGCCCGCCGCAGGTCGTCGGGGCGGGTCGACTTCGTGAGGAAGCCAACGGCCCCGGCCGCGACGGCGTCGAGGAGGTCCCGTTCGGCCTCCGACACCGTGAGGATCACGATCGGGACCTCTGCTGCGCAGGCCGACACCACGGCCATGCCGCCACCGGCGTCCATGTGGAGGTCGACGAGGGCCAGGTCGGGTCCGGTCGCTCGGATCACCTCGATCGCCTCGGCGCCGTCGGACGCCTCGCCCACCACCTCGAAGTGCTCGCCGAGGTCGGCGCGGAGGCCGGTCCGCCAGATGTGGTGATCATCAGCGATCACCACCCGGATGGGCGCCTCCGCGGCACGCCCCTCGGCGGCGGCGGACCCGCTCACGGCGCCCACAGGGTCACCTCGGTGCCCCGCCCCGGCTTCGACGAGATCCGCGTGGTGCCGCCAACGTCGAGGAGGCGGCCCCGGATCGAGCGGGCCAGCCCGGTGCCCTCCGGGGTGGCGTCGGTGTCGAAGCCCTTGCCGTCGTCGTTCACGGTCACGAGGGTGCCACCTCGCTCGCCGCGGTCCACGCACACCGTGACCACCGTGGGATCCGCGTGCTTGGCGGCGTTGGTGAGGGCCTCGGCGGTGGCACCGGCCAGCGCGCTGATCGCCGCAGCGGCGTCGGGGTCGTTCGCCGGGCGGGGCGCCTCGATCACCACCAGGTCGACCCGCACGTGGTGGTGCCGTTCGATCGACGACGCCGCCGACCGGATGGCGCTCACCAGGTCGGCGTCGTCGGTGCGGCCGTGCCCGATGAAGTCACGCAGGTCCCGCTCCTGCTCACGGGCCAGCTCGACGAGCGCCGCGTCGTCGCTGCGCCGCTGGATCACCGCCAAGGTCTGCAGCACTCCGTCGTGGAGCGTCCGGGCGAACTCCTCGCGGGCCCGGGCCTCCTCGACGCGGGAGTCGGCCCAGCGCAGCCGGCTCGCCACCCAGCCCGCCACCAGGCCGGTCATGGCGGTGAGGACGATGGTGCCGACCAGCGCGAGCAGCTTCCCGTCGGCGTGGCCGGTGGCGGCTGCAGCAGCGAGGTTCACGACGCCGACGCCCACCCCTGCGGCCAGGCCGGGCGCCCACCCGAGCGCCGCACCCGTGGCCGCCACCGCGGTGACCGGCCACGCCGAGCCGAAGCTCTGGGGGTGGGGCCCGTCGTACACGAGCCAGTCGGCGACGAACAGGGACGCCGCCATGGCGAGGTCCGTGGCGACCGTGGCAGGTCGCACCAGTCGCTCGGGGCGTGATTGCGCCCAGAGGCCGACCAGCCCCGTCCACGCCGTGAGGACACCGAGGATCGTGAACGCCGCGACCCGGTGCTCGAGGACCCCTGACCGGGCGTCGATCACCGCCACGGCGAACGCCCACACCAGCGCGAGCAGCCGGAAGGCGGCGACCCCGCCGAGGATCTCCCTCAGGCGGGGTTCGACCGGAGGGCGGGTGCCCTCGTGGTACCGGTGGGTCACGCTGGGATCCAGCACCGGGACGAACCTAGTTCCGGCTCGGTCCGTGCCCTGGGGCCCTGCGGCGTCGTTCACCCGTCGGTGAGGCTGCGGAGCGCCACGTTCGAGCGCCGCCACTCGGTGAGCGCCCACCAGAACAGCGGCGTGGCGATCGACAGGGTGACCATCACCTGCACCACCGACGCCGGGGTGAAGTCGTAGCCCTTCGCGTCGAGCGCGCCGGCGATCATCGAGTACGTGTAGGAGAGCGCCCGGAAGATGCCCACGGTGGCGGTCGCGGCGGTCAGCGTGCCGAAGAGGACCCGCCGGCTGGGCGACCAGATGGCGTGCGGCTCCTTCTCCTCCACGCCCCGGGCGAGCGCACCGGCGACCACGGCGATCGGCGCCGCCACCAACAGGACCGTGATGGCCATGGCGAGGTCGAGGGGGTTCGACCGCTCGGCGAGCGCCAGGTGCCCGGCGGTCCCGGCGGCGAGGGCCCCGAGGCCGGCGCCCCAGCAGAGCGCGATGTACAGCCAGCGGTGGCGGTCGCTCTCCCGGAGCGACGAGAGGGCGGCCTGGGCGGCGGCGTCGGCATGCCAGCCGGAGGCCACGAGCTCCTTGCAGATCTCGTCGGGGGTCGCCCCGTCGTTGCGCCGGCGCACCAGCCACTGGTGGGTGGCCCGTGGGTCGACGTGTTGCGGGGTGAGGTGGGGAGGGGCTGCGTGGTGGGGAGCGGCCGGATGTGGTGCGCCGTGGGAGCTCGTGGGTCCGGGTCGAGCAGGCTGCTGGGGCTGGGGCTGCGGGATGGTCGGTGCGTTCACGGTGCCTCCTGTGGCGTGGGAGCCGAGCGGCTCGAAGCTGTCCAGAGCACCGTCTCGCATTCCGCACTCGGCGCCCATCCGGCCGATCCCTCATTCGCCGCTGGGGGATCCGTAGGGGGTGTCGGGGGGGTCCCGCGCCCGGGCTCCGCTTTCACCCCGGTTCTGTCACGCAGGGTGCGACGGAACCGTCGCACCCTGCGTGACAAAACGGGC
>JBIQID010000092.1:0-12807 GCA_044508215.1 Actinomycetota bacterium | reverse complement strand
CATCCACGTGCACGAGGGCGGCTACGCCTCCTACCTCGAGGCGAAGGCCGAGCGTGAGGAGCGCGCCGCGGCGGCCGAGAAGGTCCGTCGCAACCTGGCCCGGGCCGAGCTGGCCTGGCTGCGGCGGGGCGCGCCGGCGCGGACCTCCAAGCCGAAGGCGCACATCGCACGGGCGACCGCGGTGGTGGAGGGCCGGGCCGAGGCGGCGGCGAGGGAGGGTGAGCTGGACCTCACCGTGGACGTCCCGCGACTGGGCGACGTGGTGGTCGAGCTGCACGACGTGGGCCACGGCTTCGGAGACCGCCGGCTGTTCGAGGGCGTCGACCTGCTGCTCGACCCCCGGGAGCGCCTCGGCGTCGTGGGTGCCAACGGCACCGGCAAGTCCACGCTCCTCGACATCATGGCGAAGCGCCTCGAGCCGGCCACGGGGCGCGTGGTGTGGGGCTCCACCGTGCGCCTGTCGGTGTTCGACCAGCACGGTCGCGACCTCGATCCCGGGCTGCGCGTGCGTGAAGCGATCGCGGGGCCACACCGCCCGCCCGACCACCGGGACTCGGCGCTCGCGGAGCGGTTCTGGTTCGACAAGGACGCGCAGTGGGCCGAGATCGGGACCCTCTCCGGGGGCGAGCGACGGCGCCTCCAGCTGGTGCTCACGCTCGCAGAGCGTCCGAACGTCCTGTTGCTCGACGAGCCGACGAACGACCTGGACCTGGACACCCTGCGAGCCCTCGAGGACCTGTTGGAGGAGTACCCCGGGGCGGTCGTGGTGGTGAGCCACGACCGGGCGTTCCTGGAGCGGGTGGTCGCCGACGTGGTGGTGCTGGACGGCAGCGGCACCGTCGCCCGCCGACCAGGCGGCTACGCAGCGTGGGAGCAGGAACGGCGGGACGCCCGTCGCCGTCGAGCAGGGACGATGACCCTGGCCTCGACCGCCGCCTCGCCCCCTGAGGATCGCAGGACGCAGGAACGTGGACCGCAGGAACGGGCCGCCGGGTCCAAGCAGAAGAGCCCCTCCACGCTGCGGCACCAGGCCCGCAACGCCCAACGGGAGATCGATGCGGCACGTGCCCGGCACGACGAGCTGGAGGCGGAGCTGGCGGCGGCCGGCGCCGACCACGTGCGGATGGCGGAGGTCGGCGCCGAGCTCACCGAGGTGGCCGAACGGCTCCACACCGCCGAGGAGCGCTGGCTGGAGCTGGCCGAGGAGGCCGAGGAGCGGGGCTTCGACCTGGACGGTTGAGGAACCCCGGGAGGGACGCCGGGTAGCGGAGGACGAAGAAGCGAGCGCCAGCGAGTGTGCCTGAGCCGGAGCTGGCCCGGCGCATCGAGGGAGGTTGTGGATCGACGCCGGATCGCCCCATCATGGACGGGCGCGACGCGCCCCCGGCGTCGAGCGAAGGAGCCACGATGAGCGCCACGGAGGCGAGCGAGAGCCAGACCCTCGAGAGCACCGGCTCCGCCGGTGGCACCGTCCTCGAGATCACCCCTGCGGCGATGGAGACGGTGCTCGGCATCCGTGCCGAGGAGCCAGACCCCGAGCTTCTGGGCCTGCGGGTCGAGGTCACCGGGGTCCGCGGGCCCGAGTACACCTACGACCTCGCGTTCGACGAGCTCACGGCCGTCACCGACGACGACGTCGTCGAGCAGTCGGGCGACCTCACCGTGATCGTGCCGTCGACGTCCGTCGACTCGCTGCGCGGTGCGGTGCTCGACGTCCCCCGCACCTCCGGCCAGGGCGGTCTGGTCATCCGCAACCCGAACCGCCCCAACCCCCTCGCTGGGGTGGAGCTGAACCTCGAGGGCAGCGTCGCCGAGAAGGTGCAGCAGCTGCTCGACCAGCAGATCAACCCGTCGCTGGCCTCGCACGGTGGCTTCGCCACGCTCCTCGGCGTGGACGAGGACAAGGTGTACCTCACGATGGGCGGCGGCTGTCAGGGCTGCGCGATGAGCGCCCTCACGCTGCGCCAGGGGATCGAGCGTTCCATCAAGGAAGCCATCCCCGAGGTGGTCGACGTGATCGACGCCACCGACCACACCCAGGGCGAGAACCCCTTCTACTCCTGACGGGCTGCACCTGACGGGCTGCACCTGACGGGCTGCACCTGACGGGCCCGGCCCCGGCCCGCCGGCCGTCGTCGCCGGTCAGCGTTCGGCGGTGGTGCCCTGCCAGGCCGACACCTCGGAGAGCACGCCGTCGGCGTCGAGGCCGAGGTCGTGGAGGATGTCGTCGGGCTTGGCGTGCGCCAGGTAGGCGGAGGGCACGCCCAGCACGCGGACGCACGGACCGTCGACCGGGGCGAGGTCCCGCAGCGCGTCGGCGATCATCGAGCCCACCCCACCGTCGCGGAGCCCGTCCTCGATCGTGATCACGAGGCGGTGCTGGGCGGCGTCGTGGAGCATCTCCGCGTCGAGCGGCTTCACCACCCGGGGGTCCCACACGGTGGCGCTGTGGCCGTCCGCTGCCAGGCGGTCGGCCGCCTCGCGGGCGACCGAGAGCATCTTGCCCACGCCGATGAGGCAGATCCCCTCGCCCTGGCGCACGCGGCGGGCCGACAGCCCTGAGCCCACGTCGCCCGGCTCGGTGGGGGGCGGCATCGTCTTCGGGAAGCGGATCGCCGCCGGACCGTCGGTGCACAGCTCGAGCGCGTCGTGGAGCATCTGGCCGACCTCGCCGTACGACGACGGCGCGAACACCGTCATGTCCGGCACCTTCGTGCAGAGCACCATGTCGAGCAGGCCGTGGTGGGACGGGCCGTCGTCGCCGGTGATGCCGGCGCGGTCGAGCACGAAGACGACGGGCTGGCGGTGCAGGCCCACGTCGAGGTTCACCTGGTCGATCGCCCGCGTGAGGAAGGTGGAGTAGACCGCGACGACCGGGCGGAGCCCGCCCATCGCCATGCCGGCGGCGGCGGTCACCGCGTGCTGCTCGGCGATGCCCACGTCGATCAGCCGATCGGGGAACCGCTCGGCGAAGGGCAGCAGGCCCGTGCTGTCGGGCATGGCGGCGGTGATCGCCACGAGCTCAGGCCGCTGGTCGGCCTCGGTGACGATCGCCTCCGAGAACGCTGCGGTGAAGGACCCGTCCTTCAGCTCCGACATGTCGTGGAGGTTCTTGATCGGGTCGTTCTCGGCCGGCGCGTAGCCACGACCCTTCTGGGTGATCACGTGGACCACCACCGGACCGCCCATCTTCGTGGCGTTCGTGAGCGCACGTTCGAGGCCCGGGACGTCGTGGCCGTCGAGCGGGCCGAGGTAGCCGACACCCAGGTCCTCGAAGAAGGCGGGCGGCTCGAACATCTCGCGGAGCGCCGCCTTGGCGCCGCCGATGCCGCGCTCGATCACCGGGCCCATCATCGGGACCTCGCCGAGCGCCCGCTCCACCCTCGCCTGCTGGCGCCGGTAGGTGGGGTTCGCCCGCAGCTTCGAGAGGCTCTCGCCCAGGCGGCTGACCGTGGGTGCGTACGAGCGACCGTTGTCGTTCAGGACCACGATGACGTCGCTCTGCGAGTGGCCGAGGTTGTTCAGGCCCTCGTACGCCATGCCGCCGGTGAGCGCCCCGTCGCCGATCACTGCCACGATCCGGTGCTGCGGCCCGCCCTTCAACGTCTGCGCCGTGGCCAGCCCGTGCGCGTACGACAGCACGGTCGACGCGTGGCTGTTCTCGATGACGTCGTGGGGCGACTCGGACCGGCACGGGTAGCCGGACATCCCGCCTCGCTGGCGGAGCGTCTCGAACGTGCCACGGCGACCCGTGATCAGCTTGTGGACGTAGGCCTGGTGGCCGGTGTCCCAGAGGATCGTGTCGTGGGGCGAGTCGAACACCCGGTGCAGCGCCAGGGTGAGCTCGACGATCCCGAGGTTCGAGCCCAGGTGGCCGCCGCAGGCGTTGACCCGTTCGATGATGACGTCGCGCAGCTCGGTCGCGAGCTGCTCGACCGCCGTGTGGTCGAGGCGCCGCAAGTCAGCCGGCGAGTTGATGTGGTCGAGCAGCATCGCCCCGCCAATCTACGGCGTGGCGCGCGCAGTCGCGGCGTCCACCACCTCTTCGACGACCTCTTCGGGCAGTGTCTCGAGAGCGATCTCCTGGCGGAGCGCCTTGCGGCCGCCGCCGAGGGCGAACGACGGAGCACCCAGCGACGAGGTCACCACCATGACGATGTAGGTGGCGAGGCCCAGGGCGATCGCCCGCTCGTCGGAGACGCCGAGCGCCCCGAAGAACAGCACGAACCCGCCCTCGCGGACCCCGAGGCCGCCGAACCCCACCGGGAGGTTCTGGCCGATCGCGGTGGGCGGGAAGAAGACGAGCACGGCGAACAGCGTCACCGGCTCGACCTGGAGCGCCCGCGCCGCGAACCACACCGACAGGCACTGCGTGAGCTGGAACGCGAGGCCCGACCCCACGGTGGCGAGCGCCAAGGCGGGCCGGAGGCGGAGTGCGTCGATCCCGAGGTGGATCGCCCCGATCCAGCGGCGCCATCCGGTGGCGGTCCGCGCCGCGGTGCTCCACCGGCGGTTGGCGGCGAGCGTCAGCACGACGACCAGCGCCACCAGCGTCCCGACGTCGACGAGGAACGCCGTGAGCGTGGCGCCGCCCAGCTCGCGCCCGGGACGCCACAGGACGAGGGCGCTCAAGCTGATGAACGGGAGGACCATCCAGCCGGTCATCCGCTCGAGCGCGATCGAGGCGAAGGCGTGGGGACGGTCGTCGATGTCCCTCCCGGTCCGGGCGACCCGGACGATGTCGCCGGCCACGGCGCTCGGGAGGACGTTCGAGACGAACTGCCCGGCGAGGAACTGGCCGAACAGCCGGCGGAAGGAGAGGTGGTGGCCGAGCGCCTGGAGCACGAACGACCACCGCATGGTCTGGAGGAAGAAGGCGAGGAGCAGCGTCCCCGCCGAGCCCGCGAGCCAGCCGAAGGTCGCCGGGCTGCGTTCGGGCAGCAGCTCCGAGGGGTCGAAGTCCGGCATGCGCCACACCAGCACGCCGAACAGCGCGACGGAGCCGACGATGCGGAGCACGAGGCCCCACCGCCGCTTCGGCGCCTCGGGGACCGCCGGCGGTCCGCTCGGCTCCCCTGACCCGCTCCCGTGCTCGATGTCGATCCCCCCATCATGACGCCTCGTCGGCCGAAGACCCGACTCCGCCGGACGGGTCGCGACCGCGCTCCGGTACCGTGTCCGCCCGTGGAGAAGCGCACCGTCGACGTGGGTGAGGTGGGTCTCGCGATCCTCGAGGCCGGACAGGGCGGTCAGCCGCTCCTGCTGGTGCACGGGTTCGCGGGGTCCAAGGAGGACTTCGCCGACGAGGTCGACCGGTTCGCGGCGCAGGGACGCTGGGTGATCGCGCCCGACCACCGCGGCCACGGCGAGTCGAGCCAGCCCGACGACGAAGGCGTCTACGGCCTCGCCACCTACGCACGCGACATGTTCGCCCTGGCCGACGCGCTGGGGTGGGAGCGCTTCGACCTGCTCGGGCACTCGATGGGCGGCATGGTCGCCCAGGTCATGGCCCTCGATCGTCCCGCCCGGATCGACCGGCTGATCCTCATGGACACCTGCCACGGCATGGTCGAGGGCGTCGACCCCGACGTGCTGCTGCTGGGCGTGGAGATCGCCCGCACCGAGGGGCTGAAGGTGATCCAGGACGTCCTCAAGCTGGCGGCCCGACCAGAGGACCAGGTGGCGCACCTCCGCGTCTGCGCCGAGCGGCCGGGCTACGCCGAGTGGTCGGACTCGAAGATGCTCGCCTGCTCACCTGCCATGTACGCGGCGATGCTCCGCGAGTTCGTGTCGATGCCCGACCGGCTCGCCGACCTGGCCTCCATCGACCGACCGACGCTCGTGGTGGTCGGCGACCTCGACCGTGACTTCGTCGGACCCAGCCGGCGCATCGCCGAGGTGGTCCCCGACGCCCGCCTCGTGGTGATCGAGCAGGCCGGGCACTCCCCGCAGTTCGAGGGCACCGACGCCTGGCGGGCCGCGATAAACGCTTTCCTCGACGCTCCTTGATGGTCAGCGCTCGCTGATCTCGCTCACCTCGACGTCGGCGGCGCCGACCTCGCCCACGATCACGTCGATCGCCTCGGCGACGTCGTCGTCGGTCGCCTCCGCTGCGAACGAGACCCACACCAGCCCGACCGCCTCTGCCGCGCCGGAATCTCCGCCCAGCGTGGCGATGGTGCCCGGCGGGACGATCGCCCCGCAGTAGCGAGCGAGGCCCACGGCCGGCACCACCTGCGCCGCGGCGAAGCGCTCGCGCCGGTCGCCGATCGCGATCGTCACCTCGAGCAGGCTGCGTTCGCCGATCCGCGACTCGGTGACCTCGTTGATGACCACGTCGCTGCCCGTGGGTGGATCGACGTCGGCGAGGCCGGTCGCTTCGGGGTCCGCCCCGAAGCGGGCGCCCTCGCGGGGGTCCACCTCGAGGACGCACGTGTCCGCCCTCCCACCCTGCCCCTGGAGCAGCGCGGGCGCCGAGCGGGCGACGAGCACGCCGTCGGCGTTCGGGAGGGTGAGGTGCCGGACCCTGTCCGCCACCCGCCCCAACCGCTGGTCGAGCCCCTCGGTGGCAGTGACACGAACCTCGATGCGCATCGGCAGGGGTCGGTCGTCCGCGGCGTCCTCGGCCTGCAGCACGCGCCAGACCCCGAACGCCGCGCCGAGGGCGACGACCACGGCGAGGGCAGCGACGACGACTCCGTTCCGGCGGTTCACGATCCACATCCCTGAGCTCGGCGGACGCGCCCGAGCGCGTCCTCGACACGTTCCGCTGACAGCGTGCCCGACACGAGGGCGTCCTGGAGGGCGCCGAGCACGGGCTCGTACACGTCGGTGGGGCCGAGCAGCACCAGATCGGCACCGGCGGCGAGGGCCGCGACCGCTGCGCCGGGAGGGTCGAACCTGCTGGTGACGGCGGCCATCGCCCCCAGCTCGTCGGTCACCGCCATCCCCTCGAAGCCGATGCGTGAGCGCAGGTACCGGTAGGTCGCCGGGCTGAGGCTGGCGGGGCGCCCGACCTCCGTCAGGCCCGGCACGTCGAGGTGCCCGACCATCACGGCCACCTCCCCCTCCTCGGCGAGGGGCTGGTAGGGGACGAGGTCCGCGCGCTGCAGGCGCTGCAGCGGGGGCGTCGAGACCACCGTCTCGTGTGAGTCTCCACTGGCCTTCCCGTGACCGGGGAAGTGCTTCAGCGTGGGCAGCACCCCGGCGTCGCGGAGGCCGGCGGCGAAGGCTCCCGCGTCCCGCACCACCTGCTCCGCGTCTCCCCCGTACGACCGGTCGCCGATCGCGCCGGAGTCGGCAGCGGAGAGGTCCACCACGGGAGCGAAGTCGAGGTTCACGCCCACGGCCCGCATCGCCTGTCCCCGCGAGTGCGCCAGCTCACGGATCTGCTGGGGGGTGAGCGTCCGTGCCTGTTCCCGGGCGGATGGGGCCGGCTCGGCGAGCGCAGTGACCCGCCCGCCCTCCTCGTCGATCGCGACGAGCGTGGGCCGGCCTGCGACCAGGGACGCGATCCGTCCGTCGTCGAACCCCTCCTGCCGGGTGCCGGCCAGGAGGATCCCGCCGGGCGCGTCGACCCGGCCCAGGAGCGACGCCACCTGGTCGAGCGGCGAGCCCGCCACGTGGACCATGACGAGCTGCCCGAGCCGCTGGCGCTCGTCGAGCTGCTCGAGCGGGACGCACCCCTCGGCGGGCTGCCGCCACGTGGTGGTCGTGGTGGTGGCCGGAGCGGGCCGCTCGGTGGGCGTCCCCTCGCTGACGAGGGCGATCACCACGACGACGAGCAGCACCGGCGGCGCGAGGACGAGGGCGAGCCGGTCCCAGCGGAGCCGCTGCCACCACGGGCGCAGCGGACGCCTGGTCGGCCGTCGCGGAGCCCCGTCGGGCCGTGGGCCGGGCCCGTGTGGCCGCCGGCGAGGCGCATCGGGTCGTGTGCCGGCGCCCTCTGGCCGTCGGTGAACCCCTTCCGGTCGTCGGCGAGGCCCCTCCGATCGACGCGGCGGGTCGCCTGGTCGTCGCGTCGGCTCGCCGGGCCGTCGCGGACCGCCGGTCGTCAGCGGGTCTTCTCCATGAAGTGGTCGACGTCCACCAGCACGCGGGTCACCTTGCCCGCCGCCACGAGCCCACGCTCGTCCCGGGCCGACACCGTGAAGAGCAGGCGACGCCCCTCCACCTTGTCGAGCGACGCCTCGGCCACGACACGTCCGCCGACGGGGATGGGGGCGATGTGCTCGATCTGCACCCGTACGCCGACGCTGCAGGCACCCTCGTCGAGGGACCCCTTGAGCGCCGTGACCGCCGCTTCCTCGCACAGCGCCAGGAGGCGGGGTGTGGAGAGCACGGGCACGACGCCGGTGCGCATCGCGAGCGCCGTGTCCGCCTCGGTCACGTCGAGCGTCACGGACGCGGCCAGGCCGGTTGTTGGAGGCATCGCCGATACGATACGGGCGTCCCGTCGGAGCGGGCCAAACATTCCGGCGCGCCGTGTGGCTGCTTCCCCGGCACCGCGTGCCGGAGGATCGGAGCACGGAGTGATCGAACCTGACGTCCTCGAGAGGGTCCTCGGCGCCGGCCTGTCGACCGGTGCCGACTTCGCGGAGGTGTTCGCGGAGGACCGGCGGTCCGTCGGCGCCGTCCTCGACGACGGCAAGGTCGAGGAGCTGACCTCCGGCCGCGACCGTGGTGCCGGCATCCGGGTGGTGGTCGGCGAGGCCACCGGGTTCGCGCACACCGCCGACCTGTCGGAGCGCTCCCTCGTGGAGACCGCCCAGATCGCCGCTGCCGCCGCGCGTGGGGCCGCGCCGGGCCAGCGGGTCGTGGCCCTCGGCTCGGCCGGTGGCCGCGCGAGGCCCACCGTGCAGGTGCTGCCGGAGGACATCGACAAGGCGAAGAAGGTCGAGCTGCTGGCGACGGCCGACGAGGTCGCACGCGGTGAGGGGTCCGCCATCACGCAGGTGACGGCCCGCTACCACGACAGCCGTCGCCGCATCCTGGTGGCGAACTCCGACGGCCTCCTCGCCGGCGACGACCAGGTGAAGACGATGTTCTCGGTGGGCACGGTGGCGAGCGGCGACACCGGCATGCAGACCGGCCGCGAGTCGGTCGGCCACACGGTGGGCTTCGAGCTGTTCGACCGCTACGAGGTGGCCGAGCTGGCGCGCCGCGCTGCGCAGCGGGCCCTCACCAAGCTGTCCGCCCGGCCGGCGCCCTCCGGGCAGATGACGGTGGTCATCGGCTCAGGCGGTGGCGGCGTGATGTTCCACGAGGCCTGCGGCCACGGGCTGGAGGCCGACCTGGTGAAGAAGGGCGCCTCGGTGTTCGCCGGGCGGGTGGGGGAGCAGGTCGCCTCCCCGCTGGTCACGCTGGTGGACGACGGCACCATGGCGGGCGAGTGGGGCGAGTTCGCCATCGACGACGAGGGCCACCCGGCCACCCGCAACGTGCTGATCCAGGACGGCGTGCTCGTCGACTACATGTGGGACGGCGTCCGGGCACGCTCCGAGGGCCGGAAGAGCTCGGGCAACGGTCGGCGGCAGAGCTACCAGCACCTGCCGATGGTCCGGATGACGAACACCTACCTGCTGGCCGGCGACTCGGACCCCGACGACATCGTCGCCGACACACCGTCGGGCGTGTACATCGCCCACCTCGGCGGCGGTCAGGTGAACACGGCCACCGGCGACTTCGTGTTCGGCATGACCGAGGCGTACCTGATCGAGGACGGCCGGATCACCGAGCCCCTCCGCGAGGGCAACCTCATCGGCAACGGCCCGTCGGTCCTCGCCAACATCGACGCGGTGGGCAACGACTTCGCGATGGGCCCTCCCGGGACCTGCGGCAAGGACGGCCAGGGCGTCCCCGTGGGTGACGGCGTGCCGACCCTCCGGGCGCACGGCCTCACCATCGGCGGCACCGCCGCCTGACCGGATGGAGCCCGAGGACCTGCTGGCGGTCGGCGACCGCGTCGTCGCCGCTGCCCTGCCCGGTGAGGCCGTCGAGGCGGCGGTCACCTGGAGCCGTGACACCGAGGTGCGCGCCTACGAGGGCGAGGTGGAGGCCTTCACCTCCTCGAACTCCGCCGGTGTCGGGATCCGGGTGGTCGTCGACGGGCGGGTGGGCTTCGCCTACGCCGGCAGCCTCGAGCCCGAGGCGGTGGACGAGGCGCTCGCCGGCGCTCGTGACAACGCCCGGTTCTCCACGCCGAACCCCGGGGCGGGGATCGCCCAGCCCGACGGGGTGGCGCCCGCCGAGCTGGTGCTCCACGACGAGCGCCTGCTGGGGGTGTCCACCGAGGAGAAGGTCGACCTCGCCCTCGACCTCGAACGGCGGGTCCGTGACCTCGACGGTCGGATCGTGGGCGTCGAGTCGGTCGAGTACGGCGACTCGTGGGCGATCGGCGCGATCGTCTCCACCGCCGGGATCCGGACCGCCTCGGTGGAGGGCGCGGCGTCGCTCGTCGCGTACGTGATGGCTGCCGACGACGACGCTGACCTGACCACGGGGTTCGGGTTCTCGGTCGGTCGCCACCCCGACGCACTCGACGTCGAGCGCTGTGCTCGCGACGCCGTCGACCGGGCGATCCGGATGCTGGGCGCCGAGCCGACGTCCTCCCGACGGTGCACCGTGGTGTTCGATCCCTGGGTGACCGCTCAGTTCGTGGGTCTGGTCGGCGAGATGTTCTCCGGCGACGCGGTGGTGAAGGGCAGGAGCCCGTTCGCCGAACGGGTGGGGGAGCAGGTGGCGTCGCCCCTCGTGACGCTCCTCGACGACCCGACCGATCCGCGGCACTGGGGCGCGACCGACACCGACGCCGAGGGCCTGGCGACGCGACGGGTGCCCCTGATCGACGGCGGCGTGGCGTCCGCCTTCCTCCACGACAGCACGAGCGCCCGGCTGGCAGGTGCCGCCAGCACCGGCTCGGCGGTGCGCCACGGGTTCCGATCCACCCCGACGCCCGGCCCGCAGGCGCTGCTCCTGCAACCCGGCTCCACCCCGCAGGCCGAGCTGATCGGGCGGATCCAGGACGGGGTGCTGGTGCAGGAGGTGTCCGGTCTGCACTCCGGGGTGAACCCGGTCTCGGGCGACTTCTCGACCGGGATCGAGGGACTGCTGATCCGCGGGGGCGAGCTGGCCGAACCGGTCCGTGAGGTCACGATCGCCTCGACCATGCAGAAGATGCTCGCCGACGTCGTGGCCGTCGGGTCCGACGTCGAGTTCTTCCCGATGGAGGCCGCCGGCGTCTCGCTCGCGATCGGCGACGTCACCGTGTCGGGCGGGGGTGCCGGTGGCTGACGAGGTGGAGGTGGCTGACGAGGTGAGCGAGGAGCTGGAGCACATCGCGGACCGGGTGGCGAGTGCCGCGAGGGGGTCCGAGCAGATCGACGTGATGGTGTCCCGCGGCCGGTCGACCTCCGTGCGCGTCTACGACGGCGAGGTCGAGGCCTTCACCTCCGCCCAGTCGGCCGGCATCGGCATCCGGGTGATCTCGGACGGTCGGGTCGGCTTCGCCCATGCCGGCAGCTTGGATCCCGAGGTGGTCGCAGAGACCCTCGATGCTGCCCGGAGCAACGTCCCCTTCTCGGAGCCCGACGAGTGGGCCGGCCTCGCCGAGCCGGACGGCGTCGAGGCCGTCGCCCACGACCAGTGGGACGACGCGGTCCTCGCCATGTCAGCGGAGGCGAAGATCGCGCGGGCCGTCGAGCTGGAGCGGCTCGTGCTCAGCCTCGACGATCGCATCACCGGCGTCCGCACGGCGGCGTGGGGGGACGCTCACGGGGTCACGGCCTACGCAGCGTCGAACGGGATCCGCCGTGTCGACCGCGGCACGTCGGCGTCGGTGGGCGTCCAGCCCCTGGCAGCGCAGGACGGCGAGACGCAGATCGGCTACGGCGGCCACGCCGCCCGCGGGCCCGACGGCGTGGACGACGAGCGGGCCGCCCGCGAGGCCGCGGAGAAGGCCACCCGCCTGCTGGGCGCGACGAAGCCGCCGTCGGGGCGCGTCACGATGCTCCTCGAGCCGCGCCAGGCGGCGACGCTCCTCAACATCGTGGCCGCCATGCTCGACGGCGAGGCCGTGGTGAAGGGCCGCTCGCCGTTCGCCGACCGCCTCGGTGAGCAGATCGCATCTCCGGTCCTCACCCTGGTCGACGACCCGACGAGGGAGGAGTCGCTGGCCGCCGAGTCGTGGGACGGCGAGGGCCTGGCGTGCCGCCGCACCCCGCTCATCGGCGCGGGCGTGCTGTCGAACTTCCTGCACAACAGCTACACCGCGAGGCGGATGGGGACCCGCTCCACCGGTTCTGCGCTGCGGGGCACCCGGGGCCTCCCCGGCGTGGGCGCGCAGGTCCTGGTGGTCGAGCCCGGCACCCGCTCGTTCGAGGAGCTGGTGGCGTCGATCGACCGGGGTCTGCTCGTGAACAGCTTCGCCGGCCTGCACTCGGGCGTGAACCCCACCTCCGGCGACTTCTCCGTGGGCGCCGACGGGCTGCTCATCGAGGGCGGCAAGATCGGCGCACCGGTGCGCGAGGTGACGGTGGCCTCGACGATCCAGCGCATGCTCGCGGACGTGGTGGAGGTTGGCGGCGACGCCGAGTGGCTGCCCGGCGGCGACCACATGGCGTCGCTGGTGATCCCCGACATCTCGATGTCAGGTTCCTGAGCCGTCAACGGAGTGAACGGGGTGGACCAGCGGAGGCTCATCCCGGATCCGAGGTCCAGACCGCCGCCGAAACCGATCGAGTAGGGGTGGGTTGGCCCTCAGGCGGCGAGGTGGTGGGCCCGGGTGCGGGCGCGGCGGGCTTGGTGGCG
>JBIQID010000229.1:0-1777 GCA_044508215.1 Actinomycetota bacterium | reverse complement strand
GTGCAGGAGGCGATGGCGGCGACCGGCGTCGACGACCTCGCCGACCGCAGCGTCGACGACCTCTCCGGAGGCCAGCGCCAGCGGGTCTGGATCGCGATGGCCATCGCCCAGGAGACCGAGGTGCTGCTGCTCGACGAGCCCACCACGTTCCTCGACCTGGCGCACCAGCTGGAGGTGCTCGACCTGCTCGCCGACCTCAACGAGGAGCGCGGCTGCACGGTCGTGATGGTGCTCCACGACCTGAACCTCGCCTGCCGGTACGCCCACCACCTCGTGGCGATGCGTGGCGGATGCATCGTGGCGGAGGGCCCACCCGAGAAGGTGATCACGCCCGATGTCGTCACACAGGTCCTCGGGCTCGACGCCCACGTCGTCCCCGATCCCCTCACCGGCACCCCGCTGGTGGTCCCCGTCCCCACCCGTGGTGCTCGACCGCGCGGCGAGGGCTCCGTCCTGCCCTTCCCGGACCCGGAGGTCCCACATGTCAGCTGAACCGACCGCGACCGTCGACGAGGTCATCGCCGAGCACCGAGCCGAGATGGTCGAGACCGTGAACCGGGAGTACGCCGACTCGGTGCTGCTCGTCGGCAGGATCCTCGGCGGGCACCGCGACGCCACCGAGGCTCGGATCACGTCGCTCGACGCCGGGGGCGCCGACTTCGTGCTCGTCGACCCCGACGGGGAGCACCAGGTGCGGGTCGACTTCCCCGAGCGCGTCGCGGTCGCCGACCAGCTGCTGATCGCGGTGTTGGGCATGGTCCTCCGGGCGCGAGAGGAGTCCGGCGAGGAGGGGATGACCTCGGCCGAGAAGCTCCTCGCCGGCACCAGTGGCTTCAGGACGTTCATCACGGAGGTCGTCGCCGTCACCGAGGTGACCCCCACGCTGCGCCAGGTGACCTTCTCGGGCGACGACCTGGCCACGTTCGAGCCGGCCGGGCCCGACACGTTCCTCTTCGTGCTGCTGCCACCTCCGGGCCGAGCGGAGCTCACGATCGACGCCGACTTCCGCTGGGAAGCGGTCCCCGAGATGCCGGAGGAGGACCGTCCGGTCGGGGCGTACTACACGCTGCGACGCTGGCGGCCCGAGGCACGCGAGATCGACGTCTGGGCGGTGATCCACGAGGGCGCCGGCCCGGCGGGCAACTGGTTCGAGAAGGTCGAGGTCGGCGCGCCGGCCGCTCTGTGGGGACCCCGCACGGCGTTCGAGCCACCGCCTGGCACCGACGGCTACCTGCTCGCCGCGGACGAGACCGGGCTGCCGGCGGTGGCGGTGATCCTCGAGTCGCTTCCGAGCGACGTGCCCATCGTGGTGCTGGCCGAGGCCGACACCCCCGAGACGGCGCCTCCGCTGCCTGATCACCCGGGGGCGACCGTGCACTGGTTCCACCGCGAGGGGCGAACCGCGGGAACGACCACCCTCCTCGGCGATGCGGCGCGGACGATCACGCTGCCGGGCGAGCACACCTACGTGTGGGGCGGCGCCGAGAGCCGGGCGATGACCGCGGTGCGCAAGTACGTGCGCCACGAGCTCGGGCTCACCCGCGAGCAGGTCTCGCTCGTGGCGTACTGGCGCCACCAGGACCACCTGGGAGACCCGCCCGACGAGCCCTGAGCCTCTCGACCCGGCCGGAAGCTACCGCCGGGCTCAGCCGACGACGGACTCGTACACGTCGAGTACGTCCCGCTCGAGGATCCCGCGGATGTAGGGATCGCCGATCCACGTCGACGCCCGCTCGGTGAGCTCGGACCGGACGTCCACCCGGTAGTCGGGGCGCGA
>JBIQID010000008.1:14672-53402 GCA_044508215.1 Actinomycetota bacterium | reverse complement strand
CGCCACCAAGCCCGCCGCGCCCGCACCCGGGCCCACCACCTCGCCGCCTGAGGGCGTGCAAGCCGCGCCGCCTGCCCCAAGCTGACGGCCGAGTCCTCCCGGAGAAGGGGGGGGTCAGAGCGGGCGGAGGCGACGGCGGGCCGAGCGCAGCGACAGCGCCCCCACCAGCACCACCCCGGCGATGAGCGCGGCGGAGGCCAGGGTCGGCCGAGCGGGAGTCGGCGCGAAGAGCGCCACCTGGCAGAGCAGCAGCAGCCCGGCGTTCCGGGCGACGTCCACCGGAGACACCTCCTGCTCGGCGGTGCCGCCGAAACAGGCGCAGGACACCACGAGCCCGTCCCGGATGGCTCGCACCAGCACCACGGTGAAGGCGATCAGGAGGAAGATCGCGATCACCGCACCGACCACCGGCACGCCCACCAGCAGTCCGGCCGTCGCGAGCTCGAGCACGGCGACCACCGGCACGAGCACGGCGGGCGCGACCAGACCGAGCTCGGCGAACGACCGCGACGTGGCGTCCCGCGTCACGAGCTTCGCAACCGCTGCCCAGGCGAAGGCGACCGCCAGGGCGATCGCCGCTGCGGACGACAGGTCCTCGGGGGTCACCGCGCGCGGCTCAGCCGGAACCGAGCACCAGAGCGAGGGCCTGCGCGGCCTCGCTGATGAACCTGCCGCCGATCTCGGTGATCATCGCCATGCCCATCACGCCGTGGATCGCACCGTCGTAGCGGTTGAGCGTGACGGCGACGCCGGCGTCGGCCAGCGCCTTCGCGTACGCCTCGCCCTGGTCACGCAGCGGGTCGAACTCGCAGGTGAGCACAAGAGCGGGTGGCAGACCCTCGAGCGTGTTCGCGAGGAGCGGCGAGGCGGACGGGTCGGGGCGCACCGCCTCGTCGGGCACGTAGCAGTCGGCGAAGAACGCCATGTCGGCGAGGGTCAGGAAGTAGCCCTCGGCGTTCTCCGTCATCGACGGGTACTTCGGGTCCTCGAGGGACGGCGTGAGGTCGACCACCGGATACACGAGCAGCTGGAACGCGAGGTCCGGTCCGGAGCGATCCCGGGCTCGGAGCGCGGTGACCGCTGCCAGGTTCCCTCCTGCGGAGTCGCCGGCGACCGCGAGGCGCGCCGGGTCGCCGCCCAGGTCCGACGCGTTCGCTGCGACCCACTCGAGGGCGGCGTAGCAGTCGTCGGGCGCAGCGGGGAACGGGTGCTCCGGCGCCAGGCGGTAGTCGACCGACACGACGATGCAGCGGCCCTGGTCGGCCAGCATCCGGCAGTCGCGGTCGTGGGTGGCGATGCTCCCGATCACGAAGCCGCCACCGTGGTAGTAGACGCAGACCCCCGGCCGGTCGGGGCCCTCCCCCACACCGTCGGGGCCCTCGGGCCGGTAGACCCGGATCGGGATGTCGCCGCCGGGCCCGGGGACGGTGCGGTCCTCGGCCGACACGTGGGCCGGGCCTTCCCCCAGTTGGGTGACCAGCGAGTCGAAGACCTGACGGAAGTCGGGCGCACGCTCCTTCGTCCACGTCTCCGCGGGCTGGGCGTTGATCATGTCGAGGACGAGCTGGAGCTGCGGGTCGACGGGCATCAGGACCTCCCTTGGGTCACGGAGCGTACGCGCTCCCATTCGGCGATCGCCTCGCCCATCGGCGTCGACGGAGCGCCGTCGGCGAAGGGCCAGATCTCCTCGGCGATGCGCCGCCAGTTCGCCGTGGCGCGCAGCTCTCCGAGCAACGCGAAGAGCCCCAGGTTGATCCGCTGGATGATCACCATCGAGGGCGGCAGGTTGGCGGAGCGGATGATGTCGGCGTGCGGGCCGGTCAGGTCGAAGAACCGCCTGATGGACTCCGAGGCGTACTCCGGCGTGATGGTCCGCACCTCATCGGTCATCACGAACTCGTAGAAGTGTCGGAAGTACTCGATGAGCGCGTCCTTGCCGAAGCGCTCGGCGCCCTTCACGAACCCGATCTCCTCCGTCTGACGGATGAACGCCTCGACGTCATCGTCGATCACCAGGCTGGTGATGAGGCCCTCGAAGAGCCCGACCTCGTCGGGGGTGAAGATCTTGCACAGGCCGTAGTCCAGGAACGTCACGTGGCCGCCGGGCCGGAACAGGTAGTTCCCAGGGTGGGGGTCCCCGTTGAAGGCGCCGAACCGGTAGATGCCACCGAACGCGAACCGGTAGATCGTCTCCGCGGCGAGGTTCCGCTCCTCCTGCGACCACCCGAGCAGCTCCGACCACGTCGCGCCGTGCGCCAGCTCGGTGGTGAGCACCCGCGCCGAGGACAGCTCGGGGAGCACCTCGGGCACGTGGATCGTGGGGTGGCCCCGGTACTGCTCGGCGAACAGGCGCTGGTTCGTCGCCTCGATCGTGTAGTCCAGCTCCTCGAGCAGCCGCTCGCGCAGCTCGGCCACGATGGGCTTCGGGTCGAGCCCGGGGAAGAGCATCCCCATCATCCCGAACAGCAGGTCGCTGTTGTCGAGGTCGGCGCGGATCGCCTCCTCGACGCCGGGATACTGCACCTTCACTGCTACTTCCCGGCCGTCGTGGGTGACCGCCCGGTGGACCTGCCCGATCGAGGCGGCCGCCATGGGCGACGGCTCCCACTCGGCGAAGAGCTCCTGCGGCGGCGCTCCGAGCTCCTGGCGGACCATGTCCTCCGCGAGCTCGGCCGACATCGGCGGCGCATCGGTCTGGAGCTGGGCGAGCGTCTCGCGGACCGGCTCCGGAAGGCCCTGGTCCAGGTAGCTGGCCATCTGGCCCAGCTTCATGACGGCGCCCTTCATGTGGCCGAGCGCCTCTGCCACCTGTTCGGCGGTCCGCAGCTCGAACTCGGAGCGGAGCTCGGCCTTTCGCGCCTCGTCAGCGAAGCGGCTCTTCGCGGCGAAGCCCACGTAGCCGGCCGACGCCTTGGTGCTCAGCTTGGCGAGCTCGGCCGACCTCGACGCCCGGTCCACCCGAGTGACCGCTCGCCGCCGGGAACCAGCGGCGCGGCGGCGCTGTGCCGCCACAGCCCCGGCAACGACCACACCCGCGCCGACCGCTGCCCCGATCCGACCGAGGCGCAAGTGGTCAGCTCTCGACGATGGTGACGGAGTTGATCGTCACGTCCTCGACCGGGCGATCACCGGGGCCCGTGCGGACCTTCTCGATGCGGTCGAGCACATCGAGCCCGTCGATGACCTTGCCGAAGAGCGAGTAGTTCGGCGGGAGGCTGGTGCCGTTCGGACCGGAGATCACGAAGAACTGGCTGCCGTTCGTGTTCGGCCCGGCGTTCGCCATGGCGAGCGAGCCGATCTCGTACTTCCCGGGCTCGGGCAGCTCGTCCTCGAAGCGGTAGCCCGGACCGCCGCGACCGCTGCCCTCGGGGCAGCCGCCCTGGATCACGAACCCGGAGATGATCCGGTGGAACGTCAGACCGTCGAAGTAGTGGTGGCGCGCCAGGTTGACGAAGTTGTTCACGGTCTTCGGGGCACGCTGCGGGTGCAGGTACGCGACCATGTCGCCCATCGACGTGCTGATCGTCGCCTGGTAGGTCTTCTCCGGGTCGATCGCCATCTCGAACGGCTCGGAGAACTTGCGCTGCTGGGGAGCCGATCCGTCGGCGGGCGGGGCAGGTGTGGCCATGGGCGCCGAGGCTACCGGCCTCACCCGTCGTCTCGGAACCGCGCCAGCACCGGCTGCGCCTCGGCCTCCTTCAGGAGGAGCACGGCGGCGCCCCCCTTCCGGGCGCCGACGGTCGGCAGGACCAGCGATTCGGGCTCCGACCCCGAGAGGCGACGGGCCAGCGTCCACACGTCACCGACGCCCAGCTGGTCGTCCACCCGGACGCCACCCGCGGCTGCGTTCACGAGGCGCACCCCCGTGACGGGGTTCCGCGTCTCGCCCACCTCGCGGAGGACCGTGCGGATGAAGGTCTGCTGCCGCTGCTGGCGACCGAGGTCGGCGGTGGGGTCCTGCCGTGGCTGGCCGTCGACGATCTCCGTGTAGTGGCGAGAGCGGACGTACGCGAGGGCCATCGTCCCGTCGAGCCGCTGGGGACCGGCCTCGGGGATGTCGAGGCCGGAGCCCCTGTCGGTGGCCGGGTGGGGGAAGTCGATCGTGACCCCTCCCATCGCGTCGACCATCCCCGCGAAGCTGACGAAGTCGACCTCGACGTAGTGGTGGATGGGGATGCCGAGCGAGGACGTGATGGTGCGGACCAGGTTGGGCGGCCCCGCGTTGTACGCGGCGTTCACCCGACCGGCCTGCCCGGTTGCAGCGTTCGTGACCCACAGGTCGCGGGGGATCGACATCATCGTCGCAGCGCCCGGCTGGGTCCGCAGCACGATCAGCGTGTCGCTGCGGCGCCCGGTGACGTCCGTCCCGATCGCACCGACGTTGGGCGTGTCCTCGGTGATGCCTTCGCGAGAGTCCGAACCGACGACGAGGTAGTTGCGGGCCTCTCCGGTGGGCGCCGAGAGCGCGTCACCCAGGTCGAGGCGTTCCAGCCCCTCCACCTTCCGCCACGCCCACACGACGGCGACGAGCACGAGGAGGAGCAGGAGGAGCGGCAGGTAGAGCGTGAACCAACGGAGCTTCGGTCGGAGCGCACGGCGAGCTCGGCGCCCCGGGACACCTCGACGTGCCCGATCCCTGCCCGACGGCTCCGGCGCGGCACGACCTGCAGCGGGTCGAGCCGCGGGCGCCGCCTCGGGGGACCGTGCGCCGGCCTGGCGTGCACTCGCAGCGGGTTGGGGCTCCACGACGGTGCGCCCGGGCCGCGGTGCCGCTGGGCTCGAACCCGACGCAGCGGTGGCGCCGGCGGGCGCGGCCACCTGGCCCTCCGCTGGGGCGGGCACGTGCCACTGCCGCGGCGGCTGTCCACCCGCCTGTTCCCGATCGGCCATCCCCCGATCGTTCCACACGCCACCGGTGCCGACCTGCCACCGGACCCGGCTCCGTAGACTCGCCCGCGTGAGCCCAGCCGTCGTGGACCCGCGTGACCCGGATGTGGTCCGGCGCCACGCGGACCGGATGGCGTGGGCGCTGCTGGGAGAGCAGCCGGTCGCGGCCACGTTGGTGTCGTCAGCCGCCAGCTGGTTCTCCGCGCAGCCCGAATCGGTGCGGATGGAGCCGCTGCCCTGGCTCGCGTCGCACCTCGCCGAGGCGGCGGTCGCAGCCCCGCCTGAGGTGCTGGACCAAGCTCCCGACGAGGAGGTGGGACGCTTCGGTCGCCGCGAGCTCATCGAACACCTCCGCCGCGCGTCGCCTGCCGGTCGGGCGGCGCTGCTCCTCCACGACGGTTGCGGGTACTCGACTGACGCGGTCGCTGCGCTGTGTCGTCGTCCAGTCGACGAGGTCGCACGGCTCATCGAGGTGCAGCCGCTGCCGTCCGCCTCCGCCGGTCCCCCACCCGGCGCCCCGACGGTCGAACCTGCTCCGCCGGTCGAGCCGGCGTCGCCGCCCTCCGAAGCCCCGGCGCCCATCGACGCTCCGCAGCAGCCGGAACCCGCCGCGGCCCAGCCCCGGCCCGAGCCGAACACCTTCGGAACGGCCCCCCCCGAAGCGCGGGAGGAACGGGACGGCCGAGGTCGAGGCCGCCGCAACTGGTGGAGGCGCAGCACCGCGGTGGGCCCGCTCTTGGCGCTCGCCGTGGTCGCAGGGCTCACGGCCGTGGTCACCCACGACGGAGGCCTGCGCCCCACGCTCGCAGAGGGAGCGCCTGCCGCCGACCGGATGGACGAGCGGGCCGGTTGCGACGCGGCGCCGAAGCTGCCCGTGGGCTCGGCGTCGATGGTCGACATGCAACAGCGCAGCGGGCCTCGGACGTCGCGCGTGCTGGTCCCGCCGGACGCCGACGACCGCTCTCCCCTGCCCACCCTGATCCTCTTGGGCGACACCGGCGCCACCGCCGACGCCACGGCCGCCGCCACCGGCATCGAGACGCTCGCCTCCGCAGCCGGGGTCGTGGTGGTGACCCCTGAACCTGCCTCCGACGCCCGCGCCTGGAACATCACCGAGACCGTCGACCGTCCCGACGACGTGCAGTTCGTGTCGGCGATGCTCGACGAGCTCTCGACGATGCTCTGCCTCGACCCGGACCGGGTCAGCGCGGTCGGCCTCGGTACGGGCGCCCACATGGCCGGGGTGCTGGCGTGCCGCCGCAACGACCGGCTGGCCGCAACCGTGATGGTCGCCGGCACCTACCTACCGCCCACCTGCTCGATGCCGGAGCCCAGCCCGCTGTTCGTCCTGGCCAGCGCCGGTGACCGGGTGCTCCCGCCGGAAGGGGGCTTCGGTCCGCTCGCCGCCTCGAAGCCAGAGGGCGTGGACCGGGACTACCGCCCGGCGTCCGTCGACGAGGCGCTCGGCCGCTGGGCCCAGCTCGCAGGGTGTTCGCCGCACCCGCAGGCCGAGGTCGACCCCTCGGGCGTCTCACGCACCACCTACATCGACTGCAGCGAGCAGGTGACGGTCTCGGGCACGGTCGCGAACCTGGGCGCACACGGCTGGCCCGCCCAGGCGTCGTCGCAGGTGCTCTCCTTCGTGCTCGACCAGGTCCGCTGACGCGGACGGTCAGGAGCCGACGAGGGCGTCGACGACCAGGCTGCGGAGCGGAGCGGCGCCGGGTCGACGATGGGTGCGGCGGCCGCGGCGGCCCACCGGACGGCTGAGCACGACGGACCCTGCCGAGGTGTAGGTCACGAGGATCCCGGTGACCGGGACCACGACCCGCCCTCCCAGCGATCCGGACGCGGTTGCCACGTCGTCGTCGCCGACCTGCACCAAGGCGCTGCGGATGTGCTCGGCGGTCGTGCCGAACGCCTCGGCGAGCACCGCCAGGCTGTCGGGACCCACGAGGTCCACCCCGAGGATGCCGGCGAGGGCGAGGAGCCGGGGGGCGACTGCCTCCGGTGAGCGCTCGGGCGTGCGGGCAACGCTGAAGTCGACGTCGGGCGCGGTCGAGCGGTCGAGGAGCAGCTCGGCTGCATCGCCACTCGGCACGGGGCTGCCCTTCAGGTGGTAGAGGCGGGCCACGGCGAGCACCGCCGAGTCGTCGAGCTGCGCCGTGCCGGTCTCGAACGCAGCCAGCTCGTCGGGCCGCCACCAGCCGTCGCACCGCCGGGACATCGCCGAGAGCGGAGCTCCCTCCGCGGTCCGGGCAGCGACGAGCGCTGCACCGAAGCGGCGAGGCGAGACCAGGGACACGCTGCAGGAGGTCGGTACGTCGGCCACGGTTCCACATCGACGCGCCCGGCGCCGCGGTTGAGCTTCGATTCGTGGGTCGTGCTCTCCGCACCTCGAGTCGGCCGACCGGCCGGTCGGCTCAGCGGAAGCGGGGACCGCTGACCCAGGCGACCAGCGAGTGGCGCTCGCCGCCCCGCAGTGGGAGGACCCGGTGGTACTCGAAGCTCGGGAAGGCGATCACCGTGCCCTGGCGTGCGGTGGCCTCCTGCACCTCGTCGAGGTCTGCATCGACGAGGTCCTCGACCACGTCGAAGAACTGCAGCTCGCCGCCCGAGTAGTCGGCCGGGTCGGACAGCTGCACGACGAGGGACAGCTTGCGGTTGGCCACGCCGCCGTCGAGGCCGTCCTGGTGCCAGGAGTAGAACGCTCCGGGGCGGTCGTACGAGGTGAACTGCAGGTCCTCACCGAACCCGCTCAGCTCGAACCCGTAGCGACGGTTGGCCCGCTCGGCCACGTAGGCGAGCTTCTCGTAGATCCACCAGGTCTCGTCGTCGGGGGCGATCCACGCGGTACGCGACTCGCGCACCGAGGTGTCGGCCACCTCCTCGCCGTCGATCCCCTCGAGCGTGGCCTCCTCCGCCGCGAGCCGCGACCCGAGGGCGATGATCCGCTCGCACTGCCGGCGCGTGAAGACGCCCGGGTGCAGTTCGTGGCTCTGGTAGGGCGGGCCTGCGGGGGCTTCGATCAGCGGACGGCCGACCAGACGGTCGCTCACGCCGCCCGGGACCTCACGGAGCGTTCGAGCCCGAGCCCTGTGACCCGCTGACAGCGCCGGAGCTGCCGCTGGTCCCGGACCCGCCGGTGGCGCCGGTGCCGCTCGTGCCGTCGTTGCTCGTCGGCTCGTCGGCGTCGGAGCTGCCGGTGCCGGTGCTGCCACCGTCGGTGGAGCCGTCGTCGGTCGAGCCGCCAGAGGTGGGGGTCTCGCCGTCCGTCTCCTCACCTGCGCCGGTGCCACCCTGCGCGTAGTACAGGGTGGTCGTCGTGGTGGTCGTCTCCTCCGTGGTGGTCGGTGCCTGGCTCGGCATCGCGGCGGAGGGGTCGCCCGTGATCTTCACCGGAGGGTTCGGATCCGGGGTGGAGCAGGCGCCGAGCACGGCCGCGACGGCCAGCGAGATGGCGACGGTGACGGTACGAGGACGTCGAGCGATCACGGCGACATGTTGCTCCACACGGGGAGGCCGGACCAAACCTCTCCGCGGTCCCCCGCCCACCGCGCCCGCTCCGGTCACGGTTGGTAGAAGGGGTTGAAGAACGCCCCGCCGTCCTCGATGTCGATCACGACCTCGGCGGCGGTCGGGCGCCCGGCTGCGCCGCTGGTCAGGGCCTGGATCGCGGCGACGCGGTTGTTGGCGAAGATGGCGTCCTGGTGCGCAGCGGTCGCTCCTGGGTCGACCCACACCGCGGCGATCAGCACCGCCTGGTCGGCCACCTCGGCCGGCACCACGCCGGTGGCGACGCACTCGAGCACCCCGGCGGCCACCCCGGCCTGCGCCGCTCCCCACGTGAGCGCCGCGTGCTCCTCCGAGGCGAGCGTCGAGGTGTTCACGAACAGGGTCGGCGGCTTCACCATCAGACCCGGCCGGGCAGCCACCACGAACGGGGCGTGGCCCTGCGCAGGTCGCGCCAGCGCCGCCACCCACGCCGCGCCCACCGGGCCGTTGCGCTCACCCAGCACCGTGTTCACCCGGGCTGCGGCCACGCCGCCGCCCTCGACGCCCTCGCCGATCTGCACCTCGATCACCCCCGGAGCCAGCCGTCGCTCACTGGTCCGAGAAGAAGACGTTCTTCATCTCGGTGTAGTGGTCCATGGCCGCCGGCCCCAGCTCCCGTCCGAGGCCGGACCGCTTGAAGCCGCCGAACGGCGCCTCGGTGCGCACCGACCGGGGGGAGTTGACCGAGAGCACGCCGGTCCGGACCTCCTTGGCGACCCGGATGGCCCGACCCACGTCGCGGGTCCAGAGCGAGCCGGACAGGCCGTAGGGGCTGTCGTTCGCCAGGCGGACGGCCTCCTCCTCGTCGTCGAAGGGGATCACGCACGCGACCGGCCCGAAGATCTCCTCCTGGGCGACCCTGGACGAGTTGTCGACACCGGCGAGCACCGCCGGCTCCATGTACCAGCCCGGCCCGTCGGGCACCGCACCACCCGTGACCAGCTCGGCTCCCTCGGCGACGCCGATCTCGAGGTAGTCGAGCGCGACCTGGCGCTGTCCCTCGGAGATCATCGGGCCCAGCTGCGTGGCCTCGTCCATCGGCTCGCCCACGACCAGCTTCGATGTGTGGGCGGCGAACGCGGCGACGAAGTCGTCGTACACGGACCGCTGCACCAGGAACCGGCTGCGGGCGCAGCAGTCCTGTCCGGTGTTGTCGAAGACCGACAGCGGAGCGGCAGCGGCGGCCGCCTCGACGTCCGCGTCGTCGAACACGATGCACGCCGACTTGCCGCCCAGTTCGAGCGACACGCGGGTGATGTTGTCGGAGCTGCGGCGGAGGATCTGGGCGCCGGTCGTGGTCTCACCCGTGAAGCTGATCTTCGCGATGCGTGGATCGGCAGCGAGGAGGTCGCCGATCACGCGGCCCGGCCCGGGGAGCACCGACACCGCTCCGGCGGGCACGCCGGCCTCCACCAGGATGTCCGCGAGCATCAGCGCCGTCACCGGCGTGAGCGAGGCGGGCTTGATCACGATCGGGTTGCCGCACGCCAGCGCGGGCGCCGCCTTCCACGTGGTGATCAGCAACGGGAAGTTCCACGGCACGATCAGCGCGCAGGGGCCGACCGGCTCGCGCAGGACCACGTCGAGGCCGCCGTCGGGGACAGGCACGGTCATCCCCAGGTGCTTGTTCGCTGCGCCGCCGAAGTACTCGAACACGTCGGCCGCCGTGTTGGCCTCCCACCGGGCGTTCCCGATCGGATGGCCCGCCGACCGCGCCTCGGCCTGAGCGAGCTCCTCGGCCCGTTCACGGAGCAGCCGGCTGACGGCGAGCAGCACCTTCCCCCGCTCGGTGGCGGAGGTACGTCGCCAGCTCCCCCGCTCGAACTCGTCGAGGGCCGCAGCCACCGCTCGGTCGACGTCGGCGGCTCCGGCGCTGGCGACCGAGCCGATCGAGCCGGCGGTGGAGGGGTCCTCCACCTCGAGGGTGCTGCCGTCGGCTGCGGGGACCTTCTCGCCGGCGACCACCAGCTCCGAGGGGAATGCGCTCATCGAGCGGGCAGCGTAACCGTCCCATTCGGATCCTCCCCGGTCTCGGTCGCTCTACGCTCGTGGCCGGCCCGGCGGCCGGACGGATCGCCGACGGCTGCAGAGAGGGAGGACCAGATGGGCCGGCTCGACGGCAAGGTGTCGATCATCACGGGCGCCGCCAACGGCATGGGCCTGCTCGCCGCCCGCCGCTTCGCCGAGGAGGGCTCCGCCGTGGTGCTCGCCGACGTGGACAAGGCCGCGGTCGACGAGCTGTGCGCCGAGCTGACGGCCGGCGGCCACCGAGCCGTCGCCGCGCCCACCGACGTCCGTGACGCGGCCCAGGTGGAGGCCATGGTGGCGACCGCCGTGGACCAGTTCGGCGGCCTCCACGTGCTCTACAACAACGCGGGCATCTCTCCCGGCGACGACGACACGCCCGAGGCCACCCCGCTCGACACCTGGGACCTCACGTTCGACGTGAACGTGAAGGGCGTCTTCCTCTGCTGCAAGCACGGCATCCCCGCCATGCGCGACTCCGGCGGCGGCTCGATCATCAACGTGGCGAGCTTCGTGGCCCACATGGGCGCCGCCACCCCGCAGATCGCCTACACGTCCTCGAAGGGCGCTGTGCTCGCGATGACCCGGGAGATCGCCGCCATCCACGCGCTCGAGGGCGTCCGGGCCAACGCGCTGTGCCCGGGCCCGGTCCTCACGCCGCTCCTCGCCAAGTTCCTCTCCGACGATGCGAAGCGCCAGCGGCGCCTGGTCCACATCCCGATGGGCCGCTTCGGGGAGGCCGAGGAGATGGTGAACGGAGCCCTGTTCCTCGCATCCGACGAGTCGAGCTACATGACGGGCCAGTCGCTCATCATCGACGGCGGCATCACCTCGACCTACACCACCCCGGAACGGTCATGAGCACCGTCGAGGGACAAGGGCGTCCGCCCGCCCCGATGGCGGTGGAGGAGCTGGCCGACGCGGTGCGCAGCGGTGCGATCGACACCGTCCTCGTCGTCTGCCCCGACCTCCAGGGCCGGTTCGTGGGCAAGCGCGTGGTGGGCGAGTTCTTCCTCGACGAGCTCCGCCACAACGGCGGCGCGGTCGAGATGTGCAACTACCTGCTCGCCGTGGACGTCGACATGACCGTGCTCGAGGGGTTCAAGTTCGCCAACTGGGACCTCGGCTACGGCGACATGGCGTGCCGGCCGGACCTCAGCACGCTGCGGCCGGTGCCGTGGCTCCCCGCGACCGCGATGGTGCTGGGCGACCTCTTCGAGCCCGACGGCTCGCCGGTCGAGGTCTCGCCCCGCCGGATCCTGCAGCGGCAGATCGAGCGGGCCGCGGAGCTGGGCCTCGAGATCCGGTGTGGCACCGAGCTGGAGTTCTACCTCTACCGGGAGTCGATGGCGGAGGCCACGGAGAAGCGCTTCGCCGGGCTCGCCCCCTCGTCGGACTACATCATCGACTACCACATCCTCCACACCTCGAAGGACGAGTGGTTGGTCCGCGAGCTGCGCAACCAGATGGCGGCGGCGGGCCTCCCCGTGGAGTACTCGAAGGGCGAGGCGGGACGGGGCCAGCACGAGCTGAACATCCGCTACGCCGAGGCGCTGGCCTGCGCCGACCACCACGCGATCTACAAGAACGGGGCGAAGGAGATCGCAGCGCTGCGCGGCGCCGCCCTCACGTTCATGGCGAAGCCGACGATGGACGACTCCGGGTCGTCCTGCCACATCCACAGCTCGGTGTGGGACGTCGAGTCGGGCCGCTCGCTGATGGAGGACCAGGAGGACGGCAGCCCCTCGGACACGTTCCGGTGGTGGCTCGGCGGGCTGCTGGAGACCGCGGCCGAGCTGTCGTGGTGCTGGGCGCCCTACGTCAACAGCTACAAGCGCTACCAGCCGGGTTCGTGGGCGCCGACAGCGGTCGGCTGGGGCCCCGACAACCGCACGCTCGGCTTCCGGGTGGTCGGCCACGGGCAGGGCAAGCGGGTGGAGAGCCGCATCCCGGGCGCGGACTGCAACCCGTACCTGGCGCTCGCCGCCACGATCGCGGGCGGCTTGCACGGGATCGAGAACCGGATCGAGCCACCCGAGCCCTACCTCGGCAACGGGTACGAGGCGGACCTGCCCCGCATCCCCCACACGCTCGTGGACGCGATCGACCTGTTCCGCTCGTCGGAGAAGGCCCGTGACGCGTTCGGCGAGGACGTGGTGGGCCACCTGCTCCACCTCGCCGAGGCGGAGTGGGACGCGTTCAACCGGGTGGTGACCGACTGGGAGCTGCGCCGAGGCTTCGAGCAGCTGTGAGCCGCACGCCTCGGAGGGATCCATGACCAGGCCGTTGATCGGGGTCAGCGCACAGCGGTTCCGGGCCGGGAAGATGTTCCGGCTGGACGAGACGCTCGCCATCCAGAGCGCCTACCTCGACGCCGTCGGATCGGTGGGCGGCTACGCCGTGGCGCTGGCTCCCGAGGAGGTCGACGACGAGGCGGCAGACGAGATCGTCGCCCGGCTGTCTGGGCTGATCCTGACCGGCGGACCCGACGTGGACCCGGCTCGCTACGGGCAGGAACCGGCGCCGGAGACCTACGGCATCAGCCAGCTCCAGGACGGCTTCGAGGCCGCCCTCTTCGAGGCCTGCCGCCGCTCCGGCACGCCGGTGCTCGCCATCTGCCGCGGCATGCAGCTGGTGAACGTGGAGCTGGGCGGGACCATGGACCAGCACATCACCGGCCGCGAGGGCCTCCTCGCCCATGGCATCCCCGACGGTGGTGGCGGCAGCGACAACACCTACCTGGTGGAGGACGGGACGCTGCTCTCGTCGGTGCTCGGCCCCTCCGCCGACGGGCGGTGCCACCACCACCAGGCGGTCGACCGCGTCGCGCCGGGGCTCCGCGTGTCGGCACGGACCTCCGACGGGACCGTCGAAGGCCTCGAGTACGACGATCCCGCTGCGGCCGACCACTGGCTGGTCGCCGTGCAGTGGCACCCCGAGGAGACGTTCCGCTCCGACGCCCGGTTGTTCGCGGCGCTGGTGGAAGCGGCGCGAGCTCGGCTGCCGCGAGGCTGAACGACCCTGCCGCCGAGGTCAGCCGTCCTGCGGTACCCGGGACCTCTGACCCTTCCGGTTCCTGGGTAGATCCCGGAGACTGTCGTCAGGGTGCCGGCCGGAACCTGCCCGGAGCGGACCCACCACAACAGGAGGAACCGTGAAACGCAGAACGCTCGACCTCTTCTTCTCCGTAGGGGGTGCCGCTCTGGCGGTGCTGCTCGCCGTGCTGGGCTTCGTGCTGAAGGCCAACGCCAACTTCGCGCACGACTACGTCCGGGAGCAGATGCAGCAGCAGCAGATCGTCTTCACACCCGAGGAAGCCCTGTCGCCCGAGGAGCGCGAGGCCGAATGCCTCGTCGAGAACGCGGGCCAGCCGCTCGAGACGGGCAAGCAAGCCGAGTGCTACGCCAACGAGTACATCGGGTTGCACCTCGCCGAGATCAACGGCGGGAAGACCTACTCGCAGACGAGCGGCGAGTCACGGCAGGCCCGCGCCGCGGCGACGGAGGCTGCTGAGGCGAACGCTCCGAACGCCGAGCAGCTGGCCGACGAGGCCGCCGAGCTCGAGGGCAAGGTCGAGTCGCTCTTCCGGGGCGAGACCCTGCGAGGCCTGCTGCTGACGAGCTTCGGGTTCAGCACGTTCGGCGAGAAGGCCGACCAGGCCGCCCTCGTCTGCTGGCTCGTGGCAGCCGTCCTCCTCATCGCCTCGATCGCCGGGTTCGCCCACGCCGCCAGCCACCGCGGCGAGCAGATCATCGAGTGAGCCGGCTCGACACCTCGGGCTGACCGGCCCGTTCCGCTTCAGGACCTCCCCGGGACCGACCCCCCTTCGGCCCCGGGGAGGTCCTTCGCGTCCCGACCGCGATGGCCCCCAGGGGCGACGTCAGCGCAGGGGCTTCGAGGCGGTGGCGAACAGCACGAGGGTGCTGTCGTCGATCTGGTCGGTGAGGAAGAACTCCTCGTCGGTGATGCCCGACTGGCCCTGGGTCTGGTCCTTCACCAGGAACCGGTAGGCGACCCGCCGCCCGAAGGCGTGGAGCGCCACGAACCACGAGCGGGGCAGCTTGTGGCGCAGGCCGAACCGATCGATCTTGAGCAGCCGGTTGGCGAGGGCACGCCGCTTCTCGAAGTCGGCCTTCACCAGCGGGGTCGCGTCGAGGCCGATCACCTCCACCTCGGCGAACGAGCCCTCGAGCATCTCGCGCAGGTCGTCGGCCTCGAAGAGGTGCACGTGGTACGGGTTCTCGAAGTCGGCCGGCGCGTTCGGGGTGATGAAGAACGCGGTGCCGGTCGGCGAGAGGACCCGGGCCACCTCCTGCACGTGGGGCGTCGGGTCCACGAAGTGCTCGATGAGGTGCGACGAGCACACCCAGTCGAACTGGTCGGCCCGGAGGCCGAGCGAGCTGCCGTCCGAGCACGCCGTCACGAGGTCGACGTCCCGGTGGGCCTGTCGTGCCTCCGCTGCGGTGGCCGGGTCGTAGTCGACCCCGACGAGCGAACGGCCCTCGCCGGCGAACGACGCGGTGCCGTCGCCGAGCCCGCAGCCGAGGTCGAGGAACCGGCCGCCGGCGATGCGCTCGCGCACCTCCCGGTAGCCGGCCGCGTGCAGGGCCAGCAGGGAATCAGGCGTCTGGCCCTCGATCGGACGTTCACCGGTCAGCTTCACGAGATCTCCCGCCGCGGGACCCGGCCCATACCGGTGCTCGACCACGGCGCCGAATAGCATAGGACCGCTCCCCCGCCCCCCACGGAGAACCCCCGATGACCGAGCCGACCGCCTCGGAGCCGACGCTGAAGGCGCTCGGAGACCTCGCCGCAGAGGCAGGCATCGCGCACGTCCACATGCTGGCGTGGCGCGACCTCGACGACGTCGAGGCCGGCGGTTCCGAGCTGCACGCGCACAACGTCGCGTCGATCTGGTCGCAGGCCGGTCTGCAGGTGACGATGCGCACGTCCTTCGCGCCGGGCCGTCCCGAGCGACGGGTGCGGTCGGGCTACACCGTGATCCGCAAGGCCGGCCGCTACCTCGTGTTCCCCCGGTCGGTCGCCTCCGAGATCACGGGCCGCCTGGGCCCCCGCGACGGCCTCGTCGAGATCTGGAACGGCATGCCGTTCATGTCACCGGTGTGGTGCCGGGGACCCCGGATGGTGTGGCTGCACCACGTGCACGGCCCGATGTGGGGCATGACGCTGCCCCCCAACCTGGCGCGCCTGGGAGTGACCCTCGAGGAGCGCATCGCGCCGAAGTTCTACCGGCGGAGCCCCGTGGTCACGCTCTCCGAGTCATCGAAGCGCGAGCTGGTCGACGACCTCGGCTTCAAGGCCGACCGGGTCACGGTGGTGCCGCCCGGCATCGATCCGATGTTCTCCCCCGGCGGCGAGCGGTCCGCCCACCCGCTGATGGTCGCCGTGGGCCGCCTCGTCCCGGTGAAGGACTTCCCACGGCTCATCCGGCTGGCCCAGCAGGTCCGCGAGGACGTCCCGGGCCTCGAGCTCGTGATCGTCGGCGAGGGCTACGAACGTGACCGGCTGGAGGAGCAGATCGCCGAAGCCGACATCGGTGACTGGGTGCGGCTCCCCGGGCGGATCTCCGACGAGGAGCTCATCGACCTCTACCGGCGCGCGTGGCTGGTCGCGTCGGTGTCCAGCCGCGAGGGCTGGGGCATGACGATCACGGAGGCCGCCGCCTGCGGGACGCCCGCAGTCGCCACTCGCATCGCCGGCCACAGCGACGCGGTCGCCGAGGGCCAGAGTGGCATCCTCGCCGAGCGGGACGACGACCTCGTCGACGCGATGCGGCGCGTGCTCACCGACGACGCACTCCGCACGCGCCTCGCCGACGGCGCCCGGGACCGCGCAGCGGCCCTCACCTGGGAGGCCACGGCGATCGGCACGTTCTCCGTCCTCGCGGCGGACGCGCTCCGGCGGTCACGCCGGCGACCGTGACGTCCGTCGAGGTCGGATCCCCTCCCGACCCGGCCGCCCGGTCCCGATCCACGATCCGCTTCGCGCACCAACCGCCGCTCGACGGCGTGCGCGGCGTGGCCGCCGTGGCCGTCGTCCTGTACCACGCCGGATTCACGTGGGCGCAGGGCGGCTACGTCGGCATCGACCTGTTCTTCACCCTGTCGGGGTTCCTCATCACCACCCTGATGCTCGACGAGCTGCGCCGCCGGCCGCAGATCGACCTCGCAGGTTTCTGGCGACGCCGGTTCAAGCGGCTGCTCCCGCTGATGTTCCTGGTGGTGGCGGTCAGCTGCCTCTGGGCGTGGATCGCAGCCGACCCGTCCTCACTCGACCGGATCCGCCGCGACGCGATCAGTGCCGTCCTCTACGTCAACAACTGGGTGCAGGTCAGCGACGGGGTGGGCTACTTCGACCAGTTCGCGGCACCGACCCCGCTCACCCACACCTGGAGCCTCGCGGTCGAAGAGCAGTTCTACGTGCTCTGGCCGCTCCTGGTCGCAGTCCTCGTGGCCGTGGTCCGCAAGCTGCACGGGCGCGGCGTCGACGCTCCTCGTGCCGGGCGCCGCAGCTGGGGACGGGTCCGCCGGAGGATCGGCATCGCCGCGATCGCCGGGACCGTGCTGTCGGCCGGGCTCGCCGCCGTGCTGTCGTTCTCCGGCACGCCGGCCGACCAGATCTACCTGCGCACCGACACCCGCCTCCAGGCCATCCTCTTGGGGTGCGCCCTGGCGGCGTTCCGGTGGGGGCGCTGGCAGGGGCGCACCGACGACGAGCGCAGCTCACGACCGGCCCATCCCGCCGGCACCGCGCTCGGGCAGCAGGGCCTGCTCGCCTGGGACGTGGCCACTGCGGTGTCGCTCGCAGCGCTCGGCTGGATCTGCGTCGGCGGCATCGACGCCGTGTTCGCGGCGCGGGGCGGCTACCTCCTCACCGCGATCGCCGCGGGTGTGGTGATCAGCGGCTCGGTGCTCCCCGGCAGCCGTGCCGGCGCCCTCTTCGCGTGGTCCCCACTCCGCTGGCTGGGCCGCATCTCGTACGGGATCTACCTGTGGCACTGGCCGGTGTTCGCCGCCGTCACCGAGCGCAGCACCGGCTGGGGCTTCGCTGCGGTGACCACGCTGCGGCTCGCCCTCACGCTCGGCCTCAGCGTGGCGAGCTTCCACCTCGTCGAGACGCCGCTGCGCACCCGCATCCAGTGGTCGATGCGATGGATCCCCGCCGCCGTGGTGGCCTGCACGGTCCTCGCCCTCGTCGCCACCGCCGGCGCCACGGAGTCCGATGCCGACCGCTTCGCCGCCGACCAGGCGCGCAACGCCGCTCCACCCACCGCTCCCTCCACGACGGTTCCCCCACCGCCCGCCAGCACCACGGCACTCCTCATCGGCGACTCCCTCGGCAGCACCGTGGCGTCGGGCTGGACCACGGAGGGCCCGGTCTCGCTGGTCGACGCCACCGACGCAGCGTGCGGACCCTTCGAGTTCGCGGGCGCCGACGGCCGTGATCCCGCCGAGCGGCGCTGCGCAGGGTGGTCGGAGGTGCTCGACGCCCAGCTCGCCAACCGCAAGGTCGACGTGGTGGTGGTCGTCGCGCGGACGTGGCTGTCGCTCTCCCGGGTGCCGGAGCTGTGGGAGGAGCCGATCGTCTACGACGTCTCGCGCCCGCAGAACCTGATGACCGACGAGCTGCAGCTCGTGGCCGACAGGGTCCAGGCGCACGGCGCGACCCTGGTCCTCACGACCGTGCCGGAGACCGCCGTGAGCGAGCGGGAGCGGCTCGGCGTGGCGGTCTACAACGGCATGGCAGCGCAGTTCGCCAGCTCGCGCAACGACGTGGTCGGCACCGTGTCGCTGGCGAGGGACTGCACCCACCCGTGCACCGCCGAGGAGTTCGGCATGACGGTGATCGACGGGGCGTCGGTCCCCTCGGAGCTGGCGACCCTGTCGATCCGGCAGCTCGTCGGAGACGCCGCACGGCAGTCGCACCTCGCTGCGCACCAGCGGTCGGTGGAGCGCATCGTCTCGTCGGGCATCCCGAAGGTGCTCCTCGTCGGCGACTCGGTCGCCTGGTCCCTCGGCTCCTACTGGTACGGCGAGGACCCGACACCCCCGAGCGGGGCGCCCCTGCAGCTGTGGCCGCGGGGCATCTTCCAGTGCGAGCTCGACTCGGGGCCGCGGCTGGAGCTGCGCGGGGTGGTCGACCTCGCCGACACGTGCGCCGAGTGGCGCGAGGACTGGCGCCGCTACGTCGAACGGTTCCAGCCCGACGTGGTCGTGGCGGTGCTCGGCACGTGGGAGGTCTTCGATCGACGCATCGACGGGCGCGACCTCGAGTTCGGCACGCCCGAGTGGGACGAGAACATGTTGTCCCTCCTGAACGAGGCGGTGGACGTGCTGTCGTCGCAGGGGGCCACGGTGGCGTTCCTCACGCCGCCCCCGACGATGGCGTCCTCCTCCGACACGGGCACGTCCCGAGAGTGGCTTCCCGAGCACGCCGGCCGCTTCCGCCACTTCGGCGACCTGCTCCGCAGGGTCGTCGAGGCCCGCCCGGCCGAGACGGCCCTCATCGACCTCGCGTCGTTCGTCTGCCCGGAGGACCCCTGCCCCCGTGAGGTCGACGGCATCGCACTCCGCCCCGACGGCATCCACTACGACGCCACCGGGGGTCCCGTGGTGGCCGATTGGCTGACGCCCCACATCGAGCAGCTCGCCGCCGAGCGAGCTCCCGGCGGCCAGGATGGCCACGGGGTCGCCACCACGACGACCGCCCCGTCGAACCAACCCGAGGGTCCACGATGAACCAACCGTCCTCCGACCGTCCCGTCGTGCTCGTGCACGGCCTCGCCACCTCGGCCCAGCGGACCTGGGTGGAGACCGGCTGGGTCGACCTGCTGCGCGACGCCGGACGTGAGGTGATCGCCCTCGACCTTCCCGGCCATGGGGGCACCCCCGGGCTCGACGACTGGTCGTCCCTCGAGAGGTGGGTGGCGGCCCAGCTGCCGGACGGCCCGCTCGACGCCGTCGGGTTCTCCCTCGGGGCGCGCACGCTCCTCGTGGTCGCGTCGTGGGAGCCCGACCGGTTCGAGCGGCTGGTGGTCGCCGGGGTCGGCGCCAACCTGTTCCGCCAGGACGGGAGCTCCGAGCAGCTGGCGTCAGACCTCGCCGACGTCGGCGAGGAGACCCACCCGCTCGCCCGCCACTTCCTGGCGCTCGCCGAGTCGAGCGGAACCGACCCGGAGGCGGTGCGGGCGCTGCTGTCGACGCCACGGGCGCCGCTCGGCGACGATGCGCTCCGTTCGATCCGCTCGGACGTGCTGGTGGCGCTCGGCACCGAGGACTTCGCCGGCCCGGCGGATCCGCTCATGGAACGGCTCCCCACTGCACGACTCGTCGAGCTGCGGGGCGTCGACCACTTCGCCACGCCGAAGTCGATGGCGTTCCTCGACGCCGGCCTCACGCACCTCGGCGCCGCCTGATCTGCGCGGGCGGCGGCCCGGTCCGCCCCCGGAGGAAGTCGAGCATCCCGAGGGCCCGGGCACGAGCGTCGAAGACGAGGGGTCGGCGCTCGGGACGGACGAGCCCCGACACGAGGTGGCCGACACCGATGAGGAAGCGGATGAAGGCGTGGTAGCGGCCCGACATCTCCCTCACCATCAGCAGCGTGTTGCGGTGCTGCAGGTAGTCGACGGTGGAGACCGAGGTGCCCAGGTGGCGGTTGCGCACCTCGGCGTCGTGGACGAGGCCGACCTTCCACCCCGCCTCGCGGGCGCGCCGGCCCAGGTCCGCCTCCTCGTTGTAGGCGAAGTACCGCTCGTCGAAGAGGCCGATCTCCTCGATGCACGCACGGCCGAGGGCCATCAGGGTGCCGTGCGGGTAGTCGGCCGGCTCCCACCCGGTCGTCTGCCGGGCGGCGCGGGTGAGGCCGCCGAAGTACGGGTCGATCATCGGGACCTGCCCGTCGCCGACGTCCGCGCACGCGAGGCCGGCCATCGGCTCTCCGGCGCAGGCGTCGAGGAGCGCTGCGAGGCAGCCCGGAGCCGGATCCACGTCGTGGGGAGCGAGGATGGCCCAGTCGCTGCCGTCGGGATCGGCGAGCCAGCGTCGCAGCCCGACGTTCGCGCCGGGGCCGAACCCGCTGTTGCTGCCGACCTCCACCAGGTCCACGTCGGCCGCGGGCGCCACGCCGGCACGGAGCACGTCCAGCTCGTCGGGACGTGACCCGTTGTCGACCACCACGAACGTCACCGGCACGTCCTGCGAGCGGAAGCGCTCGATCGTCTCCAGGCATGCGGCGGCCTGGTTCCAGTGGACGAGCACCACGGTGGTCGGCGTCGGCATCCGCACGACACTAGGAGGAGCGCCTCCCCTGCCCGTCCGGGGGGCCGGTCCAGAGCGCGACGATCAGCTGCGGGAGCGCACCAGCGCGTGCTGCACGAGCGTCAACAGCGCGTCGCGGGTGGCGGAGCGCTGCCGGGCGTCGGTGTGGAACATCGGCACGTCGGGGCTGATGGCGAGCGCCTCCCGCACCGCGTCGAGCGAGTGGAGCACCGCACCGTGGAAGCAGTTCACCGCGACCACGAACGGCACCCGGCGCTGCTCGAAGTAGTCCACTGCGGGGAAGCAGTCGGCGAGCCGGCCGGTGTCCACGAGGACCACGGCGCCGATCGCGCCCCGGACCAGCTCGTCCCACATGAAGTGGAAGCGCTCCTGGCCCGGTGTGCCGAACAGGTAGAGGATGAGGTCGCTGTTCCCCAGGGTGATGCGCCCGAAGTCCATCGCCACCGTGGTGGAGGCCTTGGAGGTGGCGGCGCCGGCATCGTCGACCCCTTCGGAGACGCGGGTCATCGCAGCCTCGGTGGTCAGCGGCTCGATCTCGGAGATGGAGCCGACGAAGGTCGTCTTGCCGACAGCGAACCCGCCGGCCACGACGATCTTCACCGGGATCGGCACCTTGGTCTGCATGCTCACGGGATCTCCGTTCCCTTCGTGCCCCGGGTGGGGCCGATCGTGGCCACCGACCGCCTCGGGACCGCTCCAGTGCAGTCCCTCGCCCCGGTCGGAGCGGTCGGTGCTTCGCCAGCTCACAGCGACTTCAACCCTTCGAGGACGCGCTCGAGGAGCGCGATGTCGGGCTGTTCGGTCACTGCACCGCTGCGGCTCTCGAGGAACCCGCTGCCGACGAGGTCGCCGACCAGCACCCTGATGGCGCCGATGACCACGTCGAGGTGCGCGGCGAGCTCGGCGAGCGAGATCGGTTGTTCGGCCAGGGCCATGATCTGACGCTGCTCGACGCCGAGCTGGTCGATCACCGCCCGGCCACGGGGGCTGACGAGCACGAGTGTCTCCAGGGGGAGGTCGAGCGTGGAGCGCGTGCGTCCGCCGGTGAGCGCGTACGGCCGGACCCGGAACGCCGGGCCGTCGTCGGTCGGGCGCCCGTCGAGGGTCACCGCGACAGGGCTCCCTGCAGCTCGGCCCGCAGCTGCGGGGTCAGCACGGCGCCGCAGCGCTCCACCAGGCGGGCCATCTCGTAGCCCACGAGCCCCACGTCGCAGCCGTGCTCGGCCACGACGGCCATCGACGAACCGTCGCTGATGCCCGTCACGAAGATGAAGCCGTGCTCCATCTCGATGATCACCTCGGTCACCCGGCCCCCGCCGAACGGGGAGGCGGCGCCGTGGGCCAGGCCGATCAGGCCCGACGCCGCCGCAGCGAAGCGGTCGGCCGACTCTCGGGTCATCCCCGCCGACATCGCCATGAGCAGGCCGTCGGCCGACACGACGATCGCGTCCCTCACCCCGGCAACCCGCTCGGCGAAGTTGCTGATCAGGAAGTTGATGCCGGCGGCGTCGTTGCTGAGCTCCATCGGGTCCCTCACTGGTGGTCGCTGGTCGGATCGGTCGGATGGTCGGCACCACCGTCGTGGGACGGCGGAGCGGGCTGATCTGCCTCGGCCACCTCGGCGCGGCCAGAGCTCAGGCCGCTGCGGTAGGCGGAGAGGATGCTGCGGATCTCGTCGGCAGGACGGTTCGGCGCACCGATGCGGGCTTCACCGGCAGCGGGGAACGAGACCTGTGCGGTCGCGACACGCCGCTTCGGCAGCGGTGGCGGGCTGGTCGGCGCCGCGGGTGCTGCGGCCGCACCGACCGGAGCCGCGACGGGCTCGGCCGGCTGGCGCTGCGGCAGCGGCGACGGTGCGCCCTCGGGCGCGGGTGCGTGGGTCGGCTCCGGGACACCCGGTGCGAGGTCCGCCGAGATCGAGGGCGGGATCGACGTGGGGAGCGAACCCGGGGTCGGGATGCCGGGCAGCGGCGGCAGGACCGGCCGGTCGGCGGCCGGGCGCGAACCGCCCGGCGGTGGCGCCGACCACATGGTCGTCCGCCGCGGCGACGGCAGCGCGGGGGTCTCGTCGCGTTCGTCCGAAGCGTCGCCCTCTTCGGGCTCTGCGTGATCGACCGGCGCTGCGGGCGCGAGCGGCTCGGTGTGCTCCGGAGCGGCAGGCGCAGCGTGCGGGGCCGCCTCGCCCTGGCCCCGCTCGTCGTCGAGCAGCGAGTAGAGGCCGGCCTCGAACGCCGTGCCCAGGTCGCGCAGGCTCATGGGGGCCTCACGCTGGGGACCTCCCGGGTGGCCTCCGCTCGCCCCGATCTCGGGGACGGGCGGCGACCACTCGCCGGGGCGACCCGTGCCCACGGGCTCGTCGGTGGGCTGGGAGTGGTCGTGCTCGGCCACGTCGTCGGCGGCGTCGCGCCCGGTGTCGAGCGACCCGAGCACGGCCGGCCGGTCGAGGTCCTGAGGGCGGACGACGTCACCGAACATGCCGCGGTCCTCCACCCCGGTCGCTCCCACGGGGTGCTCCGGGGCCGCCGGCTCGGCCAGCTCGGGCTTCGGCGCGGGCTCGGGGAACGCCTGGTAGATCGGCGCCTCGGCGCTGGGACCGCCGTCGACCAGCTCGGCCTCGATCGGGGCCGCTGCCCCGTCACCTCGGCCGAAGAGCGGTGGGAGCCCGTCCATCCAGTCGTCGGAGACCCCGTGTCCCGCGGGAACCGCGGACGAGGGGTCCACAGGGACGGCCGGGACGTCGGCGTCGATGACGCCGAGCGGGTGCAGGCCATCCCCCTCGGGCGGAGCCACGACCACCTCGGGCGGGAGCGTCACCACTGCGGTCACGCCGCCCGACGGCGACTCGGTGAGGCGGATGTTGATGCCGTGGCGAGCGGCCAGCGTCGACGCCACCACGAACCCGAGCGAGCGGGACAGCGCGAGGCCCACCGCGGGAGGCGATGCGAGCAGCTCGTTCGCCGACGCCCTGGCGTCCTCCGACATGCCGACGCCGTGGTCGGTCACGGAGATCACGTAGCCGCCGTTCTTGCTGCGATGGCCCACGACCTCCACACGGCGGTCGGGCGGCGAGTACTGCGTGCCGTTCTCCATCAGCTCGGAGAGCAGGTGGGCGATGTCGACCGCCGCGCCGCCGACCGCCATCGCATCGTCGACCGCCAGGAGCGTCACGCGGGCGAAGTCCTCGACCTCGCCCACCGCGACGCGGATCACGTCGGTCATGGAGACCTCACGCCCGCGACGGCGAGGCGCCTCGGCACCCGCGAGGACGAGGAGCGACTCGGCGTTGCGGCGCATGCGGGTGGCGAGGTGGTCCAGCTTGAAGAGGTTCTCGAGCTGGTCGGGGTCCTCCTCGTTCGCCTCGAGGCGATCGATGAACTCGATCTGGCGGTCGAGGAGCGACTGGTTGCGTCGAGCCAGGTTCACGAAGATGTCGCCGATGCCCTTCCGGAGGGTGGCAGCCTGCTCGGCGGCGACGTCGATCGCCGTCTGCTCCACGGCGCCGAACGCCCGGGCGAGCTGACCGAACTCGTCGTCGCCCTTCACGTCGATCGGCGTCGGCTGGAGGCCCAGCTCCACCTCCGGGCGGCGGAGCGACTCCACCAGGCGGGGCAGGGACTCGTCGGAGATCGTCTTCGCCGCACGCGTCAGCCGGTTCAGCGACGACGTGATGAGGCGGGTGACGACGGCGGCCAGCAGGAGGCCCAGGAGGAGCGCAGCGATCGAGCCGCCCACGTAGAGGCGCACCTGCCGCTCCAGCGCGTCCACCTGCGCGGCGGCCGCGGCGATCTCGGAGTCCATCAGACGCTGCTGAGCGCCCCACAGCACCTGGGTGCGGTCGACCGTGGCCGTCACGAGCGTGATCGGGTCGATCTCGAGGCCCGCGGAGAGGTTCGCCACGTCGAGCTCGGTGAAGACGCCCTGCGACCCCACGTAGGTGTCGTCCGCCACGAGCCCGTCGTAGAGGGTGCGGCCCTCCTGGTCGGTGTCGGCGAGGAAGACCCCCAGCCACGAGGTGGACTCCCTGCGCTGGCCCTCGAGGTCGGCGACGACGGTGGCCGAGTCGTCCAGCTCACCGACGCGGGTCGCGTTCGAGACGATGATCGCGAGCGAGCCCGAGTGCGCATCTGCCTCGGTCAGCGAGGTGAGCCACCTGGCGCTGGCGCCGGCGCGCTCACCGCCGGCCCCCGCCGCCATGAGCTGACGTGACGTGTCGAGCACGGCCTGGATCACCGAGGAGTACTGGGCGTCGGCGCCGGTGGCGGTGATGCTGCCGCCGTCGACGGTGCTGCGCACGTCCCTCAGGCCTTCGAGGCGCCGGGTGATGGAGTCGGCCACCTTCTCGATGGACCGGCCGTCGAGCTGGAGGTCCACGTCCGCGATGCCGGCCAGGCTCTCGGCCAGGGCCTTCCCCGCCTCGTCGGTGGCGGTCCGGGTGTCGCCCAGCTTCGGATCGGCGCCGATCCGGCGGGTCACGGCGTCGAGCCGTTCGAACTGCAGGCGGTGCACCAGCTCGGCCGCGCCTCGTGCGGCGGCCACCAGTTCCTGGTCCTGGCGGGCGTCGTCACGGTCCGCGAGCCGGTCCTGCACGCCGATGGCCGACAGCACGCCCACGCCCACGAGGAGCGGGAGCAGGATCACCAGCAGCTTGTTGCGGACGTTGAGCCGAGCGAGCATGAGCGACCTTCCTGGTGGCGCAGAGCGGGCGGGGGTTGGCGCACCCCACCACTGACCTCATCGGGCCGACCACCACCGCTCTTGAGCAATGCGACCCAGTCCGCCTGGGCCGACGCGTCCCGACGCTGACCGTCGTGACTCGACGCGGAGCGGTCCCGACCGCGACGGAGAGGTCGTCTGGACGAGGACAGGTCCGTATCCGGACGCCTCCCGGTACCTTCAGGTGTCATGTCGCCGGTGCAGCCGATCCCCAGCACGGGAACGCTCGATCGATACTCGATCGACGTCGTGCTGCGGCACCTCGCCGCGACGAAGGCCACCGGGACGCTCCGCGTGGGCCGCACGAACCCCACCTGGCTGCTCCTGATCCGGGGGCAGCTGGCGCTCGGCGGGCGGCGAGGCGGCACACCGCTCCGGGCGACCGCGACCGCTGCTCTCGACCCGGCCGAGGTCGCCGCCCTGGGGGACGGCACCAACGAGCCCGCCTTCGCCGTGGCGCTCGTGGACCGGTTCGGTGACCGGGCGGTGACGGCCATCCGCGACCACGTCGTGTCCACGATCTTCGGCGTCCTGCTGCCGTCGGACGAGCCGTTCGCGTTCGGGCCGGTCTCCACCCCACCGCTCCCCGATCGCCTCAGCTTCGACGTGGAGACCGCCCTGGCCGACGCACGGCTACGGGTGGAGCGCTGGCGTGGGGTCGCCGAGTCGATCCCGTCGGTCGAGACCGTGTTCCGCCCGCGCCGTCGCCTGGCCGCGGACATCGGGTCGGTGAACCTGTCCCCCGACGAGTGGACGGTCCTGGTCGTGCTGGACGGGCGCCGCAACGTCGCGCAGACCATCGCCGCCGTCGGCCGGAGCGCCTACGACGTCTGCTCGACCCTCCACGACCTCCTGTCGCGAGGACTCCTCGAGCGCGTCTCCTGACCCGTCAGACCAGGGGGCGAGCGCTCGAACGGATCGGAGCGGGCAGCAGCGTCTCGCCCTCCAGCGCACGATCCACCGCAGCAGCGCAGGCGCGTCCCTCGGCGATCGCCCACACGATGAGGCTCTGGCCACGGCCGGCGTCGCCGCAGACCCAGACGCCATCGACGTCGGTCCCGTAGTCGTCGTCGCGGGCGACGTTGCCGCGGCCGTCGAGGGTCACCCCCAGGTCACCGAGCAGCGGCGACTGCTCGGGCCCGGTGAAGCCCATGGCCAACAGCACCAGGTCAGCCGGGATCTCCCGATCGCTCCCCTCGACCTTCGTGAAGGTCGGGCGTCCGTCGACCACCTCCTGGCGGACCTCGTGGAACCGGAGCGCCCGGACCCTGCCCTCCTCGTCGCCCACGAACGCCTCGGTGTTCACCGCGAAGACCCGCTCGCCGCCCTCCTCGTGGGCGGAGCTGGTGCGGAACATCATCGGCCAGGTCGGCCACGGGTTCGCCTCGGGCCGCGAGTCCGGCGGCCTCGGCATGATCTCGAACTGGTGGACGTCGATCGCCCCCTGGCGGTGCGAGGTGCCGAGGCAGTCGGCGCCGGTGTCACCGCCGCCGATGATGACCACGTGCTTGCCCTCGGCGGTGATCGGGGGCTCGGCGAGGTCGCCCTCCTGCACCCGGTTCGCCAGCGGGAGGTACTCCATGGCCTGGTGCACGCCGTCCAGCTCACGTCCGGGCACCGGCAGGTCGCGCGGCACCGTCGACCCGATCGCCAGCACGACGGCGTCGTGGTCGGCCCGCAGGTCGTCGACACGGATGTCGCGCCCCACCTCGACACCGGTGCGGAAGACGGTCCCCTCGGCGCGCATCTGGGCGAGGCGCCGATCGAGCACCCGCTTCTCCATCTTGAACTCGGGGATGCCGTAGCGCAGCAGCCCCCCGATGCGGTCGGCCCGTTCGAAGACGGTCACCGAGTGCCCCGCTCGGGTGAGCTGCTGCGCCGCCGCCAGCCCCGCCGGTCCTGAGCCGATCACCGCCACGCGCTTCCCGGTGAGGCGCTGGGGTCGGATCGGTCCCACCCACCCCTCGTCCCAGGCGCGGTCGATGATCGCCACCTCCACGTTCTTGATCGTCACCGGGTCCTGGTTGATGCCGAGGACGCACGCGGCCTCGCACGGTGCCGGGCAGAGGCGCCCGGTGAACTCGGGGAAGTTGTTCGTGGCGTGCAACCGCTCGATCGCGTCACGCCAGCGGTCGCGGTACACGAGGTCGTTCCAGTCGGGGATCAGGTTCCCGAGCGGACAGCCGTTGTTGCAGAACGGGATGCCGCAGTCCATGCAGCGTGACGCCTGCGTGCGGAGCAGCTCGGTCGTGTTCGGCTCGTAGACCTCGCTCCAGTCCTTGGTGCGCAGCTCCACCGGCCGTCGCTGCGGGAGCTCCCGCCCGTGCTCGAGGAAACCCGTCGGCTTTCCCATCGTTCAGCCCTTCCCTGCAGTCGCGCGGGCCGCCACCATCACGGCCTGCTCCACGTCGTCGCCGTTGGCCTCGGCGGCAGCGATCGCCTCGAGGACCCGCCGGTAGTCCACCGGCATCACCTTCACGAACATCGCCGACTCGTAGCGCCAGCCGGCGAGGACCTTGCGCCCGAGCGAGCTGCCGGTGGCGGCGACGTGCCGCTCGACCAGCTCGAACACCACGTCGAGGTCCTCCTCGGTCAGCGGTTCGAGGGCCACCATCTCCCGGTTGACCCGCCGGTCGAGGTTGCCGTCGACGTCACGCACGTACGCGACGCCGCCGGACATCCCCGCAGCGAAGTTCCGCCCGGTCTGGCCGAGCACCACCGCCCGCCCGCCGGTCATGTACTCGCAGGCGTGGTCGCCGACGCCCTCGACGACCGCCATAGCGCCCGAGTTGCGCACCAGGAAGCGCTCGCCCACGACGCCCCGGATGAACAGCTCGCCGCTGGTGGCGCCGTAGCCGATCACGTTGCCGGCCACGATGTTGTCCTCGGCAGCGAAGTTGGCGTCCTTCGGCGGGCGGATCACGATCCGGCCGCCCGACAGGCCCTTGCCCACGTAGTCGTTCGCGTCGCCTTCGAGCTGCAGCGTGACACCCTTCGGGAGGAACGCCCCGAAGCTGTTGCCGGCCGAGCCCGAGAGGTCGACGGTGATCGTCCCGTCGGGCAGCCCGGCTCCGCCGTAGCGCTTGGTCACCTCGTGGCCCAGCATCGTGCCCACGGTGCGGTTCACGTTGCGGACAGGGGTGACGATGTGGACCGCCTCCCCCCGTTCCAGCGCGGGCGCCGCCTGGGCGATCAGCTCGCGGTCGAGGGCCCGGTCGAGCCCGTGGTCCTGCACCCTCACCTGGTGGCGCGCCTGGTCCTCGGGCACCTCCGGCACGTGCAGGATCGGCGTGAGGTCGAGGCCGCTCGCCTTCCAGTGCTCCACGGCAGCGGACGTGTCGAGCACCTCGGCGTGGCCCACCGCCTCCTCGAGGGTGCGGAAGCCCAGCTCAGCGAGCAGCTCGCGCACCTCCTCGGCGATGAAGAGCATGAAGTTCTCGACGAAGCGGGGCTTGCCCGTGAACCGCTTGCGCAGCTCGGGGTTCTGCGTGGCGATGCCCACCGGGCACGTGTCGAGGTGGCAGACCCGCATCATCACGCAGCCCGACACCACGAGCGGCGCCGTGGCGAAGCCGAACTCCTCGGCTCCGAGGAGGGCAGCGATGACCACGTCCCGGCCGGTCTTCATCTGGCCGTCGGCCTGCACCACGATCCGGTCACGGAGCCCGTTGAGCAGGAGCGTCTGCTGGGTCTCGGCGAGGCCCAGCTCCCACGGCGCACCGGCGTGCTTCAGCGACGTCAGCGGGGATGCCCCGGTGCCGCCGTCGTGGCCGGAGATCAGCACCACGTCGCTCTTCGCCTTGGCGACGCCGGCCGCGACCGTCCCCACCCCGACCTCGGCCACGAGCTTCACGTGGATCCGAGCGACGGGGTTCGAGTTCTTGAGGTCGTGGATCAGCTGCGCCAGGTCCTCGATCGAGTAGATGTCGTGGTGCGGCGGCGGGCTGATGAGGCCCACGCCCGGCGTGGAGTGCCGTGTGGCGGCGATCCACGGGTACACCTTGTGCCCCGGCAGCTGGCCGCCCTCGCCGGGCTTGGCGCCCTGCGCCATCTTGATCTGGATGTCGTCGGCGTTCGTCAGGTACTCCGACGTGACGCCGAAGCGGCCGGAGGCGACCTGCTTGATGGAGCTGCGCCGCTCCGGGTCGTACAGGCGCTCGGGGTCCTCGCCGCCCTCGCCGGTGTTCGACTTGCCGCCCAGCCGGTTCATGGCGATCGCGAGGGTCTCGTGTGCCTCGGCCGAGATCGATCCGTAGCTCATCGCGCCCGTGCTGAAGCGCTTCACGATCTCGCTGGCCGGCTCGACCTCCTCGATCGGCACCGGTGGACGATCGCTCTGGAAGCGGAACAGGCCGCGCAGCGTGGAGCCTTCGGCGGCCAGGCCGTCCACCAGTCGGGTGTACTCCTTGAAGATCTCGTAGCGGCCGGTCCGCGTGGCGTGCTGCAGCTTGAAGACCGTCTCGGGGTTGAAGAGGTGGACCTCACCCTCGCGTCGCCACTGGTACTCGCCCCCGGCCTCGAGCTCGCGGTGCGAGCGCTCCTCCGGCCGCGACGGGTAGGCGGTCGCGTGTCGGCGGCGCACCTCCTCGGCCAGCTCGTCGAGGCCCACGCCGCCCAGGCGGCTGGTGGTGCCGGTGAAGTACTCGTCGACCACCTCGCCCCCGAGCCCGATGGCCTCGAAGATCTGCGCGCCGGTGTACGACGCCACGGTGGAGATGCCCATCTTCGACATCACCTTGAGGACGCCCTTGCTGGCCGCCTTGATGTAGTTCTTGGTCGCAGTCGCGAAGTCGACCCCCGGGAGGGCTCCGCTGCGGATCCGGCTCTCGATCGAGTCGAACGCCAGGTACGGGTTGATCGCCGCGGCACCGAATCCCAGCAGCAGGGCGAAGTGGTGGACCTCGCGGGCCTCGCCGGTCTCCACCACCACGCCGACCTTCGTGCGCGACTTCTCACGGACCAGGTGGTGGTGGACCGCCGCCGTGGCGAGCAGCGACGGGATCGGAGCGAGCCGATCGGTGGAGCCGGTGTCGGAGAGGACCAGGAGCGTGACGCCGTCGGCGATGGCGTCGGACGCCTCGTCGCAGATCCGTCGGATCGCCCGGCGCAGCCCGTCGCCACCGTCGGCAACCGGGTAGAGGCAGTGCAGGGTCCGGGCCTCCCAGCCGAAGCCGGCCTCGGACACGTGGCGGAGCTTCTCCAGCTCGTCGTTGTCGAGCACCGGCCGCGGGATCTGGAGGAGCCGGCAGCTCTCCGGCGTCGGGTCCAACAGGTTGCCCTCCGGCCCGATCACCTTCGAGATCGATGTGACGAGCTCCTCACGGATCGCGTCGAGCGGCGGGTTCGTCACCTGGGCGAACAGCTGGCTGAAGTAGTCGAACAGGAGGCGTGGCCGCTGCGACAGCACGGCGAGCGGCGTGTCCGTGCCCATCGAGCCGATCGCCTCGGCCCCGGTCGCCGCCATCGGGTCGATCAGGACCTTCAGCTCCTCGTGGGTCCACCCGAAGGTCCGCTGTGCGCGCAGCGTGTCGAGGTGCGACTCGGTCAGGTGCTGCACGGCCGGCAGGTCGTCGAGGTGCTTGAGGTTGGCGTCGAGCCACTCGCCGTACGGGTGCTGCGAGGCGAGCCGGTCCTTGATCTCGTGGTCCTCGATGATCCGTCCCTGCGACGTGTCGATGAGGAACATCCGGCCCGGCTGGAGGCGGCCCTTGCGCACCACCGTGGACTGGTCGATGTCGAGCGTGCCGACCTCGGAGGCCATCACCACGAGGCCGTCGTCGCACACCCAGTAGCGGGAGGGCCGCAGGCCGTTCCGGTCGAGCACCGCGCCCACCACGGTCCCGTCGGTGAACGCCACCGAGGCAGGACCGTCCCACGGCTCCATCAGGCACGAGTGGAACTGGTAGAAGGCGCGCCGCGCCGGATCCATCTCGCCGTGGTTCTCCCACGCCTCGGGGATCATCATCAGCACTGCGTGGGGCAGCTCGTAGCCGCCGAGGTGCAGCAGCTCGAGCGCCTCGTCGAACCGGGCGGTGTCGGAGCCGCCGGGCGTGCAGATCGGGAAGATCCGCTCGATGTCGCCGGGGAGGTGCTCGGTGCGGAGCAGCGTCTCGCGGGCACGCATCCAGTTCTGGTTGCCGGCCACCGTGTTGATCTCGCCGTTGTGGGCCACGTACCGGTAGGGGTGCGCCAGCGGCCACGACGGGAAGGTGTTGGTGCTGAACCGGCTGTGGACCAGGCAGATCGCCGACTCCATGCGCTCGTCGCTCAGGTCGGGGAAGAACGCCGGCAGCTGCGGCGTGGTGAGCATGCCCTTGTAGACGAGGGTGCGGCTCGAGAGGGACGGGAAGTAGACGACCGAGTCGCCCGACTCGTCGAGCAGCTCGTGCTCCACCCGCTTGCGGACGATGTAGGCGCGGCGGTCGAGCTCGATCCCGTCCAACCCCTCGGGGCTCGACAGGAACAGCTGGCGGAACACCGGCATCGCGGCGCGCGACGCCTCACCGAGGTCGGCCTCGTCGGGACGGGTCGGCACGTCGCGCCACCCGAGGACGGTGAGGCCCTCGGACTCGGCGATCTTCTCGACGCCCTCGACCGCCGCCTCCGTGTGGTCCACCGGGAGGAACGCGACACCCACCGCGTACTGGCCGGCGGGCGGCAGTTCGAAGGGTCGCTCGGCGCTGCGGCTCTCCTCGCGGAGGAACCGGTCGGGGACCTGGACGAGGATCCCGGCGCCGTCGCCGGTGTTCACCTCGGCCCCGGTGGCCCCCCGGTGCTCGAGGTTGCACAGCGAGGTGACGGCCAGCTGCACCATGCGGTGCGTGGCACGTCCGTGCATGTCGGCCACGAAGGAGACGCCACAGGCGTCGTGCTCGTCGTCCGGGTGGTAGAGCCCCTGGGGCTGCGGTAGGTCACGGCGCATCGTCGTGCTCCCTGGATCACGGTCTGTCGAAACATCCGGTCCAGAGACGACGTTGGCCCTGGGGGGTGGTTCGTCGAACGTACACCATCGGGGTCCTCCGTGGCGAGCCGGTTCGACAGGCGTCACGCGTACGCTGCTGCGGGAGCCGAGACGACCGCAGGCGAGCCTGCGCGACCCGGGAGGGCGCATGACCGACACCGCCGCCGACCTGATGGCGTTCATCGACGCCTCCCCGTCGCCGTACCACGCCGTGCGCGAAGCGGCCCGCCGCCTCACCGCCGCCGGAGCGACCTCCATCGACCCCGCCGAGGGGTGGCAGGGCGAGGGGTTCCGCTTCGTGGCGCTGGACGGCGCCCTCGTGGCGTGGCGCGACCAGGGGTGCGCACCCTCGGCCGGGTTCCGCATCATCGGCGCCCACACGGACTCGCCGAACCTGCGGGTGAAGCCGCTCCCCGACCGCAGCGTCGCCGGCTTCGACCAGGTGGCGATCGAGCCGTACGGCGGGCTGCTCCGGAGCTCGTGGCTGGATCGGGACCTCGGCATCTCGGGGCGGGCCACCCTCCGATCGGGCGACGGCGTCGAGCACCGGCTGTTCCGCGACGACCGGGCGGTGCTGCGGGTGCCCCTCCTCGCCATCCACCTGGACCGCGAGCAGAACGACGCGCTGCGCGTCGACCCCTCCCGGCACCTCACGCCCGTGTGGGGGCTCGCTCGCCCCGACCGGAGCTTCCGCGGCTACGTCGCCGACCTGGTGGGCGCGGCGCCCGACGAGGTCCTGGCCTTCGATGCGATGTGCCACGACACGGTGGCCGCCACCTTCCTCGGCCCCGACGAGGACCTGATCAGCGCCCCACGGCTCGACGACCAGGCGAGCTGCTTCGGCGCGATCGAAGCGCTGATCGCGGCTGTCGAGCGCGGTGGCGACGAGGGCCGCGTGCCGCTCGTGATCCTGAACGACCACGAGGAGGTGGGATCCGAGAGCGCCACCGGGGCATCCGGACCGCTGCTGGGACGGGTGATCGAACGCAGCGTGCTCGGCCGGGGCGGCACCCGTGACGACGTCGCCCGGGCCCTGGCGGCGTCGATGTGCTGCTCGGCCGACATGGCCCACGGGTTGCACCCCAACCACGTCGAGCGCCACGACCCCGAGCACCGGGTGCTCGTCGGTGGCGGGCCGGTCATCAAGACGAACGTGAACCAGCGCTACGCCACGACCGATCGCACCGCAGCGGAGTTCCGGCTGGCGTGCGAGCGAGCGGACGTGCCGGTCCAGGTGTACGCCCACCGCAACGACCTGCCGTGCGGGTCCACGATCGGGCCCATCACGGCCGCACGCCTGGGCATCGCCACGGTCGACGTCGGCATGCCGCAGCTGTCGATGCACTCGATCCGGGAGCTGATGGCCACGGTCGACGCCGAGCGGATGGTGGCCGCCTTCACTGCGTGGCTGTCTTCTTGATGGGGCGGGCCGGCTCCGGCTCGGCCACGTTCCTCGGCCTTCTTCGTCCTCCGGCCGCCCGTCCCCGCGGATCCGGACGGAAAAGGTGTGGGGGGACCCGGCGGGTCAGGTGGCCTGGGGCAGCAGCCGGAGGCCGAGCTCGGTGAGCTGCTCGGGATCGATCGGCCCGGGAGCGTGCGTGAGCGGGTCGGAGCCCGACTGCGTCTTCGGGAACGCGATCACCTCGCGGATGTTCTCCTCACCGGCGAGCAGCGCGACCAGGCGGTCGATCCCGAACGCGAAGCCGGCATGGGGCGGGGCGCCGTACCGGAAGGCATCGAGCAGGAAGCCGAACTTCTCCTGGGCCTCGTCGGGCGCGATGCCGAGCAGGTCGAAGACCTTCTGCTGCGTCTCCGGGCGGTGGATCCGCACGCTGCCCGAGCCCAGCTCCCACCCGTTGAGCACCAGGTCGTAGGCCTGGGACCGCACGTCGAGCAGGCGGGTCGGGTCGCCGCCGGCGAGCACCTCGTCGATGATCGCCCAGTCGTCGGGGTGCGGCATCGTGAACGGATGGTGCGCAGGGACCGGGCGCCCGGTCGCTGCGTCGATCGATTCGAACAGCGGGAACTCGACGACCCAGAGGAACCGCAGCCCGCCCTCGTTCACGGGAGGGCGGCCGAGCTCGAGGCGGAGCAGGCCCAACACGTGGCGGACCGTGGGGCGCTCGTCGGCGACCAGGAGGAGGAGGTCGCCGTCCTCCGCCTCCATCGCCGCCGGGAGCGCTGCCAGCTCGTCCTCCGAGAGGAACTTCGCCACCGGGCTGTCGAGACGCAGTCCACCGGGCACCTCGGCGTCGGCCACCACGCGCATCCAGACCAGGCCCTTCGCCCCCCAGCGCTTCGCCCGCTCCGTGAGGTCGTCGAGCCGGCTGCGGCTGGCCGAGCCACCTTCGGGCACACGGATGCCCTTCACGCACGGCGCCTTGAACGCGTTGAAGCCCGTGGAGGCGAACACCTCGGTGAGCTCGACCAGCTCCATCCCGAAGCGGATGTCCGGCTTGTCGGAGCCGAAGCGCTCCTGCGCTTCCGTCCAGGTCATCGTCGGGATCGTCCCGACCGACTCCCCCTTCACCGCAGCGACGACGTCGGAGACGGTCGCGCTGATCGCAGCCAGCACGTCGTCCTGGTCGGCGAAGCTCATCTCGGCGTCGAGCTGCATGAACTCGAACTGGCGGTCCGCTCGGAGGTCCTCGTCGCGGAGGCACCGGGCGATCTGGAAGTAGCGGTCCACTCCCCCGACCATGCACAGCTGCTTGAAGAGCTGCGGCGACTGCGGCAGCGCGTAGAACGAGCCCGGGCGCATGCGGGACGGGACCACGAAGTCGCGAGCGCCCTCCGGCGTGGAGGCGATCAGCATCGGCGTCTCGACCTCGACGAAGCCCTGCCCCTCCATCGAGGAGCGGATCGCGCTGTTCGCCTTCGCCCGCACGCGCAGGTTGCGCTGCATCTGCTCCCGGCGGAGGTCGAGGTAGCGGTACCGGAGGCGGATGTTCTCGTCTGCTTCGCTGCGCTCGTCGAGCGGGAAGGGCGGCGGCTCGGCAGCGGAGAGGACCTCCACCTGGCAGTCGCCCACCTCGATCTCACCGGTTGCGAGGCGCGGGTTCGCCATGCCCTCGGGGCGGGCCCGGACCACGCCGGTGATCCGCACGACGTACTCGCTGCGGAGGTCGGCGGCGCCGTCGACCACGCACTGCACGAACCCGGTGTGGTCCCTCAGCTCGACGAAGGCGAGGTGCTGGCTGTGCTCGCGCCGTGCAGCCACCCACCCGCAGAGCGCCACCTGCTCTCCCGCGTGCTCGATCCGCAGGTCGCCGCAGCGGTGCGTGCGCATCGCGGTGGCCGACGGGTCGAGCCCCACGTTGCTCCCTCGGTCGGCGGTCGTGCGGTCGTCGCTCACAGGATCTTCCTCAACTCGTCGGTCAGTTCGGCCCGGGGCACCTGTCGCTGGGGCTCGTCGCCCCGCAGGTCCCGGATGGTGACGGTCGCCGCGGCCCGCTCCTCGTCGCCCAGCAGCAGCGCGAGGCGCGCTCCGGAGCGGTCGGCAGCCTTCATCTGCGCCTTCGGCGAGCGGCGGTCGTAGGCACGCACGGCGGAGAACCCGTTCCGGTGCAGCTCCCGCACGAGGTCGCGCACGTCGCGGTGGTCGCCGCCGAACCCCACCACCGCCACGTCGACCTCGGGCTCGGGGGTCGCGAACACACCCTCGGCGTCGCACGCGAGCAGCACCCGCTCCACGCCCGAGCCGAACCCGAACGCCGGCGTCGGGTCGCCGCCGAGCGCCTCGACCAGGCCGTCGTAGCGGCCTCCGCCGCCGATCGTCGACTGGGCCGCGTCGATCGCATCGGACACCACCTCGAAGACGGTGTGCGTGTAGTAGTCGAGGCCGCGCACCAACCGGTCGTTGACCTCGAACGGGACATCCGCCGCCCGCAGCCCGTCGAGGGTCCGCTCGAAGTGCTCCCCGGCCTCCGGCGTCATCGCGTCGGCCAGCGTCGGCGCGCCCTCGAGCGCGGCACGGGTCTGGGCGTGCTTCGAATCGAGGACCCGCAGGGGGTGCCGCTCCACCTTCTCGGCGTCGTCGGGGTGGAGGTCGCCGGCACGCCCCCGGAGGAAGTCCCGCAACCGCTCGGCGAAGGCGCTCCGTGAGGCGGGATCACCGATCGAGTTGACCTCCAGGCGGATCTGGCGCAGGCCCAGCGACCGGTAGAAGTCCCACAGCCCGACCATCACCTCGGCGTCGAGGTCCGGATCGGCGACGCCGAAGCACTCGGCGCCCAGCTGGTGGTGCTGGCGGTAGCGGCCCTTCTGGGGGCGCTCGTGGCGGAAGTGCTGGCTGAAGTACCAGACCTTCCACGGGACCAGCGGGTGCAGCTGGACGAACGCCCGGGCGACGCCGGCGGTCGACTCGGGCCGCAGCGCGATCGGCGTGCCGTCGCGGTCGTCGAAGGCGTACATCTCCTTCGTGACCACGTCGGTGCCCTCGCCCAGCCGCTGGAAGACGGCCAGCTCCTCGAGCACGGGGGTCTGCACCAGGCCGAAGCCGAGGCGCCCGAAGTGGTCTCCGAAGGCGTCGACCAGCCGGGTCCACCGGGCCGAGTCGGGCGGCAGCAGGTCGCGCATGCCCGTGAGGGCCTGGAGGGTGTCGCTGTGGGCCACGGACCGGTGATGCTACCGGCCCCCGCCTCGTGCCCCGGACTGGCTGCCGGCACGCATCGATGGGGTCGCCAGCGGTTGCCGCCTTCGGTACCTTGCGCCCATGGTCGATCGGCGGGGGTTCCTGAAGGGCACCGCGGCGGGCGTGCTCGGGTTGTCGGGCGCCGCTGCGGTCACGAGCGGCTGCACGCCGGCACCAGCGCCGCCACCGATCCGGCCACGGGGTCCGTTCGGCGACGCCGGGATCGACCACGTGATCGTCGTGATGATGGAGAACCGGTCGTTCGACCACTTCCTCGGGTGGCTTCCGGGCGCCAACGGGGTGCAGGACGGGCTCACCTACACCGACGACTCCGGACGAGATCACGCCACGCACCACCTGGACCGGTTCGGCAGCTGCGGCTGGGACGACCCGGCCCACTCCTACAAGGGCGGCCGGCAGCAGCTGAACGGCGGCGCGATCGACGGGTTCCTGCGGGGCGCCACCGACCTGTTCCCCATCGGCTACTACACGGCCGACGACCTGCCGTTCTGGGGTCCCGCCGCGCCGGCGTGGACGGTGTGCGACAACTACTTCTCGGCGATCCTCGGCCCGACCTACCCCAACCGCTTCTTCCAGCACTGCGGCCAGACCGACCGCTGGGAGAACTGGATGTCGATCACGTCGATGACGACCATCTGGGACCTGATCGCCGCGGCCGGCCTCGAGGGCCGCTACTACTACTCGGACGCGCCGTTCTCGGCGCTCCTCGGCGTGCGCCACGCCTCGATCAGCCGGATGCTCGACGGCTTCCTGGCCGACTGTGCGACGGGCCGCCTTCCGCACGTGTCGTTCGTCGACCCGAGCTTCATGATCTCCCCGATCGGCACGTCGAACGACTACCACCCCCACAGCGACATCCGCCTGGGCGACCAGTTCCTGCACCGCATCTACGAGGCCGTCACCAACAGCCCGGCGTGGGAGCGCACCGTGCTCGTCGTGAACTTCGACGAGTGGGGCGGCTTCTACGACCACGTGGTGCCACCCGTGGGCCCCAGCTCCACCGACTGGCAGGCGCAGCGGGGCTTCCGCGTGCCGTGCCTCGTGGTGTCGCCGTTCGCCCGCCGCGGCCACGTCGCCCACGACCTCTACGACCACGCCTCGGTCCTGCGGATGATCGAATGGGGCTTCGACCTGCCGGCCCTGTCGGTGCGGGACGCCGAGGCCAACAACCTCGCGGACGTGTTGGACCTGAGCTCCCCGGACCCGGAGGCGCCGCACTGGGACTTCCCGTCGTTCACGCCCGAGAGCTGCTTCGAGGCGATCGGTGAACGGCTCTGGGAGCAGCTCCGCCAGCTCGCTGACGGCGCAGGCTTCGCCTGACGTCCCCCTCCTGCCCGCCCCTGTGGGCGAAACTCCCGACACGCGCCGTGGCGCGCGTGCTCTAATGCGACCACACGAAGTCCTGGGAGGGATCGTGGCGCGGAGAACCCTGACCTCGGCAGCGATGGCAACGGTGCTGGTGGTCGCGGTCCTCGCCGTCCCCGCGGCCGCCCAGACGACCACGACCTCCTCGACGACGTCGACCTCCACCACCTCGTCGACGTCCACCACCACCTCGACCAGCACGACGTCGATCCCACCCACCACGGTCGCGCCGTCGACCACCGCTGCGCCCACCACCGCAGCGCCCACCACCG
>JBIQID010000008.1:0-14572 GCA_044508215.1 Actinomycetota bacterium | reverse complement strand
GCGCCCACCACCGCAGCGCCCACCACCGTCCCGGGCCCCGCCCCGACGACCGTGCCGGCCCCCTCCTGCGACCCGTCGTACCCCGAGCTCTGCATCCCGCCCGGCCCGCCCGACGTGGACTGCGGCAGCGCGGTGATCGGCGGGAGGACCGACTTCCGGGCGCTCCCGCCGGACCCCCATGGCCTCGACCGCGACGGCGACGGCCGGGCCTGCGAGAGCGAGGGCACGGCGGTGCTCGGCGGGACGGCCACCCGACCAGCGGCGCAACAGGGGTCCGACCAGCCCGACGGCGCGCAGGGCGATCGTTCGCTCGCCCGCACCGGGCTCACCGTGCTCCCGCTGCTCCTCGGCGCGGCGGCGCTCGTCTTCATCGGCCTGCAGTTCCGCAAGAAGGCCGACTTCCTGGTGGTCGAGGAGACCGCAGCCGACGCGGCCGAGGCGCTGGAGCGGCGCCGGCGGATCGCCCGCGGCGAATGGTGACCTGACCGGCTCCGCCAGCAGGGGCGGCCCGGCCCGCTACTTGGGGCCGCGTGTCCGCCGGCGGAAGATCCCTGCGGTGACGAGGCCGCCGATCCACCCGAGCAGCGCCGAGACGATGATGATCCACACGAGCGACGCCCGGCCCGAACCGACGATCCAGTCGAGCTCCACCTCACGGGTGTTGGCGACGATGAGGGCGATGATGGCGACCGCGAGCAACACGCCGATCACCGCCCGGACGTAGAGCCGCGTTCGCTGGGCGTGCCGCCGGTTCCGCTCGCCCACCGGCTCGGAGACCTTGAGCGGGTCGGCCCCCAACTCGTCGTGGTACGTCATCTGTGCCTCCGGATCGCCACGCCAACTCCGGCGCAGCTCGCTCGATGCCTACCCGCAGAAGGTCCGGCGACAGCCGCGCCGACGCGCAGCGTCACTCGCACGCCATCCCGTCCTTGTTGCCGTCGAGCCCGTACTCGTCGGGGCCGACCACCCGGATGGGACCCGTGACGTACTCCGGCCCGTTCCCCTTGCCACCGGCGCAATCGACGTCCTCCACGCCAGCGGGCACGCAGGCGCCCACGTAGCTGGGGTGGCAGCCCGAACCAGAGGGGACCGCCGGCGGACCGGTGACCTGCGGCCGCGCCGTGGGGGCAGTGGGCGGTTGGCTCGCCGCACATCCGGGCGTGGGCGGATTGGATGCGTCCGCCGCGACGTACGCGTCCTCCCTCGGGTGACGGCCGTAGCCGTCCCGGCTGTCGTAGCGGGCCCGTGCGTGGCCCCCACGGATCATCTCCAGGTCCACGTCGAGGCCGTCCACCTCGATGTACCGGAGGAGCCGGCCGTAGCGGTCACGGTCGTCCCGAGCGCCCGGCACGAGCGTCACCGCCTTGCCCTCGACGAGCTGGCGGAGCCGCTCGGCTGCCTCGCCGTACCCGCAGACGCCGCGTTCGGGCGTGTCGATCCCGATCAGGCGCACGGTGCTGCCGTCGGAGAGGTCGACCGTGTCGCCGTCGATCACCCGGGTGACGGTCAGGCGAGGCGGAGCGGACGTCGTGGTGGTCGTGGTCGTCGTCGGCGGCGCCTCGGTGGTCGTCGGGCGCTCCGTGGTGGTGGTGGTGGTCACCTCGACGCCCGGCGTCGGGATCGAGGTCTCCACGGTCGCTGTCTCGTCCTCCTGGCCCGCATCCTCGGCGCCGCCGTTCGCGGCGATGACCAGGATCACCAGGGCGGCCACGATCGCGGCCCTGGCTCGCGGCGAGCGCTTCCGCCACACCACGTCCCACGCTCGCGAGCCGACCGACGGACGGGACGGTCCTTGACCCGGCGGCGGTGGAGGCGGCATCGCCGGCCGCTGCTGCGGCGGGTACCACCGGCCGTCTGAGGCGAGCCACCAGCCCGGCCCGCGAGGCGTCGCCGACATCCCTCTCCCCTCGGCTTCCTACGACGTCGACCCTAGGCGGATCCCCTGAAGTGCCCGCGGACCTGCCGGGACCGGGGCCCTGGATCGGGGTGGCCGTCAGCCGCCCTTGCCGGGCACCACCCGATAGGCGTCGTAGACGCTGTCGATCGACACCAGGCGGCTGAGGATCGTGTCGAGGTGCGACGGGTCCCCCAGCTCGAACTCGAAGCGCATCTTCGAGACGCGGTCGACGCTCGTCGCGGAGTTGCAGGCGAGGATGTTCACCTTCTGCTCCCCCAGCAGCGCCGTGACGTCCTGCAGCAGACGAGGACGGTCGATCGCCTTCACCTCGACCATCGCCACGAACGAGCCGGTGCTGTCGTCGTCCCACTCCACGTCGATCAGGCGCTCGGACTGCGAGCCCGACAGCGACACGGCGTTCGCGCAGTCCGTGCGGTGCACCGACACGCCCCGGCCACGGGTGACGAAGCCCATGATCTCGTCGCCGGGCACCGGGGTGCAGCACCGGGCGATGCGGATCATCATGTCGTCGAAGCCCTCGACGTGGACGCCGACCTTGCCGCCCGGGGTGCGGCGGCGGTGGAAGCGCTTCGGCGTCGCAACGACCTCTTCGCGCTCGGGGACCGTGCCCCGCAACGCACGTGAGATGCGGCCGGCGACCGACTCCGACGAGATGTGGTGCTCACCGATGGCCGTCATGAGCGCGTCGGCGCTGGCGTACTTCAGCTCCTGGGCGACCTCCTCGAGGACGTCGCCCGACATCACCTTCTGCACGGGCAGGCTGGCGCGGCGGACCGCACGGGTGAGCTCCTCGCGCCCCGACTCGAGCGCATCCTCGCGACGCTCCCGGCTGAACCACTGCCGGATCTTCGACGCGGCCGAGCGGCTCCCGACGAACTTCAACCAGTCCTGGCTGGGCCCCGCCGCCTCCGCCTTCGACGTGAAGATCTCGACGGTGTCGCCCGACGCGAGCTTCGAGTCGAGCGGAACCAGCCGCCCGCCCACGCGGGCGCCCACGCACCGGTGCCCCACCTCGGTGTGGATCGAGTAGGCGAAGTCCACCGGCGTCGAGCCGGCGGGCAGCGTCATGACCTCGCCCTTCGGCGTGAAGACGAACACCTCGTCCTGCTCGAGGTCGATCTTCAGGTTCGCCATGAACTCGTCGGGGTCCGACAGCTCCTGCTGCCAGTCGATCATCCGCGAGAGCCACTTCACGTCGTCGCTCTCGCCGCCCTCCTTGTAGGAGAAGTGCGCGGCCACGCCCCACTCGGCGCGGCCGTGCATCTCGCGGGTCCGGATCTGCACCTCCACCGGCTTCCCCTGCGGCCCCACCACCGTGGTGTGGAGCGACTGGTAGAGGTTGAACTTCGGCATCGCGATGTAGTCCTTGAACCGACCCTGCACGGGGGTCCAGAGGGCGTGGATCGCGCCGAGCGCGGCGTAGCAGTCCTTGACGCTGTCGACGATGATGCGGAGCCCGATGAGGTCGTAGATGTCCTCGAACTCCTTGCCCCTGACCTTCATCTTCTCGTAGATGGACCAGAGGTGCTTCGGGCGCCCGGTGACCTCGGCGGTCACCCTCACGCCCGTGAGCGCCTCGCGGACCTGCTCGGCGACCTGGGTGATGTAGAGGTCCCGTTCGGGCGCACGCGTGGCGACCATGTGGTCGATCTCGGCGTAGCGCTTGGGGTGCAGCGACGCGAAGCACAGGTCCTCGAGCTGCTGCTTCAGGTCGCCCATGCCGAGCCGGTGGGCGAGCGGCGCGTAGATGTCGAGCGTCTCGTGCGCGGTGCGCTCCTGCTTCCAGGCGGGGATGGCGGCGATCGTCCGCATGTTGTGGAGCCGGTCGGCGAGCTTGATGACCAGCACCCGGATGTCGTTGGCCATCGCCACCAGCATCTTCCGCATGGTGGCGGCCTGCTGCGCCTCCTTCGAGTCGAAGGCCAGCCGCTCGAGCTTCGTGACGCCGTCGACCAGCTCGGCGACCTCCTCGCCGAAGTCACGGGTGAGGTCCTCGAGCGTGACGCCCGTGTCCTCGACCGCGTCGTGGAGCAGGGCCGCGATGATCGTGGCCTCGTCCATCCCGTAGCGGGCGGTGATGGTGGCGACGGCGAGCGGATGGGTGATGTACGGCTCGCCCGACTTCCGCTTCTGGCCCTTGTGCGCCGCTGCTGCGACCTCGTAGGCGCGGACGATCCGGTCGGTGGCGGCGCGGGGGTGGTAGTGCCGGTAGTGCTCCAGCACCGGCTCGACCTCGACCGCGGCCGGGAGCTGGTGGCGGCGCCACGGCAGCACTCGGGTCACGGTCGGCATGTCGGCACTCTCCTCGGGTCGGCGGGCCTCAGCGGTCGTAGTCGATCAACGCCACGACCGGCGCCGAACTTCCCAGGCGCTCGCGTCCGCCCAGGAACGTGAGCTCGGCGAGGAACGCGGACCCCACGACCTCGCCTCCCTGCCGCTCCACCAGCTCGATCGCTGCCCGCGCGGTGCCGCCGGTGGCGAGCACGTCGTCGACGATCAGGCACCGCGACCCGCGGGGGATGGCATCCGCATGTATCTCGAGGGTACCGCCGCCGTACTCCAGCTCGTAGGTGACCGAATCGATCGCGGACGGCAGCTTCCCGGGCTTCCGGATGGGCACCAGCCCGGCGTCGAGGGCGTACGCGACGGGCGCCGAGAACACGAAGCCCCGGGCCTCGACGCCCACGACCAGCTCCACCCCGGCGTCCTGGAACGGGGCCACCAGGAGGTCGACCGCGGCAGCGAACCCCGCAGGGTCGGCCAGGAGCGTGGTGATGTCCTTGAAGGCGACGCCCGGCTCGGGGAAGTCGGGGATGTCGCGGATGAGGTCGCGCAGGTGGGCGACGTCTGCGGGCTGCCCGCCGGCGCGGGCCTGGTCGGTGGTCCCGTTCACGACCGTCAGCGCTTCTTGCCCTGCTTGCGGGGCCGTGGCGGCACCGGCCGCTGGTACTGCGCTGCCTTCTGGGCGGCGGGCGGCGCGTCCTTCGGGAGCGTCGCAGCGGGAGCCAGCACCGGAGTGGTCCGGGTGGTCTCCGGGTGGATCCACTCGGCGTCGGAGTCGTGGCGCTGCCGGGCGCGCTCACGGAGGCGCTGGTAGCGGGGCTCGCGCTCCTTGAGGTAGAGCAGCGCCGGGGACGCGACGAACACCGAGGAGTAGGCACCGACCACCAACCCGATGAACAGCGCGAGCGAGAACTCCTGCAGCGTGGGCTGGTCGAAGACGAACGAACCCACCACCACGAGGGCCAGGACCGGGAGGATCGCGACCACCGTCGTGTTCAGCGAGCGCATGAACACCTGGTTGAGCGAGCGACGGATGATCGCCGCGTACGTGTAGCGCTCGCTGCGCTCGTAGCGGGCGCTGTTCTCGAGCACCCGGTCGTACACCACGATCGTGTCGTAGAGGGAGAAGCCCAGGATCGTCAGGAAGGAGATCACCGTCGGGGGCGTCACCTCGAGCTGGAAGATCGAGTAGATCCCCACCGTCACGAGCACGTCGTGCACCACCGACGCCATGCCGGAGAGCGCCATGCGCCACTCGAGCTGCCACGACATGTACAGGGCGATCACCACGAAGAACACCACGAGCGCCACACCGGCCTGCTTCGTGATCTCGTTGCCCCACGACGGGCCGACCGTGTTGGTGGCGACGTCCTCCTGGTCGACCCCGGCCTCCTCGGCGAAGCGGGCCGCGACCTCGCGGGACTGGGCCACGTCCTCTGCGTCGGCCTGGACGCGGAGCAGGCGGGTGCCGTCCTGCAGGTGCGCTTCCTGCACCTTGGCGCCACCGCCGAGCCCGAACTCGCCGAGGACGTCGTTCGCGTCGCCGACGGTCATCTCCTCGGTGGGGACCTCCCAGACGGCGCCGCCCTCGAAGTCGATCGACAGGTTCAGCCCCTGCACCACGAGGGACACGACCGACGCCAGCATCACGAGGCCCGACAGGATCAGGGCCGGCTTGAACAGCTTGACGAAGTCGACGTCCGACTCGCTTCGGTAGAGGTCCTTCAAGAGGCCCATCAGCCCGCCACCTCCGTGCTCGTGGCCGCAGCAGGGGCGGTGCCGTGCGGACCGGTGCGGGGCGCCGGGATCCCGAACCTCGACGGCTTCGACCCCAGCTTCCCGGTGGCCGCAGCGATCACCGCAGGCCGGGTGAACGAATAGGTGAACAGCACGTCGAACACGGTGGTGATCGCGAGGAAGAACGCGAAGCCCTTCACCGGACCGATCGACAGCAGGTAGAGGATCACCGCGCCGATGAACGAGGACGAGTTGGCCTTCACGATCGTGCCGAACGCACCGTCGAACGACCGGCTGACCGCCGAGCGGAGGGTCCGGCCGTTGTGCACGTCCTCCTTGAGGTTCTCGTAGTAGACGATCGACGAGTCGAGCGACATGCCGATCGACACGATCATGCCGACGATGCCGGCGAGGGTGAGCGTGAGGCTCCACCACTCACCGCCCCAACAGATGAGGATCCACGTGGTGAGGCCCGACCAGAGCAGGGTCACCAGCGTGATGATCCCGAGGAGCCGGTAGTACACGATCAGGTAGAGGCCGATCAGCGCCACGCCGATGGCGCCGGCGATCAGCGCTGCCTGCAGGGCGCCCTTGCCGAGCGTTGCGGAGACCGTCTGCACCTGCTGCTGCTCGAGCACCAGCGGCAGCGCGCCGTACTTGAGGGAGATCGCCACCTGCTTGGCCTCTTCCTCCTTGAAGGCCCCGGTGATCTGCACCTGGTCGCGGCTGAACCGCGGCTCCTGGATCTCCGGAGCGGTCAGGACCTCGCCGTCGAGCACCACGGCGAGCGATCCGAGGGGGCACTCCTCCGCCCGGGAGTAGCACTTGGAGGCGGCGTCGTTGAACTTGTCGATGCCGTCCGCGCCCGACTTGAAGGTGGGGAGCACCATCCACTGGCCCTGCTGGATCGTGGCGGTCGCACCCTCGATCGTGTCGCCGGACACCAGCGCGGGTCCGAGGCGGTAGATCGGCTTGCCGAACTCGGCCCCGTCGGAGCTCTGGCTGAACCGGCCGGCGAGGATCGCCTCCTTCGTCGGGTCGTCCTCGAGGCGGTCGGTGAGGTCGGCGTCGGCCTGCGCCAGCGCCGCCTCCGCCTGCACCAGCTCGTTGAACTCCTCGGTGAACGCGCCGTTCTCGTCGCCGTAGACCGGGATCCCCCACTCGTTCTTCGGTGCAGGGTCGATGGTGGTCGTGGTCACGGGGACGGTCGTGGTCGGCTCGTCACCGGCGGGTGCCGTCGTGTCCTGCCGCCCCTTCACCGACCGGGAGCCACCGGTGCCGTTCCCCTCGGCCGCGGTCGTGGGCGGCGCCGAGGTGGCAGGCGCGCTCGTGGAGGTGACCACGGCGCCCTCGTCGCCCTCGCCGCCGCCGGCGCCCTCGTCGCCCTCGGTGGGGATGACATCGCCTCGGCCGGCACGCTCGGACTCGTAGACCTGCTGGGCGGTGACGCCTTCGGGGATCTCCAGCTCGGCACGGAGGCGGTCCCGGGTCTCCTCCAGGTCGCTCCGCTGCGACGGCGTGAGGGTGGCGCCGAGGTTCTCGAGGACCGGACGGAACGTGAGCTCGGCGGTGGTGCCCACCACCTCGAGCGCCGTGTCCTGGTCCTTGATGCCGGGCAGCTGCACCACGATGTTGCCGCCCTGCACGGTGACCTCCGACTCGGCCACGCCGATGCCGTTCACGCGCTCGTCGATGATCTGCTTGGTCTGCTCGAGGGACTCGCGGGGGACGGCAGCGTTGGCGTTGCCCCTCGCCCGGGGGGTGAGCACCACGGAGACGCCACCCTGCAGGTCGAGGCCGAGGCGCGGAGCATCAGCGAAGATCAACGTGAGGACGAATGCCGCGAGCACCACCACGGCGGTGACGATCGCGGGGAAGACGGGACGTTTGTGCATGCGTGCCTCTGGTCGGCCGTTCGAGTGGGAGGTTGACCGGGCGCGTCAGCCGGCGTCGTCGGCGTCGTCGGACGCTGCGGCGGCCTGCGAGCCGCGCCCGCCACGAGCCGGAGCCTCGGGCTCGGACGCCGACCGCGTCAGCGACGACTTCGAGACCCGCACCACCACGTCGGTGTCCACCTCGAGGTGGACGACCGCGCCGTCGATGTGGGTGATGGTGCCGTAGATCCCGCCGGCGGTGACCACCTCGTCGCCTTCTGAGAGCGACGAGACGAACTCCTGGTGCCGCTGCCGCTGCTTCCGCTGCGGGATGATCATCAGGTAGAAGAGCGCCGCGAGCGGCAGCACCAAGATGAGGATGCTGAGGAGGCCGCCGCCCTCTTGGCTGTCCTGGGCGAGGATCGAGATCACGTTCACAAGGGGTTGAGCCTAGGTGCGCGCCGGGGTCCAGTCACACCATGGTCGGCGGGTGGTCGCTCAGCCGGCCGGCCGGCGGGCTGGGTCCCAGACCTCTGCGGTCTCCTTGCGCAGCTGATCCAGGGTGCCCGCCCGGATCGCGTCGCGGATGCGGTCGACGAACCGGAGGAGCCACGCCACGTTGTGGATGGTGCACAGCGTGGCCCCGGTCGGCTCCCCCACCGACATCAGGTGGCGGAGGTAGCCGCGCGGGTACCGGCGGCACACCTCACAGCTGCAGAGCGGGTCGAGCGGCTCGTCGGATCGGGCCAGGTCGGCGCGCCGCACGTTGAGCCGCCCGGCGGTCGTCAGGATCGTCCCGTGCCTGGCCAGTCGCGTGGGCAGGACGCAGTCCATCATGTCGATCCCACGAGCGACCGCCTCGATCATCCCGACCGGGTCGCCGAGGCCCATGTAGTAGCGCGGCTGGTCGGTCGGCAGCTCCGCCAGCGCTGCTTCGAGCGCAGCGACCGTGGCGTCCCACGGCTCCCCCACCGACAGGCCGCCCACGGCGTAGCCGTCGAAGTCGAGCTCGACCGTCCGCTGCGCCGACTCCCGCCTGAGGTCCGGCTCGGCGCCGCCCTGGACGATGCCGAACAGCGCCTGGTCGTGGGTCCTGCGGTGCGCCCGTCGCGCCCTCGCCGCCCAGTCCGCGGTCCGGCGCAGGGCCTCGGTGACCTCGCGGCGCTCTGCAGGGAGCGCGGTGCAGACGTCGAGGACCATCTGCACGTCGGCGCCGAGCTGCTCTTGGATCCGGACCGCGTCCTCCGGCGTGAGGTGGATCGTGTCGCCGTCGTAGGTGGACTTGAAGACCACGCCGTCGTCGGTGACCTTCGGGCCCAGGGAGAACACCTGGTAGCCGCCCGAGTCGGTGAGGACGTGCCCGCCCCAGTCCTCGAAGCCGTGGAGCCCGCCCAGCCGCTCGATCACGTCGGCCCCGGGCCTGAGCATGAGGTGGTAGGTGTTGCCCAGCACGACCTCGACGCCCAGGCGCTCCAGGTCGGCGGTGGTGATCGCCCGGACCGCTCCACGCGTGCCCACCGGCATGAAGACCGGCGTGCGGATCACCCCACGGGCGGTGCGGACCACCCCGGTGCGCGCTGCCCCGTCGGTCGCCTCGACCTCGATGTGCAGCTTCACGGGGCGACCTCCACGGGTTCGTCGACGCGGTCGAGGAGCATTGCGTCGCCGAAGGACAGGAAGCGGTAGCCCTCGGCGAGCGCCGCACCGTACAGGTCCCGCCAGCGCGGCCCGCAGAACGCCTGGACCATCGCGAGCAGCGACGACCGGGGCAGGTGGAAGTTCGTCATCAGGAGGTCGGTGACCTGCCAGGGGAAGCCCGGGGTGATGAACAGGTCGGTCGAGCCGTCCAGGCGGCCGGTCGCCGCCACCGACTCGATCGCCCGGACCGACGTGGTGCCCACCGCCAGGACACGCTCGGCGCTCGTGACGGCATCCCACGCCTCAGGGGGCACGCGGTACCGCTCGTGGTGCATCCGGTGGGCTTCGACGGTGTCGGTGCCGATCGGGCGGAACGTCCCCAGCCCCACCACCAGCTCCACGGTGACGACCCGTGCGCCCGCCCCTCGGATCCGCTCGAGGAGCTCAGGTGTGAGGTGGAGGCCGGCCGTCGGCGCGGCCGCCGAGGCCGGTCGCTCCGCGTAGACCGTCTGGTACCGCTCGGGGTCCGGCAGAGCGAGGTCGCCGAGGTACGGCGGGAGGGGCATCGAACCCCAGCGGTGCAACGCGTCGAGGAGCGTCCCCTCGTGGAGCGGGCGCACGAGCCGCCGCCCCTCCCCCAGGTCCTGGCCCACCTCGAACGAGAGACCAGTGCGAGCGGCCTCACCTTGGAGCGGGGCCGTACCCGCCATCACCACGTCGCCGGACCGCAGCTTACGAGACGGGCGCACGAGCGCCTCCCACCAGCCGTCCGGCTGCTCGTCGAGCAGCAGCACTTCGCCCGCGCCGCCCGTCGAACGGTGGACGACCACCCGTGCCGGCAGCACCCGTGTGTCGTTCAGGACGACGACGTCGCCGGGCCGCAGGTGGCCGGGCAGGTCGGTGACCTGCTGGTGGCGGACCGCTCCCCCGGTGGCGACGAGCAGGCGGGCGGCGTCCCGCGGCTCGGCCGGCTGCGTCGCTATCGCTGCCGTCGGCAGCTCGTAGTCCAGCTCGTCCGTCCGCACGGTGGTGGGACGTTAGGCGGCGCCGCCCCGGGCGCTACATCGCGGTGACGGCCTCGAGCAGGTCGCGCTGGTAGCGCTCGATGTCGACCCGCGGATCATCCGAGGCAGGGGTCACGTAGATCTCCGACGCGCCCAGCTCGGCGTACATTGCGGCCTTCTCCAGCCACTTCGCGTCCTTGCCGGGCGCGGGTGGCATGAGGAGCACCGTGATGCGGATGTCCTCGACGCCACGTCCCTCGGCCTCGCAGTGGCGGGCGAGGGTGTCCTTCGCCTCCAGGAACTTCTCCTTGCCGACCGGGAACCAGTTGACCTCCTGCGCGTGCCGCGCAGCGAGGCGGAGCGTCTTGTTCGGGCCCATCCCTCCGATCTGGATGGGCGGCGGCCCGCCCACGTTCTGGGGTGAGCTCAGCGTCTCGGCGAGCTGGAAGTGCTTGCCCTCGTAGGGCCCGTCGTCGTCGCTCCACATCTGACGGCAGATGGCGAGGGTCTCGTCGAGCATCTCGAACCGCTCCGACGTGGACGGGAACGGGACTCCGAGGCCGACGTGCTCCTCCTCGTTCCACGCGGCACCGATCCCCAGGCGGGCGCGCCCGCCCGACAGCACGTCGAGGGTGGTGACGGTCTTCGCCAGGATGCCGGGGTGCCGGTAGGTCACGCCGGTGACGAGCAGCTGCAGCATCACGCGCTCGGTGATCGCGGCTGCGAAGCCGAGGAAGGTGTAGCCCTCGAGCATCGGCTCGGTGCGGGGGCCCACCACTGGGATCTGGAAGAAGTGGTCCATCGCAGCGACGGTGGAGAACCCGCCCTCGTCGGACATGCGGATGGCGTCGGCAGCGATGCCGCCGAGGGCCGCGTCTCCGCCTTCCCAGGTGAACCGTGCGAAGTCGATGCCGAAGTCCATCCCCGGCAAGCTATCCCTACTGCTGGGGCCTGGTCCGGGCTTCAGGCCTCGAAGAGGTTCGGGTCCTGCTGGGTGTGCGCGGACGGCGGCGGCACGAGGCCCAGGTGCCGCCAGGCGGCGGGCGTGGCGACGCGTCCCCGCGGCGTGCGCATCAGGAGGCCCTGCTGGATGAGGAACGGCTCGTGGACGTCCTCGACGGTCTCGGTGGGCTCGGCGACCGAGATGGCGAGCGTCGAGAGGCCCACCGGGCCCCCGCCGAAGCGGTCGCAGATGGCCTCCAGGATGGAGCGGTCGACCTTGTCGAGGCCGAGGCCGTCGACGCCGAACACCGCCAACCCCTCGGCTGCCACGGCGGCATCGATGTGTCCGTCGCCCTCGACCTCGGCGTAGTCCCGGACGCGGCGCAGCAGGCGGTTCGCGATGCGGGGCGTGCCGCGGCTGCGGCGAGCGATCTCGCGGGCGCCGCCCGCGTCGATGTCGGCCGCCACGATCTGGGCGGCGCGAGCGACGATCGACTCGAGGTCGGACGTCTCGTAGAAGTCGAGGCGGGCGACCATCCCGAAGCGGTCCCGCAGGGGCCCGGTGATGAGGCCGGTGCGGGTGGTGGCGCCCACCAGCGTGAAGCGAGGCAGGTCGAGCCTGATCGAGCGGGCGGCCGGCCCCTTGCCCAGCACGATGTCGAGCTGGAAGTCCTCCACCGCGGGGTAGAGCACCTCCTCCACCGTCCGGGAGAGGCGGTGGATCTCGTCGATGAAGAGCACGTCGCCCTCGCCCAGCTTCGTGAGGATGGCAGCGAGGTCGCCGGCACGTTCCAGGGTGGGCCCGGAGGTGATGTGGAGCTGGACCTCCATCTCGTTCGCCACGATGCCGGCGAGCGTCGTCTTGCCCAGGCCGGGCGGACCGGCGAACAGCAGGTGGTCGGCCGCCTGGCCGCGTCGCCGAGCCGCTTCGAGGATGATCCGCAGGCGGTCCTTCAGCTCGCGCTGGCCCACGAACTCGCCGAGCGTGCGAGGACGGAGGGCGACCAGGTCGGCCCCGCGCTCGGGTGCCTCGCGGTCGGCGAGGTCGTCGACCAGCGGACCGTCGACGTCGCCGGGGAGCTGCTCGCCGGTGAGGAGCTCGTCGCGCATCAGCGCGCCCCCATGGTGGAGAGCGCCTGGCGCAGGAGGTCGGCCGAGTCACCCTCGCTGGGCAGCTCGCGGAGCACGGCGGTGACCTCGTCGGGGCCGTAGCCCAGGCCCACCAGGGCGTCGCGGACGTCCGCGTGGGCGCTCGGCGCGGCCGTGGAGGCCGACGTCCCGTCGCCGAGCTCGGACACGTCGACGTCGCCCAGGTCGAGCCGGCTCTTCAGCTCGACCAGCAGGCGGGCAGCGGTCTTGCGGCCCACACCGGGGACGAGGCACAGGGCCGCGACGTCGTCGGTGGCGATCGCCAGGCGCAGCGCCTTCGGGGAGTGCACCGACAGGATGGCCAGCGCCAGCGAGGGACCCACGCCGTGCGTGGAGATCAGCGTCTCGAACACCGATCGCTCGTCGCGCTGCGAGAAGCCGTAGAGGGTCTGGGCGTCCTCGCGCACCTGGTGGTGGATCCACACGAAGACCTCGCCGGGCGCTGCGCCCAGCTCGGCAGCCGTGGACGGGGTGCACATCACACGGTGGCCGATGCCCGCCACCTCGACCAGCAGCTCGGCGCCGTCGCGGTCGACGACGGCGCCGCGGAGCGACCCGATCACCGTCGTGCCCCGGCATGGAGCGGCGCCGTGGTGCGAGGCGCGAGGGCTTCGGCGCGGGCGCTGGCGGCACGCATCGGGGCGAACGCCACGTGGCAGAGCGCGATGGCGGCGGCGTCGGCAGCGTCGGCGGGCTTCGGGGTGGTCCGCAGGCCCAGCAGGGTGGTCACCATGGCGGCGACCTGCTCCTTGTCGGCGTTGCCCGAGCCGGTGACCGCCTCCTTCACCTGGTTGGGCGAGTACTCGACCACCTCGCAGCCACGGCCGGCGGCCTCGGCCATGACCACGCCGGAGGCCTGGCCGACCCCCATGGCGGTGCGCACGTTCACCTGGAACAGGACGCGCTCGACCGCGACCACCGAGGGCCGGACCTCGTCGAAGAGCGAACGGAACTCGCGCTGCAGCTCGGCCAGGCGCATCGGCACCGGCGCGTCCGGCGGCGTGGTGATCACGCCGAGCGCCACGGGGCGGCTGCCACGCCGGTCCACCTCGAGGGCGCAGTACCCGCAGCGGGACAGACCGGGATCCACACCCAACACGAACACGTGTACGACCCTAGCGCGGCCGGTCGGCCGGTTCGCGGACCTCCCCAGACCGGCGAAAGCTCCACTTGCGGCGTCGCCGTGCCGAGAACCGGTCCGTGGGACCGCACAGCAGCACGGAGCAGGGCGCCGACAGAGGTCCGGTGGGCGAACCGGCCGTCCGCATGGACGGGGTGACCCATCGGTTCGGGGAGGTGACAGCGCTCGACCAGCTGTCGTTCGTGGTGCCCTCGAACGCGGTCACCGTGCTGCTCGGCCCGAACGGCGCCGGGAAGACGACCGCCATCCGGGCGATCACCGGTGCGCTCTCCCCCGCCGAGGGCACCATCGCCACGTTCGGCCTCGACCCCCGCACCGACGGCGACGCGGTTCGCCCGCGCTGTGGGGTGGTGTCGGCCAAGCCGGCGCTGTACGACCGCCTGAGCGGCTGGGACAACCTCCTCTACTCGGCGCGCCTCTACGGCGTGGCCGGACGGGGCGTCCCGCGCCACGAGGTCGACGAGCGCATCCGTGGTGCGGCAGCGCGGTTCGGCATCGACGCCGCGCTCGACCACCAGGTCGCCGGCTACTCCACGGGCATGAAGACCCGCCTGGCCCTCGCCCGGGCGGTCCTCCACGACCCGGACCTGCTCCTCTTCGACGAGCCGACCTCGGGCCTCGATCCCGAATCGGCCCACGCGGTGCTCGACCTCATCGTCGGCATGGCGGCTGCGGGCCACACCGTGGTGATGTGCACACACCTGCTCGCCGAGGCGGAGGGGATCGCGGACCACGTCGTCGTGCTCGAAGCAGGCAGCACCCTCGTCACGGGCAGCCCGGACGAGATCGTGCGCCGCTACTGGCCCGGCGATCTCGTCCTCGTCGAGGCGGAGGCGCCCGACCAGCTCGACCGGATCGCCACGTGGCGGGGCGTCGTGGGCTACGA
>JBIQID010000091.1:0-12957 GCA_044508215.1 Actinomycetota bacterium | reverse complement strand
CGGCGGATCGCTTCGCACACCTCGGGCGCCGTGGCGGTGCCGCGGAACTTGTCCGGAGCGGCCACCAGCACGGGCCAGCTGCTGCGAGCTCTGCGACGGGGCACACGACGAGCGTACGGGCGGGCGCCTCGGAGGCCCCTGTCTAGGGTGGTCCGGTGCCTGACCGACCCGTCGTGATCGTCTCGAACCGTGGCCCCGTCTCCTTCGCGCGGGAGGGCGGGGAGCTCGTCGAGCGCCGCGGGGGCGGCGGCCTGGTCGCCGGGCTGGGCACGCTCGGCGACGGATCGGGGACGGCGTGGATCGCCGCTGCGCTCAGCGACGCCGACCGTGAGGTCGCCGCGGGAGGCCCCCGGGATGCCGCCGGGTTCCGCCTCACCCTCCTCGACGTGGATCCGGCGACGTACCGGTCGGCCTACGACGTCGTGTCGAACGAGACGCTCTGGTTCCTCCACCACGGGCTGTTCGACCCGGTGCGCTCCCCTGCGTTCGACGACGAGTGGCGCGCCGCCTGGGACGCCTACCGCGAGGTGAACGATCGGTTCGCCCAGGCGACTGCCGACGCAGCCCCCGAGGGCGCCGTGGTGCTGGTGCAGGACTACCACCTGTCGCTCGTGGGCCACCGCCTGCGGGAGCTCCGCCCGGACCTCCGCAGCGTGCACTTCCACCACACGCCGTTCTGCTCGAGCGACGAGGCCCTGACGCTGCCCTCCGACGTGCGGCGTGAGCTGCTCGAGGGGCTCACGGGCTTCGACGCCTGCGGCTTCCACACCGGGGAGTGGGCGGAACGGTTCAGGGCGACAGCGGTCGACGGCGGGCTGAAGGTGCCCTCCACGTTCGTCGCGCCGCTCAACGTGGACGCCGACGCGCTCGTGCAGCGAGCCTCTGAGCTGGACGTGACGTCGCAGATGACCCGCCTCCGCTCGGCGGTGGGCGACCGGCGGTTCCTTGTGCGGGTCGACCGCATCGAGCTGTCGAAGAACCTGTTGCGCGGCTTCACCGCGTTCGACCTGGTGCTCCGGCGGCGCCCCGAGCTGGCGGAGCAGGTGGTGTTCGGCGCCTTCTGCTACCCGTCGCGGCAGGGTGTGGAGGAGTACCGGCGCTACCACGAGGAGTGCGTCACCGCCGTCGAGCGCCTGGTCGCCCGGTGGGGTCCGGTGGTGATCTGGGAGGACGACGACGACTACCCGCGCTCCCTCGCCGCGCTCCGCCTCGCCGACGTGGTGCTCGTGAACCCCGTGCGGGACGGGCTGAACCTCGTGGCGAAGGAGGCGACGCTCATCAACGACGCCTGGCCGTCGATCGTGCTGAGCGAGCGCGCCGGGGTCGCCGCGGAGCTGGGCCACCACTGCGACCTCGTGAACCCGTTCGACGTCAGCGCGACTGCCGACGCGATCGAGGCCGGGTTGGTCCGCAGCCGCCAGGAGCGCGAACGGCAGGGGCGTGCACGCCTGGCGATCGCACGCCGTCGCCAGCCGTCGCAGTGGCTGGACGATCAGCTCGCCGCGGCGATCTGACCCCTCTCCGACGGGCCGCTCAGGCCGCGTTCAGAGCAGCTCGCCGAGCAGCGCCTTCAGGCCCGGTGGGCCGTCGACCTCCACGTCGGCACGCTCACGGAGCACCGGAGGGGTCTCGTCGCTCGTGACCGCCACGCGCACGGTGTGCGCGCCACGGCGCGCCAACCGGTCGAGCGCGTCGAAGCCCGGCAGGTCGCCCAGGTCGTCGCCCGCGAAGAGGACGCTCGAGGCGCCCGCGCACCACTCGTCGATGACCTTCCCCTTGTCGGTCTCGATCGGAGGCTGGAGCTCCATCGACATCTTGGCGGCGCGGGCTTCGAGACCGGCCCGCTCTGCCTGCGACCTGGCGAACGCCACGACCTCCGGGCCGATCTCGGGGCGGGTCCGGTAGTGGAGCGTGATGGAAAGGCCCTTCGGCTCCACCAGCATCCCGGCCGGTCCAAGCGACCGGGACGTGACGGCGACGTCCTCCATCACCTCGCGCCAGGCGCCGCTGTTCGGGTGCTCCCAGCGTTCGCCGCCCCGGAGGCCCTCGAGGCCGTAGAGGCCCGCGATGGAGACCTCGACCGGGAGGTGCTGGCTGAGGAAGTCGACGGGCCGTCCCGACACGACGATCACCTCGCCGTAGCGGTTGGCGAGGCCCAACAGCAGGTCGGGCACGCCCTCGAGGGGCGCCGCGCTGGCCGGGTCCTCGACGATGGGCGAGAGCGAGCCGTCGAAGTCGAGGACGATCCGGCTGCCCGCCGGGTCGTCTCGGAAGGAAGCGAGCAGGTCAGGCCCGGTGGGCACGGAGATCTCGCGTCACTGACCCACCAGATCGGAGCCGATCATCACGACGGTCTTCGCGTCGGGTGCGATCGGCTCCTCCTTCGTGGCCGGTGGCGGCGACGGCAGCGGGTGCACCACTGCAGCAGGGTCCAGGCCGAGCGCTGCTGCGACGGCGTTGGACTCCGCCTGCGCGTCGGGTGCGAAGTAGATGATCGTGTCGGCGGCGTTCTGCGTGGCCGTGATCCACGTGGTGTTCGGGTAGCCCTTGCCCTGCAGCTCCTGGCCGCGGGTCTTGGCCACGCCGGCGGTCCCGGATGCGTTCACCACGACCACCCGCAGCTGGGCGGGCGGCACGAGCGTGGTCGCCACGGTGGTGGTGGGGTCGCCCGTGTCGGTCGTCCCGTCGCCGCCGTCGAGCACCTCGGAGCCCGCGGCGTTCACCGTCCGCTCGCCGCCGCCCTGCCACAGGAGCAGCACGCCCACGAAGACGGCGCATGCCACGAGGATGAGGCCTCGGGTGCCGGACACGGCAGGGGCCGGCGCGGGACGGCGGCTCCGGCCCGATCTCGTTGCCATGGGTCGAACCCTAGCGTCGGCCGGGACGCGCTCAGCGTGCAGGGCGGGCGGAGGGGTGTGGTGGAATGAGCGCCATGGGGGACGCGGTCCAGGTGTCGATGGAGGCCCCGGGGCCATCCTGCGCGTGAGCCGCCACCGCCCACGGCCGCCTGTCGCCGTGGTGGTGGGCGCCGTGATCGCGGTCGCCTTCCTCGCTCTCCCGCTGGCCGGGCTCCTGCAGCGAGCGGACTGGTCGGACCTCCCGAGCCAGCTGACGTCGCGCAGTTCGATCGAGGCCCTGCGGCTCTCGCTCGTCACGTCGGTGTCGGCTGCGCTGCTCGCGGTCGTGCTGGGAACCCCGCTTGCCTGGGTGCTCGCCCGTACCGAGATCCGGGGCCGATCGGTGCTCCGAGCCCTCGTCCTGGTCCCGCTCGTGATGCCCCCGGTGGTGGGCGGCGTGGCCCTCCTCTCCGCCTTCGGGGTCGACAGCACCCTGGGGCGATGGCTCGACGACCTGACGGGCTTGCGGTTCACCGCCTCCACCGCCGGCGCCATCGTGGCGGCGACCTTCGTGGCACTGCCGTTCCTGGTGCTCACCCTCGAAGGCGCGCTGCGGGGGTTGGACCGCCGCTACGAGCACGCCGCCGCCGGGCTGGGAGCAGGACGGTCCACCGTCTTCCGCCGTGTGACGCTGCCGCTCGTCGCCCCCTCCCTGGCGGCCGGCACAGCGCTCGCCTGGGCGAGGGCGCTCGGCGAGTTCGGTGCGACCGTCACCTTCGCTGGCAACGTCGCCGGCCGCACACGGACCCTGCCGCTCGCCGTGTACCTCGAGCTGGAGCGGGACCCCGACGCCGCGATGGCGCTGAGCATCGCGCTGCTCGGGGTGTCGGTCGCCGTGCTCGTCGCGCTGCGCGGTCGCTGGTGGGTGCGATCGTGAGCCTGGACGTCGTGGCGTCCGTCGAGGTGGGCAGCCTGCAGCTCGACGTGGACCTCCGGGTGGAAGGCGGCTCGGTCACCGCGGTGCTCGGCCCGAACGGCGCCGGGAAGACCACGCTGCTGCGGTGCCTCGCTGGCGAACTGGCGATCGGGTCCGGACGGATCGCGCTGGACGGGCGGGCGCTCGACGAGCCGCCCCACGTCTTCGTTCGCCCGGAGCACCGGGGCATGGGCGCGGTCCACCAGGACGGGCTGCTCTTCCCTCACCTCACGGCACTGGAGAACGTGGCCTTCGGACCGCGGGCGAAGGGCGCCCCGGTGGCCCAGGCGCGCAGCGCGGCGGCCGCCTGGTTGGAACGTGTCGGCCTCGACGACCTCTCGGGCGTGCGCCCGGCCCGGCTATCGGGCGGACAGGCGCAACGGGTGGCCCTCGCCCGCGCGCTCGCGTCGGAACCTGCTGCGCTGCTCCTCGACGAACCGCTCTCGGCGCTCGACGCCACCACGCGCCCTGAGGTGCGGAGGGAGCTGCGCGAACACCTGGCGGCCTTCACCGGACCGACGGTGCTCGTGACGCACGATCCGATCGACGCGCTCGCCCTGGCCGACCGCGTGGCGGTGGTCGAACACGGTCGGATCGTCCAGGAGGGGACGGTGGCCGAGATGGCAGCCAGGCCGAGGTCCCGCCACGTCGCCGACCTCATCGGCACCAACCTGCTGGAGGGCACCTCGGCGGGTGGCGTCATCACCACCGCGGACGGCACGCGGATCACCGCGTCGACGGACCGGTCGGGACCCGTCTTCGCGACGATCCCGCCGTCGGCGGTCGCCCTCCACGTGCGAGAGCCCGAAGGCAGCCCCCGGAACCGTTGGCAGACCTCGGTCCGGCAGCTGGACCTGCTCGGCGACCGGGTCCGCGTGCAGCTGGGCCCACCGCTCCCCCTGGTCGCCGAGATCACCCCGGCTGCGGCGGCCGACCTGTCGCTGGTGGAGGGTGCACCGGTGTGGGCGAGCCTGAAGGCGACGGAGGTGGCGGTCTACGAGCGCTGAGGGCGCCGGGCGCGCAATCGTCCCCCCGGAGATGCATGCCTGGGGGAGGATGGTCCGATGCGCCTGCGGATCGTGACCCAGCTGGAGCGCCTCCGGGCGAGCCTCTTCTTCGTCCCGATGCTCGCCGTCATCTCTGCCGTGGTGGCAGGGCTGTTCTCCGTCTGGGTCGACGGGCTCCTCGACACGAACGCGGCGGAGCTGCCGTTCGGGCTGACCTCGACGGTCGACAGTGCGCGAGCCCTCCTCAGCACGGTCGCGGGCGCCACTATCAGCTTCGCGGGCATCGCGTTCTCGGTGGCGCTGCTCATCTTCCAGCTCGCGTCCAGCCAGTACTCCCCGCGGGTGATCCACACCCTCTTCAGGGAACCCTTCAACCGCCGGATCATGGCGCTCGTCGTCGGCACGTTCACCTACTGCGTCGTGATCCTCCGCTCGGTGCGCACCTCGTTCGAGCAGGGCGGAGAGCCGGTGATCCCCAACCTGAGCGTCGCCGTCGCGGTGGTGCTGGGCATCGCGACGATCCTCGGGGTCATCGCGTTCATCGACCACAGCGCCCACTCGATGGACGTGAGCGAGATCCTCGTCCGGGTCCACCGTGAGGCGATCCGCCAGGTCCGCGGGCAGCTCGAGCGCTCCCAGCCGGACGGCCCCACTGAGGACGCCGTGGCAGAAGAGTGCGCTGAGTCGACGCAGGATGCACGCGGGGCGGCCGGCGCTGGCGGAGCCGACGGCGCGGCCGGCGCTGGCGAGGCCCTGCCCGGGCTCGTCGTTCGCTTCGATCACAGCGGCTGGGTCCAGTACATCGACTTCGAGGCCCTGCTGGCCTGGATGCCGGAGGGCCACACCGCGGTCGTCGAGGTGTACCCCGGCCGGTACGCGGTCGCCGGGGCGCCGTTCTGCCGGGTGGTGCCGGCCCTCGACGACGAGGACGGCGCGGCGCTCGCCGGACGGATGCTCGCCGCGGTGGCACTCGGCGACACCCGGACCATGCAGCAGGACGTCATGTACGGCCTGCGCCAGCTGGTCGACGTGTCGCTGAAGGCGCTCTCCCCGTCGGTCCATGACCCGACCACGGCGCAGGATTCCATCTTCCACACCGCTGCCGTGCTGGCCGAGCTGCTGCGGCACGAACCCCCGCCGGCCCGTCTGGAGCGGAACGGGCGCGCGGTGGTGCTGCCGCACCGACCCGACCACGGAGAGATGGTCGATCTCGCGTACTCGGAGGTGCGCCGAGTCGCCGCAGCGCAGCCCGTGGTGTGCGTCTACCTCCTCGAGACCCTGGAGATTCTCACCGAGGCGTTGAGCGCTGCAGGCCTCGAAGACCGCACGACCCGCCTCCGAGTAGAGGCAGAGCGGATCCTCAGCGCGTGCCGCGCGGCCGAGATGCCCGCCCACGACCTCCAGGTGGTCGTGGACGCCTACGAGAAGCGTTTCGCCAGCCCGGCGGTCGACGCAGGGGCCACCGTGGGCTGATCTGCAAGAGGACCGCAGGGGGACGTCGGGCGGAGCACCTGTCGCGCTCCACGCGGACCACGTGGCGGGAACAGGGACGTTCTGCCCTGTTCAGCGACGCGGGACAGGGGGAGGATGAGCCCATGGCGGACCCACACCTGTCCGAGCCCGATTCGTTCACCCTGCACCTCGAGCAGGATCCGCTCCTGCGCTCGACGATCGTGGCGGTCGCGGTGCTCGACCGCGTGCCCGACTGGGGCCGGCTCACCGAGGCGATCGATCGGGCCACCCGCCTCGAGCCGAACTTCCGGCGGCGCTTGATCCCAGGGGCGAACGCGCTGCTGCCCGCACGGTGGGTCGACGATCCTGCGTTCGACCTGTCGTGGCACCTGCGGCGCGTCGCCGTCCCCTCACCCGGGACGCTCGCCGAGGTGCTCGAGCTCGCCAGGGTGGCCGGCACCACCGCGTTCGACCCGATCCGGCCGCGGTGGGAGTTCACCGTGGTCGAGGGCCTGCCCGACGGCGCTGCAGCGCTCGTCATGAAGGTCCACCACGCCCTCACGGACGGGATCGGCGGGATCCAGCTGGCGCAGCACGTCGTGGACCTCGATCGGAAGGGCACGAAGCGGCTTCCGGTGCCCCCGCCTCCGCCCGGTCCGTCGGACGGCTCCGTGGCGCGGGTCGCCGACGCTGCCCGCTACCGGTTGGGCCGGTCCGTGGAGCTCGCGAACGGCGTCGCCCGCCAGGTGCCCGACGTGGTGCGCGCCGTGACACGGCGGCCGATGCGCGTGCCCGAGGAGGTGGGGCGAGCAGCGCGATCGGTCGCCCGCTTCGTGCGCCCGATCACGTCGACCCTCTCCCCCGTGATGCAGGAGCGCCTCCCCGGGTGGCGCTACCAGGAGCTGCGCGTCCCGCTCGCAGGGCTGAAGGGAGCTGCGGCGCTGGCCGGCGGCACGCTGAACGACGCGTTCCTCGCCGGCGTCGGCGGGGGGTTCGGGCGCTACCACCGGCTCCACGGGGCGACCGTGCCGTCCCTCCGCATCACGATGCCCATCAGCATCCGCCGGGAGGACGACCCCGCCGGCGGCAACCGCATCACGCTCGTCCGCTTCGAGATCCCGGTGGACGAGCAGAACCCGGTGAGCCGGATGCTGGCGGTCCACGCCACCACGTCCGAGTGGCGCCAGGAACCTGCGGTCGAGTGGACCGGTGGCATCGCCGCCGCGCTGAACCTCCTCCCCACGAGCGTGTCGGCCGGGATGCTGAAGCACGTCGACCTGGTGACCTCGAACGTGCCCGGCTTCGATCGGTGGGTCTACGTGGGCGGGGCGCGGCTGGAGCGGTTCCTGGCCTTCGGACCCACCCTGGGAGCGGCGGCGAACGTGGTGCTCATGTCGTACCGCGACCACTGCGACATCGGCGTGACCACCGACGTGGGGGCGGTTCCCGACCACGAAGCGCTGCTCGGCTGCCTGCAGGAGTCGTTCGACGAGTTGGTCCAGCTCGCAGCGAGCACACCTGCCCAGCGGCCGGGCGGCAGGAGCGGACGAGCCTCGGACCGGGGGTAGGGGCACAGGTGTTGCGCCGGGGAGGGTGCAACTGCATGAGCACAGAACAGGAGAGCCAGATGGCCGACGTGAACGAACGGTTGGATCGGATCGAGCAGCGACTCGACGAGCTCGAGCGCAGTTCGGTGGAGAGCCGCCTCGAACAGTTCCGAGGTCGGATCGACGACCTCCGGGTGCAGTCGTCGCTCGCGCGCCTCGATGCGCGCGACGAGGTGAAGGCAGCGTTCGACTCGCTGGAGTCCGCGTGGCGGGACGTCCGATCGGCGCTCGAGAACTTCGGCGAGGACGGGCGCTCCGCTGGCTCGAACCTCGCCGCGCGGGCGAAGGACGCCTTCAGCGACCTGCGCGACGGGATCGAGCGGGCCACCGAGACGTTGCGCCAGAAGGACTGACGCAACGTCGAACGCCCGCGCGGCGTTCGAGCGCGAGGGAGGCGAGATGGGCATGAGGTGGAGCCCCGTGGACCGGCTGAGCGCGCTCGACGCCGAGTTCCTCCACGTCGAGGACGGGATCGGGCACATGCACATCGCGGGTGCCTGCGTCTTCGCCGGACCCCCTCCCTCGTACGAGGACGTCGAGCGGTTGATCCACTCGAAGCTGCACCTCATCCCCCGCTACCGCCAACGGGTCCGGTCGGTTCCGCTGGAGCTCGGCCGGCCCGTCTGGGCGGACGATCCGCACTTCGACCTGCGGTACCACCTGCGCCACACGGCGCTTCCGCCGCCGGGCGATGACGGCGCGTTCCGGCGCCTGATGGGTCGCCTGATGTCCCAGCCCCTCGACCGTGACCGACCGCTGTGGGAGACGTGGCTGGTCGAGGGCCTGGAGGGTGGCCGCTGGGCCCTCGTGTTCAAGGTGCACCACTGCATGGTCGACGGGATCTCCGGCGTCGGGCTCCTGACGGTGCTGCTCGACCTCCAGCCGTCCCACGAGGTGACCGACCCGGTGCCGTGGGAACCGGTGCCCGAACCGAACGGCCTCCAGAAGATCGCCGGGGCGTGGGAGGGGCTGGCATCCGACGGCGTGGCGCAGGTCCGGCGGGCCGTGGGCGCGCTGCGACGGCCCCGGGAAGCAGCTCGTTCCACCATCGACGTCGCGGCCGGGGTGGGACGCCTCGCCCGAGACCTGGTGGCCGCACCGGAGCCGCTCACGATCGACGGCTCCATCGGCCCGCACCGGGTGTGGGCGCACTCCTCGGCGTCGCTCGACGACGTCAAGGCCGTCCGCAAGGCGTTCGGCGGCACCGTGAACGATGTGGTGCTGGCTGCGGTGGCCGCGGGCTACGCCGAGCTGCTGCGACACCGCGGCGAGGTGGTCGGCGACGCGGTGGTCCGGTCGCTCGTGCCCGTGTCCACGCGCCACCTCGCTGCGGACGGCGTGCCCGACAACCGGGTGTCGATCATCCTGTTCGACCTGCCGGTGGGAGTCAGCGACCCCGTCGAACGTCTGCGAGCGGTGCGCGAAGGGATGGCCGAAGGGAAGGCATCGCACACGGTCGAAGCGGGCGAGGTCGTGACGACGGTCGGCGACCTCGTTCCCCCGATGGTCATCGGGACGGTCAGCCGCTGGGTGGTCCGAGCCATGCACCGCCTTCCCCAGCGCTCCATCAACACGGTCACCACGAACGTGCCGGGCCCGCAGTTCCCCCTGTACTGCTCAGGCCAGCGGATGCTGGCCTACTACCCCTACGTCCCGATCACGCACGGACTGCGTGTGGGCACGGCCATCCTCTCCTACGACGGGCAGGTCTTCTTCGGGGTCACGGGCGATGCGGGCACCGCTCCTGACGTCGACGTGCTGGCTCGAGGGGCAGCGGACGCAGTGGTGGCGCTCCGCGACCGCGCCGAGCACCACGGATCGGCCAGGCGTACGCTTCGACGGTGACCGAGAGGACGCAGGCGCAGGTCTGGAACGGTCCGGCCGGGGCCGCCTGGGTGCGCCACCGCGGCCAGTTCGACGCCACCCTCACCCCCTTCGGTGAGGCGGTGATGGAGCGGCTGCCGCTCGACCCCGGAGCGCAGGTGCTCGACGTCGGGTGCGGCACAGGCCACACCGCCGTCGAGATCGCCAGACGGGTCGATCCGGGCCAGGTGGTCGGCGTCGACATCTCGCTGACGATGCTCGCCGCGGCGAGGGCACGCGCCGCCGAGGCCGGTGTGGGGAACGTGGCCTTCGAGGAGGCCGACGTGCAGACGTCGCCCTTGGGGGAGGCCACGTTCGACGTCGCGTTCTCGCGGTTGGGCGTCATGTTCTTCTCCGACCCCGTCGCCGCCTTCACCGCGGTGCGCCGTTCGCTCGTCGCCGGCGGACGGCTGGGCTTCATCTGCTTCCAAGAGCCGTCGCGGAACCCGCTCGTCACGCTCCCCGTGATGGCGGCGATGGCGCCGCTCGGGCTCACGCCGCCTCCCGCGGGCGCGCCCAGCCCGTTCGCTCTGGCCGCCCCCGAGCGGATCCGATCGATCCTGGGCGACGCAGGGTTCACCGACATCTCGATCGACCACGGGCCCGACATCGGGGTGGTGCCGGTGGACGGGTCGATCGACGACACCGCCCGCCGGGTGCTCGAACAGAACCCCGCCACCGCATCTGCGCTGGAGCGAGCGGACGAGGCAGCGGCATCGGCCGCGCTGGCGGCGACCGCAGCGGCGCTCGAGGAGCACCGCCAGGGCGCCGAAGTGCGGCTCGGCGCCGCCACGTGGGTGGTGCTGGCCACAGCTCCCTCTGCCTCCTGAATCCGTCGGGCGACCCGCGCCGAGCCGGGCTGTCGACGGCGCGCCGCTCGCGTTTCCGGCGCATGGCCCGGCAGGACCTGCAATGGTGGGTGGTTCAGCGCGGAGGGGGTCCGCGCTCGACACACATGGAGGAAGACCATGTCCAGAACCTCTGTACTGGCGCGCACGCGGAGACGTCTCGTCCTACCGCTGTCGATCTGCGCACTGACGCTGGTGGCGGCCTGCACACCGCCACCGGAGCCCGATCCCACCACGCCGTGGATGGCAGCGGGCTGCATCGACAGCGACCTGCCGGGGGTGCCGGACTTCCGGTTCAACGGCGTCGCCAACACCGCGAACAACGCCACGGCCTACCTGGTCGACGGGGTCTACGTCGACGATGGTTCCTGCGAGGGGGCGGAGACCGAGAAGGGCACGATCGTGCGGGCGGCAGACCAGGCCGGCGCGATCGCGGAGTGCGCTGCACTCAGCATCGTCGTGACCTCGCCGGGCAATCTCAGCGAGTACGGCTACGCGGCTCCAGCGGATGCGTGGGCGTGCACCAACGAGAGCGAGGCCCCCGGGCTCGTCGAGTTCTCCGGCCCCGGTGAGGTCGCCGTGACGATGTACGGCGGCACGCCGGAGGAACCGACGGAGACGACCGTCCCGTTCACCGGCACCGTGTCCGGCACGTGGGACCAGGCCACCGGCGACTTCGCCCTCGGCCAGGAGATCGACCCGGGTTCCTTCGCGGTCGAGAACTCGCCGATCGGGCCGATCACCGTCTTCTACACGGCGGCGCAGGACGGCGTGGCCTCCGGGTCGTTCGATCCCGCGACCGGCGCGGGAGGCTTCGACATGGCGGTGACGATGACCCTCGTCGGCCTGAACGCCCCCGAGGGCATGCCACAGCCGTGCGACATCGGGACCGAGTTCTCGCTCGAAGGCGCGATCGACCTGGACACCGGCATCGCGACCGTCAGCCAGGACGACTTCGTGATGACGCCTCCGCTCGACACCGACTGCGGCGGCCTCGGCGCGCTGATCGGCCCGATGCTGGTCGACGGCTCCAACTCCGCGGTGATGACCTTCCAGGTCTTCGAGCCGTGATGGCCCGGTCGGCGGTCTGAGGCCGCCGACCATCCGACGAGCCGAGCGGCCGACGAGCGGTACTCCGCTCGGTGACGAGTCGAGCGGCCGACGAGCCGAGCGGTCCTCCGCTCGGTGACGAGCCCAGGGCCCCGACCGGCGTACCGGTCGGGGCCCTGCTCGGCTTCCAGCGGGGTGCGGTCGACCAAGGGAAGCTTCCGCCGCAACCCCTGGCCTCCTCGACCCGCCGAGGCAGATGGTAAGGACCCCTTCCGAAGTGTCAAGTGGGTTGTTCTGGCTCGCCGCCAGTTACCGTTTCGCTCGCACCACCACTGCGACGACGGAGGCAAATGGCAGGCGGTCTGGTCGGGTTGCTCGACGACGTGGCGGCGCTGGCGAAGCTCGCTGCCGCGTCCGTGGACGACATCGGCGCTGCTGCAGGGCGCGCCAGCATGAAGACCGCTGGCGTCGTGATCGACGATGCCGCTGTCACCCCGGGCTACGTGCGGGGACTGGCGGCCGATCGCGAGCTGCCGATCATTCGGCGGATCGCCACGGCGTCGCTCCGCAACAAGCTGGTGGTGATCCTGCCGTTGGCGCTGCTCCTGAGCTCGGTGGCGCCGACGCTGGTCGAGGTCATCTTGATGTTCGGCGGTGCGTTCCTCGCCTACGAAGGCGCGCACAAGGTGCTCCACGCCATCCGCGGTCACGAGGAGGGCCACGAGGTCCCCGCCGCGGCGCTCGGACCGGACGCCGAGCAGGCCACCATCTCAGGCGCCGTCCGCACCGACCTCATCCTCTCGGCCGAGATCATGGTGATCGCCCTCAAGGAGGTGATCGACGAGCCAGTGGTCTCCCGTGGCGTGATCCTGGCGGTCGTCGGCGTGCTGATCACCGTGGCGGTGTACGGGGTCGTCGCCCTCATCGTGAAGATGGACGACGTGGGGCTGCGCCTCACCGAACGGCCTTCGGAGCGATCGCAACGGATCGGCCGGTTGCTCGTCGCCGGGATGCCGAAGCTGCTCGCGTGGCTGTCGGTGATCGGCACCGCCGCGATGCTGTGGGTGGGCGGCCACATCCTGTTGGTCGGCGCGGACGAGCTGGGCTGGGCCTGGCCCTACCACCTGGTGCACGACCTCGAGGAGCTGGTCCACGACGTGGCCGGCATCGGCGGCCTGCTCGGCTGGCTCGTCAACACGGCCGCCTCCGCCCTGGTGGGCTTCGCCGTCGGCGCGGTGATCGCAACCGTCGTCGCAGCCCTGCCCTTCGGGAAGTCGTCCGAGCCCCACGGCGAGGCCGACGCCCACGCCTGACCCC
>JBIQID010000090.1:0-12968 GCA_044508215.1 Actinomycetota bacterium | reverse complement strand
AGCTGGTGGCCGACGAGATCGACCTCTTCGACGACGTCGAGCGCGCCGAGCTGGTCATCACCGGCGAGGGCTACCTCGACGCCGAATCGTTCGAGGGCAAGGTCGTGGGGGGCCTGGTCGAGAGCTGCGACGAGCTGGGCATACCCACCTTCGTGGTGGCGGGTGACGTCGACCCGGAGCTGGCCCAGGCGCGCGAGCACGGAGGCCTCGACGTGGTGAGCCTCGTCCAAGCATGCGGCGCCGAACGCGCCACGACCGACACCCTCGCGTGCATCGAAGCGGTGGTGGAGGAGCGGCTGCGCTCCTTCGAGTGACTCCGTAACCTCCGGCCATGCCGAACCCGTTCGCCCACCTCGACGCCACCGACCAGGCCCGCCTCGTGCGCGACGGCGAGGTCAGACCGAGGGAGCTGGTCGAGGCGGCGATCTCGGCTATCGACGACACCGCCGACCTCAACGCAGTGATCCACCGCCGCGACGAGCGGGCCCTCGTCGAGGCCGACGCGGTCGACCCGTCGACCCAGCCGTTCGCGGGTGTGCCGCTCGTGGTGAAGGACCTCGACGGGTTCCTCGCCGGTGAGCCGTACCACGCAGGCTCGGTGCACCTCCAGGACCAGGGCTGGGTGGCTCCTCGGACGTCGGCGCTGATCGCCCGGCGGTGACCCGGACGGTGCGGGACACCGCAGCGGTGCTCGACGTCGTCGCCGGAGCGATGGCCGGCGACCCCTACGCCGCCCCCGATCTGCCCACCTCCTGCAGCCAGGTCGTGTCCGAGCCGGTGCGCCAGCTGCGCATCGGCTGGACCACGTCGAGCGGCGACGGCACCCAGGTCGACCCGGCGGTCGTAGAGGCGGTCCAGCGGACGGCGGCGGTCGCCGAGTCGCTCGGCCACCAGGTCGCCGAGGCCACCGACTTCCCGAGCAGCGACGCGGCCCTGGTGCAGGAGATGACCGGGTACTTCCTCACCGTCTACCCGGTGTGGGCGGCCCAGGAGCTGGCCGAGTTCGAGCGCTGGACCGGCGTGGCGCCCACAGCGGACACGGTCGAGCCGCACACCTGGGCGCTCGGCGAGGCGGGCCGGATGGTCGACGCCTTCGCCTACGTCGAGGCGCTCGAGGGGCTCCGGACGCTGTGCCGACGCATCGTCGCCTGGTGGGACGACCACGACCTCCTGCTCACTCCCACCTCCGCCGAGCTGCCACCGGTCCTCGGCCAGTTCGGTGCGACGACCGACGATCCGCTGGCAGGGGTGATGCGGTCGACGTCGATCGTGGCCTTCGCCGTGCCGTTCAACATCACGGGCCAGCCGGCGGCCTCGGTGCCGGTCGTGGAGGCCGCGGGTCTGCCCGTCGGCGTGCAGATCGTCGGCCCCGCGTTCCGGGACGACCTCGTGCTCAGCCTCGCGGCGGAACTGGAGGTGGCGATGCCGTGGGCGGACCGTCGCCCCGCCGTGTGGGCGGGTTGAGCGTCCTCGACGACGACAGCTCGACCAGCGGCGGGCGCTCCCTGACGTCCACCGGCACCGCGGTCCCGTCGGGCAGCATCAGCGGCGCATCCGCCGGGACCAGACCGGGCTGAGCCTTGTGGAGGATCGTGGCCGCCACGGCCATCGCCTGCGGGGACAGCTCGGGAAGCGGCCGGTTGCGGTGGTGTCGCACGTCCAGGTCGACCTGGGCGATCGACTCGACCCCGTACGACGCGGCGACGTCGATCAGCAGCCCGACCTCCACGCCGTAGCCCTGCACGAACGGCATCCGCTCGAGCACGTCCCTCCGCCCCCCGTACTCGCCGGACAGCGGCTGGCGGATCGCCGAGAGGTGCGGGAAGAACATGGAGAGCAGCGGCCTGGCGACCAGTTCGGTGACGCGCCCACCGCCCCGGCCGTCTCGCTCGTCGCGCCGGTACCAGCCCTTGGAGAACGTCACGTCCGGATCGAGGAGGAGCGGCATGGCGACGCCGGCGACGAACCGCTCGTCGAACTGGCGGATGTCGGCGTCGCACCACACCACGAGGTCGCCCTCCGACACGAACAGCGACTTCCAGAGCACCTCGCCCTTGCCGTGGCCGTCACCGTGCTCCCTCAGGATCGAGGCGGCGGACACCACCCGGGCGCCGGCGTCACGCGCGGCGTCTCCTGTGCCGTCGGTCGAGTGGTCGTCGATGACCAGCACCTCGTCGACCAGGGGGACGTCCGCCACGAGGGTGCGGCGGATGACCTCGACGATCCCGCCGACCGTGGCCACCTCGTTGCGAGCGGGGATGCACACCGACAGGGTCCGCCCGGCCTTCGCGTCGCACAGGTCTCCGAGCGGCACGTCGGCGTGGTGCAGGTCTCGGCTGTCTCTCGGCGGCGCGGCGCTGCTGGCGGTCTCCACTGGGGCGGCTCTCCGGTCGTCGTCTCCCTGCAGCCCCACCGGGACCTCGGGGCCACGAGGAGCAACCTAACCGGTCCCCTGCACGAATCCGCCCGGGTCCCGGGATGACAACCGCACTGGGCGGTGTTCTACGATCCCGCAGTCCCATCACGAGGTGAGCAATGAGCGTTTCGGTCCGCATCCCCACCACCCTCCGCACCCTCACGGGGGGCGAGTCCGAGGTCGAGGTCGACGGTTCCACCGTCGGCGAGGTGATCGCATCGCTCGAAGCGGCCCACCCGGGCTTCCGCGACCGCCTGCTCGACGAGGAGGGCGCGCTGCGCCGCTTCGTGAACGTCTTCGTGGCAGACGACGACGTCCGCTTCATGGAAGGCCTGCAGACCCCGGTGGCGGACGGCCAGGAGGTCTCGATCATCCCCGCCGTCGCCGGCGGCTGAGCTCGCGCTCTCGATCAGGAGAGCGTGAGCGAAGGCCGGGTAGCGGAGCTCGAAGCAGCGAGCTTGCGAGTGGAACTGAGGCGGAGCTGGCCCGGCCCCATCAGGAGAGCGCCGCCAGCATGGTCAACCGGTCGGGGCCGAGCGGCGGCTCGGGCGGCCGCTCGTCCCTCTCCTGGTAGGTCGCCATCACGCGCCCGATCACGTCCCAGTCCTTCATGAGGGAGTCGGGCGGCTCGAGCAGGTTGAACATGCGGAGGAACGCCCGCAGCACCACGGGGTCCACCCGCAGCGCAGGGAGGAGCCCGTCGCGGAAGAGCGCCCGCATCGGGTCCTCCTCGGCCGCGTCGTCTCCGTGGAGCTGCCGGTCGGCCTCGGCGCGGTTGGCGGCGTCCTGCGCGACGGCTGCCCGGTACCAGGGGTCGATCTCCTGGAGGCTCGCCTCCTCGTAGGCAGTGCCCAGGGCGCGCAGGTCGTCGGGGTGGGCGCGCGCTGCCTCGGCGAGGAGGTGCGCCTGGACGACCGCGAGGCTGCAGCCACGTCCGTAGAGGGGGTTGGTGCACGTGTGCGCGTCGCCGACCGCGACGAGCCCGACCACGACCGGTGCGCCGTCACCGTCCACGAAGCAGCGGCGGCGGTTGAGGAGCCGTGCCATCACGTTCACGTCGGTGGTCGCTCGGGCGCGGCCGTCGACGTACGGGGCGGTGGCGGGCACGTGCTCGGCTGCCTTGAGGAACAGCTCCGGTCGCAGGAGCAGCTTCCTCAGCTCCTCGTCCTCGACCGCGGTGGCGAACGTGATCGAGAACGTGCCGTTGTCGCCCTTGAACACCCCGTACTTGAGATAGCCGAGGTCGCCCCCGATGGGCCCGACCTGCACGGGGTACTCCTCGCCGGGGTGCAGCTCGAAGAAGCGGGACGTGTAGATGATCCCGGTGTCCTCGACCTCCTCCGCCAGGTCGACGCCGAGCGGCGCGAGCAGCGCTCGGAGGTCCGGGCGGCGTCCACCCGCTGCCACGACGAGGTCGGCGTCGAGGCCGGTGCCGTCGTCGAGGTGGACGCCGGTGACCACGCCGTCCGCTCCGCGCAGCCCGTCGACCGCGACGCCGTCCACGAGCGACACGTGGTCGCGCTCGAGCACCACCCGGCGGAGCACCCACTCGAAGGTGGTCCGCCGGCAGGCGAGCGCCACGAGGTCCTCGTCGCCCTCCCGGCGGGTGCGGTCCATGCCCTCGGGGAGCATCGCGATGAAGTCCATGTCGGTGGCGCCGGCCTCGTAGAGCGCCTCGAGGACCTCGGGGTGGTGGTCACGCAGGAGGTTGCGCAGGCGCGCCAGGAACGCGTGGGAGTGGCGGACCTGCGGAGCGCCCCGTCGATCCCACTCGAACGCGCCGCCGGGGTCTTCGGGGAGGGGGGTGGCGTCGCGCTCGACGACGGTCACGTTGTGCCCCTCGCCCGAGAGCTCGAGCGCTGCGGCGAGCCCCGCAACTCCTGCGCCCACCACCACGACGTCCATCAGCGCTGTCCCCGACCCTTCTCTTGACCGCTCGGTCAAGTTCGACACGTTAGCGAGGTCAGCAGCAGCTCACCGGTGCGCCGGTCGGACCGTCTCCAGGATCGTCGGCGCCAGCCACTCGGCCACCTCGAGCGCGGTGTCGGCGGTGAAGTGCACGCCGTCGGGACGCAGCTCGCGTTCGTGGGGGTGCGAGGCGAGCCAGGACGCGAGGTCCACGAGGTGCACTCGCTCCGATCGTGCGGCTTCGGCGCGGAGGAGCTCCCGGAAGTGCTCCATCCGATCGGGGTCGGACTCGGGGAACGCGTCGGTGGGTGCGCGGCCGTCGGTGCGGCCCACCTCGATGTCCGGGCTGAGGAGGAGCACCACCGTGTCCACCCGGTCCACCAGCAGGTCCACCGCGTCGCGGAGGCGCTCCTCGATCAGCCGGTCGAGCTCCGGGTCGTCGCCGATCGATCGGAAGGGGCCCTTCCGGTCGAGGCGTTGGTCGACCACCTCCCACGGCCCCAGCTGCACGACCGCCACGTCGGGCCGGTGCGCCTCGATGTCGGCGATCCAGTCGGCTTCCCAGTGGGCGCAGCCAGCGGGATCGTCGAGCACCTCGCCCTTCGTCCTCCGCGTGACGTCGGTGAGGAGGCCGCACCCGATCCCCGAGTGGCCACCCGCCGGCGACCAGACGTCCAGGTGCTCGAAGCCCCACTCGGCGAGACCGGTGCCCGTCATGAAGGCGGTGGAATCGCCGAAGGTGGCGACCTTCGGCGGATCGTGGGCGCCCCCGGCGTCGTTCCCGGGGTCCACGGCGTCCATCACGCGCTCCCGGCGGGCGGCCGCCGCGTCGAAGTCCACGGCGGGAGCGTCCGGCGCCGCCACCATCGTCACGACCAGCACCACCACGGCGACCGACGCGGCCGCGCCGCCCGCCAGCTTCGCTGTGGCCGCCGGCGCCCACCCGCTCACGCGGATCGGGTGCTCCACCAGGCGTTGCGAGAGGCCGGCGAGGGCCAGCGATCCGGCCAAGCCGACCACGAGCCGCCCCGCCACCGGGATCGCGGTGTGCTGCTGCAGCCACACGAGGATCGGCCAGTGGAACAGGTAGCCGGCGTACGAGACCTTGCCGACCCACACGAGGGGTCGCAGCGCCAGCAGCCTGCGCACCGGTCCCCCCGACTGAACTGCGCCCAGCATCACGGCGAGCGTCAGACCCGAGTAGAGGAAGAGGCCGCCCTGGTACCAGCCGTGGGCCTCGCGGTCGGCGGTGAACCAGAGCACCACCACCACGAGGAGCGCCGCGGCGCTGCCCCAGCGGACCATGGTGCCCCGACGCTCCGCCGGTGCCGGCCGTCCCAGCCACCAGACGGCGAGCAGGCCACCGGCGACCAGCTCCGCCAGGCGCGTGTCGGTGCCGAAGTAGAGGCGGTCGATCGACGCGTCGCCACGGAGGAGGTGGACCGACCAGGCGATCGACGCCAGAGCGAGCACCCCGATCGTCGTGGCGAGCACCCGCCGCGACCCGCGCCCGATCGCGAGGGCCCCCACGACCAGCAGCGGGAAGAGCACGTAGAACTGCTCCTCGATGGCCAGCGTCCAGAAGTGCGTGAACGGCGACGGGCTCGTGAAGATCGCGGCGTACGAGTCGCCGGCCGCGATGAACCGCCAGTTCGCGACGTAGCCGAGTGCCGAGAGGGCGTCGCCGCGCAGTCGGTCGAGCTGAGCGCTGTCCCCCAGCCACGTCGCAGCGATCGAGATGCCGGCGATCGCCAGCAGCGCTGCCGGCATCAGGCGGCGCAGCCGGCGCGTCCAGAAGCTCTTCAGCGAGATCGTGCCGGTGACCTCCCGTTCCTGGACGAGGAGGCTCGTGATGAGGAACCCCGAGAGCGTGAAGAACGTGGACACGCTCAGGAACGCGCCCGGCGCCCAGCCGATGCCCGAGTGGTAGACGGCGATGGCGAGGAGCGCCACGCCGCGGAGCCCGTCGAGCGCGGGCTGGTAGGCGATGCCCGGGCGCGGGCGTGCGGTGGTCGACACGGGGGGTTGGATCTCCGAGCGGGGGAGGCTGGGGGCGGCGTCAACCCTACGGAAGACGGCCGCCGCCGACGACGCGGCAGGCCTCCGTCGAGGGCACGGCGGGGAGCCGCGACGCGCTTAGCACTCGGCTCTCTAGAGTGCTAAACCTGTCAGCACTCGCGAGGCGAGAGTGCCAGCCGGAGGGCCGGCGTTCGGCGCTGCCCCGCGAGGCACATCCGAGAAATCGCCCACGCGGCCCGACCAGGAAGTGGACCACATGCCCAAGGTGATCACGTTCGAAGACGACGCCCGACGCAAGCTCGAGTCCGGCATGAACCAGCTCGCCGACGCCGTGCGGGTCACGCTCGGCCCGAAGGGCCGGAACGTCGTGCTGTCGAAGAAGTGGGGCGCCCCCACCATCACGAACGACGGCGTCTCGATCGCGAAGGAGATCGAGCTCGAGGACGCCATGGAGAACGTCGGCGCGAACCTCGTGAAGGAGGTCGCCAAGAAGACCGACGACGTCGCCGGTGACGGCACCACCACTGCCACCGTGCTCGCCTGGACGCTCGTGCGCGAAGGACTCCGCAACCTCGCCGCCGGCGCGAACCCCGTCGCGATCAAGCGCGGCATCGAGAAGGCCACCGCTGCGGCCGTCGACACGATCCGCTCGCAGGCGATCGAGGTCGACTCGAAGGAGCAGGTCGCCCAGGTCGCCGGGATCTCCTCCGCCGACGCCGAGATCGGCTCCACCATCGCTGACGCGATCGACAAGGTCGGCAAGGACGGCGTGATCACCGTCGAGGAGTCGAACACCTTCGGCATCGAGCTGGACTTCGCCGAGGGCATGCGCTTCGACAAGGGCTACATCTCGCCGTACATGGTGACGGACCCCGAGCGCATGGAAGCCGTCCTCGACAACCCGTACATCCTCTTCGTCTCCTCGAAGATCACCGCGGTGCGCGACCTCGTGCCGGTGCTCGAGAAGGTGATGCAGGCGGGTCGCCCGCTCGTGATCGTCGCCGAGGACATCGAGGGCGAGGCGCTCGCCACGCTCGTCGTGAACAAGATCCGTGGCACGTTCAACTCGATCGCCGTGAAGGCCCCCGGCTTCGGTGAGCGCCGCAAGGCGATGCTCGCCGACATGGCGATCCTCACCGGCGGCCAGGTCGTGAGCGAGGAGGTCGGCCTCAAGCTGGAGAACGTCGACCTGTCGCTGCTGGGCCAGGCCGACAAGGTCGTGGTGACCAAGGACGAGACCACCATCGTGTCCGGCAAGGGCGCGAAGGAGGACATCGACGGTCGCATCGCCCAGATCAAGGCCGAGATCGAGAACACCGACTCGGACTACGACCGGGAGAAGCTGCAGGAGCGCCTCGCGAAGCTCTCCGGCGGTGTCGCGGTGCTCAAGGTCGGCGCCGCCACCGAGGTGGAGCTGAAGGAGAAGAAGCACCGCATCGAGGACGCCGTCTCCACCACCAAGGCCGCGATCGAGGAGGGCGTCGTCGCCGGCGGTGGCGTCACCCTGCTCCGTGCCCAAAAGGGCGTGGAGGAGCTGATGGCGAACCTCTCCGATCCCGAGGAGGCCACCGGTGCGCGCATCGTGCTCCAGGCGCTCGAGGGCCCGGTGAAGCAGATCGCCGAGAACGCCGGCCTCGAGGGCGGCGTCGTCGTGGAGCGGGTGCGTGCGCTCGACAAGCCGAACGAGGGCCTCAACGCCGCCACCGGCGACTACGAGGACCTGGTCGCAGCCGGCATCATCGATGCCGCGAAGGTGACCCGCTCGGCCCTGCAGAACGCGGCGTCGATCGCTGCGCTCTTCCTCACCACCCAGGCCGTGATCACCGACGCCCCCGAAAAGCCTGCTGCGGGCGCGGGTGCCGGCGCCGGCATGGGCGACATGGACTTCTGATCCACTGATCCGACCGACCCTTCGTCCTCCCTCCCGCCTCGCGGGAGGGAGGACGTCGTTTTCCGGGATACGCGGGCCAGAGGTGCCGTCCGGGGCGCGCCGGATGGCGGTCTCCGTCCCCCGAATCGGGGGTCCGGAAGGCGGAGGGTTAGCGTGGCCGCATGGTCGATCCCGCTACCCCCAGCATCGGTCTCGCCGTGTCGCACCTCTTCTGGAAGACCGGCCCCCTCACGGACCGCGACGAGGTGGTCGCCGCCATCGCAGCCGCCTCCGAGGGCGACGACCAGGCGATCTGCGCCGCGATGCTGGGCCACAAGGCCGACCTCGCGACGATGCTGCTCAGCCCCGACCAGTGGCACCTTCGCCGGGCGCAGACGGCACTCGCCGCGGCCGGCCTGGAGCTGGTCGACAGCTACATCTCGCTCACCGAGATCTCGGAGTACGCCCAGGGCGTGCCCGACGAGCTCAAGCAGGCCCGCCTCTACCCCCAGCTGCCGCCCGAGGGTCGCCGGGTCTTCTGCTTCTACCCGATGTCGAAGCGGCGGAACGTCGGCCAGAACTGGTTCACGCTGCCCTACGACAAGCGCAAGGAGCTCATGTACGAGCACGGCTCGTCGGGGCGGAAGTTCGCCGGTCGGGTGCTCCAGGTGGTGACCGGCTCGACCGGCATCGACGACTTCGAGTGGGGCGTCACCCTCTTCTGCGAGCGGCCCGACGACGTCAAGGACGTCGTGTACACGATGCGCTACGACGAGGCCTCGGCCGAGTACGGGGAGTTCGGCACCTTCTACGTCGGGATGGTGGCCGAGCCCGCACAGGTCCTCGACGAGCTGGGCGTCGGCTAGCCCGCCACCTCGCCGTCCCGGGCCGTCCCGGGCCGTCCCGGGTCAGCCGGCGTCGCCGAGGCGCGGGCTGAGGTGGGCGGTGAACCACCGCTGCTCGTCCGGCGAGGCACCGGCGCCGACGAGCGAAGCGAACAGCTGGGCGAGCGGCCCCTCGTCGCCGAGGAACACGATGCCGCCGCCGCTGGCCGTCCGCACGGCCTCGATCGTGGTGGCAGCGCCCGGGTCGGCAGGATCGAAGAGCACCGTCCCGACGATCGACGCACCCGAGCGTTCGAGGCCTGCCACGAGCGCCGGCGCAGCGGGAGACCCGCCGACCGGGATCACCGCCGTCACCTCCAAGACGCCCTCGCCGGTGACCACGTCTGCCAAGGCGTCGCCCTGCAGCGTGTCCGAGGGGCTCATCCGGAAGAACAGGCCGCGGTCCGGGGCGTCGGTGGGGACGCCGGAAGCGGTCGGGCCGAACAGCACCACGCCAGCGTGCGTGACGTCGTCGAGGATCGAAGCCACGCCCGAGGGGCCCGGCGGTCCGATCACCACGTCGACGCCACGGGCGAGCTGATCAGCGACCGACGCCCTGGCGGTGGCCCCGGCGTCCGGACCGGCGTCGCCCTCGAGCAGCTCCACCGGTTCCCCGAGCACTCCGCCTGCGGCGTTCACATCATCCACCGCCAGGCGGACCGCAGCCCGCTGCGCCTTGGCCTCCTCGGCGAGCGGCCCGCTCTCCGGCATGACCGTGCCCACCACCAGCTTCCCGTCCGCCGGCGGACCTGCGAAGGGGTTCAGCTCGGCGCCGGGAGCCGGCGCAGCGTTCGCCGGGGGCACGGCAGCCGTGCGCACCGACAGCTTCTCCAGGCCGCCCTCGTCGTCGATCCTGCCCACCGCGAAGCTCGCCTCGCCGGGGTCGCCGTCGGGACGCAGCTCGATGGCCCCGCTCTGGCCGTCGTAGTCGATGCTCGACATCGCGTCCGTGAGCACGCGGCAGGTCGCGTAGGTGCCGCACTTCGTCCCCTCGGTGGTCACCCCCGCGACCTCCGCGGCGAGCTTCGACGGGGCGTCGCTCCGTGCGATCTCGGCTGCGAGGCCGGCGATCACCACTGCGTCGTAGGCGGCGGCTGCGCCGGTGGCGGTGGTGAGGCTGGGGTCGACCTCCACGAGGCGGGCCCAGAACCCCTCGTCCACGTCGGAGTCGGGCCACGTGCCCATCAGGCCGGCGAGCCGCTCGGCGCCGGCGACCCGGGCGACCGTGGGCAACGGCGCGACGGGGTCGTCGTCGGAACCCACCATGCGTGCGTCCCGGCAGCCGGCCGTCAGGAGGACGGCGAGCGCCAGGACCGCGCTGGTGAGCGCCCGTCCCCTCCTCAGTCCTCGACCCGACATCGCGGGCCAACGGTACCGAACGGACGCGCCGGCACCCTCACCGCCCGTCCACGTCCTCCCACATCGGGAACGAGATGTGGTTCACGCCCTGGTGCACGACCAGCCGTCCTCGCTGCTGCAACGATCGGAGGTGGGGGTCTGCGGTCTCGGGCCCGCCGACCAGCGCCATGAACGTGGGGACGGGGAGCAGGAGCGGGCCGTCGTCGGCGTCGCCGGGCCGGAGGACGGCGTCCACCTCGAGGGTGGGGTGCGACGGGCGATCGGGGTCGACCACCACGCAGTTGTAGATCACGCTCTCGAACACGGCGATGGCGCGGATCCGCATCCGCCCATCATGGACGCTCGCGCGTGGCGGGCCTCGGGTGGGGCCACCAAGATGGCGCGATGCTGCGCCGCCGTCGCCGCCGATCGGCGGGTGCTCCTGCCCCGAGGGACGTGCCGGCTGAGGCCGTGCCGACGTCAGGTGCCGGCGGACCGAGCGCCGAGGACCTCGCCGCCTACCGCCTCATCGCCGACGAGCTCCGGTCCGCGGTGCTGGCTGCGATCCCGCACTGGCTGCAGGCGCAGATCGACAGCAGGGCTCCCGGCACCGATCCCGCGTCCTCCGCAGAGGTGATCGACGGCGTCCGGTCGGTCGTCGACCGTCGCCTCACCGAGCTGTTGGCGGCGGACCCCGGCGAGCAGCGGACCACGCCGCTCACGGTGCTCCGCTCGGCTGTCGCGCCGGTCAACGACCTGCTCCGGGCGTCCGGAGCTCCGGAGGCGAAGCGAGACGAGGTGGAGGCGCGGCTCGCTCCCGACGACGTGTACGGGATCGGGCCCGCCGCCTTCGCCGACCTGGGGCCGGAGGTCGCCGAGGCGGGGCTCAGGTGGGGCGCAGCCGTGGCGCACCTCCACCTGGCCACGAGGCGCCGCATCGACGCCGAACGCTCGGCCCACCCGCCCGGAGACGCCTGACGGGGAGCGAGCTTCAGCGGGGGACGCCGGAGCCGCCCCAGGGGCCGAGGTCCAACGGCCTCGCCTCGAAGAAGAGGCAGTGCTCGGGGCAGGAGAACGGGGTGAGCTCGGCCGCCTCGACGCGGCACCGCTGGACCTGCTCGCCACCGTCGAGCGTGCGCGTCGAGTAGTGCCGGCAGTCGGTCCTCACCTCCACGCCGACGAGTCTTGCACGCAGCCAGTGGCCGCTGGCTGCGGCGTCAGTGGCCGCGGAGGAACCGCTCCACCTCGGCGACGAGCGCGTCGGCGTCAGCCGGCCGGTGCGTCCGGTCGTGCTCCTCTTCGAGGTGCCGTACGTACCCGAGGGTCTCGGGGTCCTCGGCGACCAGGGCGGTGATCTGCGCCTCGTAGTCGGCGACCTCGTCGAGCAGGCCGCTGGTGTCGACGGTGGTGCAGAGGAGCTCGCAGACCCGGTCGACCAGCGCCCGCTGTGCCTTGGGGGAGGGGGCCGCTGCCACGTAGCTGGGTACGGCCGCCCAGAACGATGCCGATCGCACACCGGCAGCGCGGCAGCGGTCGTGCAGCACCCCGACGATGCCGGTGGGGCCCTCGTAGGCCGACGGCTCGAGGCCGTGCTCATCGAGCACCGACGGGTCGTCAGCCGTTCCGTACACCGAGCACGGACGGCTGTGCGGGACGTCAGCGAGCAGTGCGCCCAGGCTCACCACGAGGCGGGCGTCGAACGACCTCGCCAGCTCCACCACCTGGTCGCAGAACGTCCGCCACCGCAGGTGTGGCTCGACGCCGCGGAGCAGCACGACGTCGGGCGCCCCGGGCGGCGACGCGACCCAGAAGGCGTTCTCCGGCCAGTCGATCGTGCGGATGTCGCCGTCGGTGATCCGCACCTGGGGCCGCGCTGCGGTGAAGTCGTAGAAGATCTCGGCGTCGATCGACGCGAAGCGGCGTGCGCCCCACCCCTCGATCAGCAGGTCGAGCGCGCTGGAGGCTGCGTCGCCGGCGTCGTTCCACCCCTCGAACGCGGTGACCACCACCGGCTGCTGCAGGGTCGGGCGATCGTCCCAGATGAGCTCCGACACGCCCTTCACGCTACCGGCGCGCCGCCGCCAACGCTCCGGGCCGGGGGGTGACGCAGGCCCCGCCGACAGCCCTACGGTGGAGCCCCATGGTGAACGTCGAGGTGCTGACCGAGGTCGATCAGGACGTGCTGCAGGCGCTGAACGCGCTCCTCCCGCAGCTCTCCTCGAGCGCCCCACCGATCACGATGGACCAGCTCGTCGAGATCGTCCGTTCCGATGCGAGCCACCTGCTCATCGCCCGCGACGACAACGAGGTGGTGGTGGGCGCACTGACGCTCGTGGTGTTCCGCATCCCGACGGGGCTGCGGGCATGGGTGGAAGACGTCGTCGTCGACAGCGACGCGCGCGGGACCGGGGTGGGAGAGGCCCTCAACCGCTCCGCGCTCGCCATGGCGCACGACCTCGGCGCCCGGACGGTCGACCTCACGTCACGCCCCACCCGAGAGGCCGCGAACCGCCTCTACCAGAAGCTCGGGTTC
>JBIQID010000007.1:49433-53801 GCA_044508215.1 Actinomycetota bacterium | reverse complement strand
AGCGCCGGTCGAGCAGCGGCCCGCCGCTGAGGGGCGGCGTGCCAGCGGCGCCACCTCGCTTCCAGCCTTCGAGGACCTCTCGGATCGCGGTGGGTGCGTCCACGGTGGGCGCCCAGCCCAGCTCCCGTCTCGCGCGGCTCCAGGCCTCCACCCGGTGGCGGCCGGCCGCCGCGGCTGTGGCCGGGCGTCGTGCACTCACGGCTGCAGCACCACCTTGATCGCGCCGTCCTGCTTCTTCTGGAAGATCTCGTAGCCCCGCGGCGCCTCGTCCAACGGGAGCCAGTGGGTGACGAGGTCACCGACCCCGAGCGGGTCGCCGTCCGCTGCCGCCAGGGCAAGCACGTCGTCGGTCCAGCGCCGGACGTTCGCCTGCCCCATCCTCAGCGACACCTGCTTGTCGAAGAGCTGCAGCATCGGGATCGGATCGGCGGCGCCGCCGTAGACCCCGCTCAGCGAGATCGTGCCGCCACGTCGAACCACGTCGATCGCCTCGTGGAGGGCCGCAAGGCGGTCGAGGCCGCCCTTCTTCATCGCCGGCGCGGCGAGCGCGTCGGGGAGCAGCCCCACGAGCGTCTGGACCATCTTGATGCCGGCCGAGCCGTGCGCCTCCATGCCGACCGCGTCGATCACGGAGTCGGGACCGCGCCCGTCGGTCTCCTCGCGGAGGCGTCCACCCAGGTCGTCGGTGCTCCGGAGGTCGATCGTCTCGATGCCGTGGCGGGCAGCCATCTCGAGGCGCTCCGAGACGAGGTCGACCCCGAACGTGCGGTGGCCGCGGTGCCGGGCGATCCTCGCCGCCATCTGGCCGATGGGGCCCAGCCCGAGGACGGCGACCGCCCCGCCGTCGGGGATGTCGGCGTACTCGACCGCCTGCCACGCCGTCGGGAGCACGTCGGAGAGGAACAGGTAGCGCTCGTCCGGGCCCTCGTGCGGGACCTTCACCGGCCCGTAGTGCGCCTGCGGGACCCGGAGGTATTCGGCCTGCCCGCCGGGCACCTGGCCGTACAGGCGGCTGTAACCGAACAGCGCCGCCCCGGTGCCGTACTCGTGGACCTGCGTGGTCTCGCACTGCGACTGGAGGCCCTGCCCGCAGGTCCAGCAGTGGCCGCACGCGATGTTGAACGGCACGACCACCCGGTCGCCCGCTTGGAGGTTCCCGACGTCGGCGCCGACCTCCTCGACGATGCCCATCGGTTCGTGGCCCAGGACGTCGCCGACGCCCATGAACGGCCCGAGGACCTCGTACAGGTGGAGGTCCGAGCCGCAGATCGCGGTCGAGGTGATCCGGATGATCGCATCGGTGGGCTCCTCGATGCGGGGGTCCGGCACCTGCTCGACGCGCACATCTCGCTTGCCGTGCCAGGTCACTGCCTTCATGCGCTGCTCCTCGTCCGGGTCGAAGCGACTACCCGGCGAGGTGCCCCCGGCAACCTCCCGCCCCCACGGTCGCGGGAAGATCTGGACCGTGCCCGGGGTGGGTTTCGAACCCACACGCTCCTGAGGAGCCGAGGGGTTTAAGCCCTCTGCGTCTGCCGTTCCGCCACCCGGGCCTGCGGCGAACCGTAGAGCGTGGGACGCCCGACCGGCGGGGTCATGCTGCCTCGGCCGCCCGTCCGCTGCCCTGGTCCACCGCAGCCCAGAGCTCGCGCCGCCACCGAGCGGCATCGACGTCGGCCAGTTCGTTGGCCGCGAGGACCCCTTCGACCATGTCGGCGACCACCGCGGCGAAGGGTCGACCCCCGAGGCGCACCGCCACCGTGGGCGACGCCCCGGCGCGACGGCGCAGGGTGCGGTCGACGTGGAGGATGCGCGGCGGGCTGCGGAACGTGGGCGCCTCCAGACCACCCGCACGTGCCGCCGCCGACAGCACCCGTCCCACCTCCGCGAACCTGACCGCCCTGGCATCCATGTGCACGATCATCGCGGGGCCGTGTGACAGCCCGTTCGACGATCCGGTTCCCAGCGGTGTGGCGCCGGTCCTCGCTGGGTACCGGCGCCCCATGTCGAACCGAGATGACGACCAGCGCGGAGCCACCGAGAAGCTGACCGACGGTGCGGCCGCCGCGGCCGGCAAGGCCAAGGAGGTGGTGAAGGCGGTCGCCGAAGGTGCCCGCGAAGCGCTCGAAGGGATCCGCATCCCAGGGGCGCCCACCACTGCGACCCCGTCGATCGAGGAGCCCACCCAACCTGCAGGTCCCCTCCCACCGAAGCCCGAGCAGCGGGCCGTGGCGTCGTTCTCCCCCACCGGGCGCGACGACCCGTCGGCGCCGGACGCACGAGCACAGGCCGGCGAGCACCTCACCACGGCCCAGGGCGTGCGCCTCTACGACACCGACCACTCGCTGAAGGCGGGACCACGTGGTCCGGTCCTCCTCCAGGACCACCACCTCCGCGAGAAGATCATGCACTTCGACCACGAGCGGATCCCGGAACGGGTCGTGCACGCCAGGGGCACCGGCGCACACGGCGTGTTCAGGTCCTACGGCACCGCCGCGAACGTGACGCGGGCGGCCTTCCTCGCGGAGGACGTCGAGACCCCGGTGTTCGTCCGCTTCTCGACCGTCGTCGGCTTCCGTGGCTCGGCCGACACGGTGCGGGACACCCGCGGCTTCGCCACGAAGTTCTACACGTCCGAGGGCAACTTCGACCTGGTGGCCAACAACATCCCGGTGTTCTTCATCCAGGACGCCATCAAGTTCCCCGACATCGTCCACGCGGTGAAGCCGGAGCCGGCGCGTGAGATCCCCCAGGCGCAGAGCGCTCACGACACGCTGTGGGACTTCGTCTCCTTGCACACCGAGGCGCAGCACCACGTCATCTGGCAGATCTCGGATCGTGGCATCCCCCGCTCGTACCGGACGATGGAGGGCTTCGGCGTCCACACGTTCCGGCTGGTCGACGCCGACGGCGGCACCACGCTCGTGAAGTTCCACTGGAAGCCGAAGCTGGGCGTCCACTCCCTCGTGTGGGAGGAGGCGCAGATGATCAACGGCGCGGATCCCGACTACCACCGCCGCGACCTCTACGACGCCATCGAGGCCGGCGCGTTCCCGGAGTGGGAGCTGGGCATCCAGACCTTCCCCGACACCGAGGACCAGATGTTCGAGGGGATCGACCTGCTCGACCCGACGAAGATCGTCCCCGAGGAGCTGGCGCCGGTGCAGCCGATCGGCCTCCTCACGCTGAACGCGACGCCGACCAACTTCTTCGCCGAGGTCGAGCAGGTGGCGTTCCACCCGGGTCACCTCGTTCCGGGCATCGACGTGACGAACGATCCGCTGTTGCAGGGCCGACTGTTCTCCTACCTCGACACCCAGCTCCTTCGCCTCGGCGGTCCGAACTTCCCGCAGATCCCGGTCAACCGCCCGCAGGTCCCGGTCAACGACATGTTCCGGGACGGCTTCCACCAGCACGCCGACCACGTCGGCAACGCGCCGTACAAGCCGAACAGCATCGACGGGGGCTGCCCGTTCACCATCGGCGCCGAAGGCGGCGCGTTCATCGAGGTGCCCGAAGCGGTCGAGGGCACGAAGGAACGACGTTCCCCGGCCACCTTCGCCGACCACTTCAGCCAGCCGCGGATGTTCTGGCTGAGCCTCACGCCCGTCGAGCAGGAGCACGTGATCGAGGCGTACACGTTCGAGCTCGGGAAGTGCTACGAGCAGGCGATCAAGGAGCGCCAGCTCCTCGCCCTCGCCAACATCGACCCGGTCCTCTGCGAGCGGGTGGCGCAGGGTCTCGGTCTGCCCGCTCCGGAGGCCACGCTCCCGCTCGCCGAGGTCGACCCCAGCCCGTCGCTGTCCCAGGTGGGCAGCACCTGGCCGACCGACGGACGGATCATCGGGATCGTCGCCGACGAGCAGTCGGACCTCGCCGGCGTGGCGGAGCTGCGCGAGGCGATCCACACCGCCGGGATGACCCCGCTGGTCATCGCCCCGCACGGCGGGATGCTCCCCGACGGCGACGGCGGCTCGTTCCCCGTGCAGCGCACCTTCCTCACCGCACGATCGGTGGAGCTCGACGCGATCGTCCTGGCAGGCGCCCCGGCTCCCGGACCGGACGCGTCGCCCGCGTTCGACGCGAAGGCAGCCGGCGGTGAAGCGATCGTGCAGCCGGCAACGCAGCCCGTCGACCCGAGGGTGACCATGATGGTGGCGGAGGCGTTTCGCCACTCGAAGGCCATCGCGGCGTGGGGCGACGGCGAGGCCGTCCTGAGGGCGCTGGGCGCTGCGGGGCCCGGGGTAGTGGTCGCGCACTCTGCTGCCGGTGCGTTCGAGGAGGTGCAGGCGCTGCTCGCGGCCCACCGGGTCTGGGAGCGGTTCCCGGTGGCGTAGCGGACCGAGCCGGGCTGGCGAGAGGCGGGTCCGC
>JBIQID010000007.1:47025-49333 GCA_044508215.1 Actinomycetota bacterium | reverse complement strand
GGGTCCGCCTGGGTGAGGACGGCTCAGGCCGGCGGCTCGCTCGACCGCCAGGTCATCGCCACCACGCCCAGCATGGTGAGCACCCCGAACACCAGGAACTGCACGGAGGCGGTGCCGCTCACGCGGTCTCCCGAGCCCAGCCACACGAGGAACAGGGACCAGCCGCCGGAGAACGCGAGGGCTGCCTCGATGGCGCGGGCCTGGGGGCGGGTCCCGATCGCCAGCACCGTGATCGCCGACCCGGCGATGCCCCACCGGAGCCCGCTCGGCAGCGGGTCGCCGAACGCCGCGAGCAGGAGCGCCACCGCGCCGACGATCGAACGCGCGACCAGCGATGCAACCCTCGGTGCCGGCGGCTCTGCCGGCGGCGCCTCGACCATCGGCTCTGCCGTCACTCCTTCGGACGGTACCGGACGCATCGGCTCGGCGTGTCTCGCACGGCCGTAGATTCCCCTCCGATGGCCCCGAGCTCCCGACCGCGACCTGTCCCACCCTCCCGGCGTACGTCGGCGGGGGCCCACCGTGGCGGCCGAGCCCGCCGGCTGGGGACGTTCACGGCCGGCGTGGCACTCCTCGTCGTGGCCGCCTGCTCCGGTGGCGGCGACGAGCCGGCCGCCAGCACCACCACCGCCGGCATCGGCACCGACGCGTCGACCACGACGACCTCCCCCGCCCCCGGCACCGTCCGCGAGTGCACGGCGACGGGGACGTTCACCCCGCCGGGAGAACCGCCGATCGAGTGGGTCGAGGTCGCCGGGACGGTCACACTCGACCCACCCGCAGGTGGACCGCCGGCCCTCTACCAGTTCCGTGACGGCGACCTCCTGGTGAGCGTCTACAGCCCCGTGCGCAATGCGCCCGCGACCGTGGTGGTCCAGCTGGCGGGGGTGACCTACCAGTCGCCGCTCGAGTCGGACGTGGGGACCGAGGTGGACGACGTCGGATCCGGCGGCAGCACGGTCACCGACCTGCTGGCGCCCGACGGGTCGACGGCGCCGATCGACCTCACCTTCGCCTGCGGGGGCTGACCCCGCGGGTCGGCAGCCTCGGGAGCGCGGAGCGGGCGCACCGCCTCGTCGAGGGGGTCCACCACCTGCAGCGCTCCGCCCCTCCCCACGCCCAGGTCGGCCATCCTCCGCGCGGAGGGCAGCACCCGCGCCTCGAGCGATCCCGTTGCGTCGTTGTAGGCGCCGACCGCCGTGGCGAGCGACCGGCCGACCTTCGCGAAGTGATCGAGGAACACGGCCGTGCGGGCGTACAGCTCCTCCCCCGCCGCCTGCACGTCGGAGGCGGCCTCGGCGAGCCGGTGCTCCTTCCACACCGACGCCACGCACGACAGCAGCCCGCCGATCGTCGACGGCGTCACCGGCACGATCCCGTGCGAGTGGACCACGTCGAGGACGGCCGGGCGGTGCTCCACGGCGGCGTCGAGGAACGCCTCCTTCGGCAGGAACATCGCGACGAACTCGACCGGGCCACCCACGAGCCGGGCGTAGTCCCGACGGGAGAGGGCCACGACGTGGTCGTGCACCGCCTTCGCGTGGGCGACCAGCAGCCGGCGCTCCTCGGCGTCGTCGTCGGCGGCGCACGCCTCGAGGTAGCGGTCGAGCGGGACCTTCGAGTCGACCACCACGTGCACGCCCCACGGCAGGCGCACCACCACGTCGGGACGGCCGGCGCCCTCCCCGTCCCACCTGCCCGACTGCTCCACGAAGTCGACGCCCGGCCGCAGCCCGGCGGCCTCGAGGGCCCGCCGGAGCTGCACCTCTCCCCACTGGCCGCGGGCACGGTTGCTGCGGAGCGCGGCAGCCAGCGATCGGGCCTCGCCGCGGGTGAGGTCGGTGACCTCGGTGAGGCGCTGGAGCGACGTGCGGAGCTCGCTCGAGTCAGCGGTGCGGCGGCGCTCGACCACGTCGAGCCGCTGACCGAGCTCGGCGAGGCGATCGCGCAGCACGGTGGCGTGGCGCTCCCACTGCTGTTGGGCCGACGCCTCGAGCCGGGCGTAGCGGTGCTCGGCGAGGTCGACCAGGTGCTCGGATGCCTCCGCCATGCTGCGCGAGGACAGGGCCTGGAAGGAGTGGAGCGCCCGCTCCTCGTCCGCGACGCGGTGGCGGAGGACGGCCAGCTCGCCGGCCAGGCGCGAGGCTGCGGCCAGCCAGCCCAGCACCGCCCCGGCGGCGAGCGCCACGAGCGCGATCACGACGGTGAGCGTGGCGGGCATCGACGACCTCCGATCGGACAGGAGCGCAGGACGCGCTCCACGACGACCGTACGCAGGGGGTGTGACAGGCCGCGATCCGCCGGGACC
>JBIQID010000007.1:44171-46925 GCA_044508215.1 Actinomycetota bacterium | reverse complement strand
GGCAGGTGCACCGGCCCGAAGAAGGTGATCGCGTTGCGGCGGGTGGGATCGCCGGAACCGACGTCGACCTGCGCGCTGAGCGCGGACGGCTCGCCCACGCCCTCGAGGTCGACGTCGAGCCAGGCGTAGTCGACCTCGAACGTCATCGGGTCGAACACGTTGCAGATGGGATCTACGCCGCCGCCCGGGACCTGGAACTCGACGCAGCGAAGCTTCGGCTGCACGGTCACGGTCAGGTCGTCGATCTGGCCTGCGTCGCCGATCCCACCGGCGCCGAGGCAGCTCGAGAGGTCGACCGACGAGACCACGAACGCGTCACGCTCCCCCGCGAGGACGTCCGGCACCGTCACCGCGCAGGGTGTGGACCCACCGTGGTCCACGAGCACCGTCGTGTCGGAACAGCCGTCGGGCGGGCACTCGTAGGCCGGGTCGAGGGGGAACACCGCGGGGTCCTTCGACACCCGGACGTTCGCACGCCCCCGCAGGTGCAGCGTGAGGCCACCGACCGGGCCCGAGGCGGGAAGGGCACCGCTGTGACCGAAGCCGCCCAGGACCAGCTGGGGGTCGCAGCTGGTGACGCAGGAGACGCTGGCGACCGGGGGCGAGTCGGCGCTCCCGGCTTCGCCGGCGTCGTAGGGGTCGCCGCGCGGCGGGAACTGCGGAGGACGTGGGCTTGCCACCGTCGCGGTGGCCTGCGCGGGCGTGCTGAAGGGAGGTTCGGTGGAGGGCGGAAGCCCGGTGGCCCCCAGCGAGGGCTCCGCGGCGTACTTCACGCTCGCGCCGGCGGTGGGGGCCTCCTGCTCGACCAGCACCACCGAGTCGCCGTTGGCGAGCCGTCGACCGCACATCGCCACGAGGCCACGCGCGTGGGCGAGGGTGGTGCGGCCCGAGAGCGTCACGGTGACCCCGTCGTTCGCCCCGAGGCCGCGGGAGCCGGTGGAGCACGCAGCCGGGAAGTGCGAGGCGTTCGGCTGGGCGACGGCGGGATCCCAGCCACGGGGCGTGCCCCAGACCCATCGAGCGCCGGGGTTGTCGAACCGGAGCGCGCCCAGGCTGCCGTCCATGACGTCGCCCCCGACGACGTCGAAGTAGTAGTCGCCCGGCGGGAACCAGAACGTGACGTCGCCGCAGCCGTCCCCGCGGAACCAGCGGTTCAGCACGTGGGTGGCGTCGGCGTCGTAGATGCCGGGCGCCAGCTCGACGACGCCCGCCGCGTTGGGCGTGCACGCGTCGGGCAGCGCGTGGCGCTGCTCGGTGCCGCTCCAGATCGGGGCCGACCGCGGTGACGAGGCACCGAAGGGATCGGAGAAGAAGCTGTCGGTGGGGTCGCCGCAGGTGGACAGGCGGGGGCTGCCCTGGTCGAGGCGGGACGGCAGGGCCCAGCCCGCGCCCAGCTCTGCGTCGATCCAGAGCTCGGGGAAGTAGCGGAACCAGCCCAGCGAGACGTTCAGCGGGACGTTCTGGTTGCGCACCAGCGCCCCGCACGGCGTGGTGCGCACCGATGCAGGCGCCCACCACGGACCGGCGTTCACGTTGCCGAGCCATCCGATCGTGCCCTGCCGGTAGCGACCCTGGATCGCCAGCGCTCCCTGCGCCGTGGGGTTGAGCGCGCCGGAGCCTCGGCTGACCGCCACGTCGCCGAGGATCCGGAGGGCCTGGTTCGCCAGGTGGATGAAGCCCCAGCCCGACGCGGACACGTACTGCAGCTGGTCCCGCACGCCCTGCAGGAGGTTCCGCTGCTGCTCCAACCCCCACCGAGCGATGGGATCGGCCGTTGCGGCGATCTGGGCGTTGAACGCCGCGATCTGGAGGTCGATCTGCTGGACGAGCCGGGGCACCACGGTGGAGTACGAGCCGGTGAGCGTGATCGCCCGGCCGGTGGCGATCGGTACGGGCGGGCCGTTCGGGTCCGGCTCGAGGAACGAGCACTCGACGTCGATGGGGGTGCCGCCGACGTCGACCGACAGCACCGGCGCTCCCACACCGCTCCACCGGCACGGCGTGGCGCCGAACGACCCGGTGACCCCGGGCCCGCCCAGCTGCGAGGCCGCTGCTTCGAGCGCTCCGTCGACGGCCCGGTTGTGCGCTGCCGCCTCACGCGTGACGGAGCGGAAGCCCACGTCGGTGAACAGCAGGCCCAGGAGGGCGACCACGATGATCGAGAACACCGCGATGCACGCGAGCACCGCCATGAGGGAGAACCCTCCCTCGGCACGGCGGCTGCGGGACGGCCGACGCACGGCAGCGAGGACCGCGGTCACGTTCCCCCCAGGCGGCGGGTGGCGGTGACGGTCATCGGTCGGCCGCGGGGACCGGTCAAGGTGAGATCGACCTCCCGGCAGGCATCGGGCTGGCCGCTCGCAGGAGAGCACTCCACCAGGTCCGCCCATCCCCCTGCCGGGCGGGTGAGCCGGTCGGAGATCTCGATGGCGCTGACCGCGCTGGCGCCCTCGCACACGCGGCGCAGCAGCGTGCCCGACGGGACCCCCGAGACCATCGTCTCGGCGACCGCGTAGACCACGCGCACCTGCGAGGTGGCGGAACGGCGCAGCTCGAGGACCACGGTGGCGCCCGACGCACAGTCGGTCCCCCCGGGCGTGACCACGGCCGCGGACGCCACGTCGCGCGGCAGGTGCAGCGACAGGCGGTTCGCCGCGTTGTCGTCGTGGGACTGCGCGGTGATCGTGCGCTGCTGCTGGTAGCCGAGCACCATCCACGCGCAGAGCGGGACGACGATCGCGGTGGCGATCATGA
>JBIQID010000007.1:42930-44071 GCA_044508215.1 Actinomycetota bacterium | reverse complement strand
CACGGCGTGTACGGCAGCGACTTCAGCTGCTCGGCGACGTTGGAGAGCGCAGTGGTGGCAGCGACGTTCTGCTGGTTGTCCGCCGAGGTCCGCATGGTGGTGAGGAGCCCCGCGGAGATGCCGCCGAAGGCGATGCCCAACAGCGCCAGTGCGACGAGCGACTCGATGAGGCTGAAACCGACCTCGTCCCGCCGCCGCGTGACCGACGATCGACCTCGGTCACGGCGGCAGCGGCACGCACGTGTCCGCTCGCTCGATCGAGTCAACATCCAGCCCAGCCGTTCCGCTGCGTGACCTGCCGGACCGCTCCGGCACGAGAGGCACTGGGGACCGTCACGCAGATCCCCCAGCAGAGTGAAAGTGTGACGGCACGGAGGTGGGCGGGTCAACGGGGACAGGGGTCCCCCGGCTGCCTTCACGGCCCGCCGCTCGTGGTGGACCGAGCACGCGATGCGGCTGGGCGGCCCCGCAGCACCCGCTTCGGCGCACCCGTGAGCGCGACGAGCGCCTCGACCTCGTCGCGGGGAAGCTCCCTGAGCGTGACGCGCCCGATGAGCGCGGGGCTGCGGTCGAGCGAGGTGCCCCGGCGGGCCTTGTGGATCGGGAACGCCTCTGCGAACCGGTGGATCGGCTGCAGCAGCAGGTCGAGGTCGCCCGGGTGACCGACCAGCTCGACGATGCGGGCGAAGCCGACGAGCGTGCCCTCGTCGGTCTGGAGGCAGGCCACGACGTCGCCGGGGCGCACCAGCTGGTCGAGCGCGCGGTGCACCTCGGCCGCCCGGGACGCCCGGTGCCCCGGCCAGCGGACGGGCTCGCCGACGTCGAAGAGGTCGGCAGCCCAGTCGCCGCAGGCTCCCGCGGCGTTCGGACGGCGGTTGCACTTGTACAGCCAGTAGCGCATCGATCTCCCCTTCGGTGGGCCGCCCGACGGCATCGAGCGGCGGTGAGCCCCGCGCGATGCGGTGCTCTGCCGTGTGCGAGGGGAAGATGACCTCACCGTAGGAGGAGGCTGTGACATGACGACCGTCGGCGTGCCGACCGAGGTGAAGGCAGGCGAGCACCGCGTCGCGCTCACCCCCGACGGCGTCTCGGAGCTGACCCACCACGGCGTGACGGTGCTCGTCCAGCGAGGAGCCGGGGC
>JBIQID010000007.1:0-42830 GCA_044508215.1 Actinomycetota bacterium | reverse complement strand
GGGCGCCTCCCCCTGCTGGCGCCGATGAGCGAGATCGCCGGGCGGATGGCACCCCAGATCGGCGCGCACCACCTCGAGCGGAGCCAGGGCGGCCGTGGCGTGCTCCTCGGCGGCGCCGCTGGGGTCCACCCCGCCAAGGTCGTGGTGGTCGGCGCCGGCAACGTGGGATGGAGCGCCGCCGCGATCGCGGCGGGGATGGGGGCCGAGGTGCTGCTCCTCGACCGCGACCTCGAACGGCTCCGCTGGGTGGACCAGTTCCACCAGGGCCGGGTGCTCACCCTCGCCTCGAACCGGGCGTCGGTCGCCCGGGCGGTGGCCGAGGCAGACCTGCTCGTCGGAGCGGTGCTCGTCGCTGGGGGGCGGGCGCCCACCGTGGTGAGCGAGGAGATGGTGGCCTCGATGCGGCCGGGCTCGGTGCTCATCGACGTGGCGGTCGACCAGGGCGGCTGCATCGCCACGACCCGCGAGACCACCCACGACGAGCCCACCTACGTGCTCCACGACGTCACCCACTACGCCGTGGGCAACATCCCCGGCGCGGTGCCGCACACCTCCACGTTCGCGCTGACGAACGCGACCCTCCCCCACGTGGTGGCGCTGGCCACGGCCCCCACACCGCTCGACGCGTGCCGCGCCGATGCCACCCTCGGCCGCGGCGTGAACACGCACGCCGGCGAGGTCACCCACCCCGTCGTGGCCGCAGCGCTCGGCGTGGAGCACACGCCGCTCGGCGGCTGAGGGGAGCACCGGCGCCCTCGCCGGCCGTCCCTAGGCTTGCGCCATGACCGAGGGCCTGACCCCCGCCCAGCAGGAGGTGATCGACCGCCTCGGCCGCAGCGGCGACGGCGGCCCCGAGTTCCCCGGCGAGCTGCGGGTGAGCCTGCGCGAGGAGCTGACCCACCGCCTCGAGCCGATCGCCCGCCGCGTCGACGCGCTCTTCCTCAACAAGCACTCGATCAACACCGCGCTCGGCTGCGAGCGTCGCCACCTCGCCGAGCGTGACGCCCGCTTCGAGTGGGACCCCGCCAAGGCACGTGGCACGGTCGCCCACCATGCGATCCGCCTGGGCAACGCCATGATCGGCGAGCAGTCGCCGCAGCACCGGGTGGACGAGGCGATCGCCTCCCTCACCGGCGAGCGCGGGATCGGCGACTGGCTCGCCACCTGCGGTGAGACGGCCCGCGCCGAGCTGCGCAGCGAGGCGATCACGAAGGTGGCCGCGTTCGACGAGCTGTGGCCACCCATCAGCGACCGCTGGAACCCTGTCTTCGAGGCCCGGATGGTGGCCACGTTCCACGACGGCCGCGTGACCCTGTCCGGGAAGGCCGACCTCACCCTCGGACGCCCGCGCGGCCTCGTGGCCAACAAGGTGATCGTCGACCTGAAGACCGGTCGCTACTCCGCCGAGCACGTGGCCGACCTGCGCTTCTACGCGCTCGTCGAGACCCTCCGCGTCGGAACGCCCCCTCGCATGCTCGCCACCAGCTACCTCGAGTCCGCCCAGCTGCACACGGAGGCCGTCACCGAGGACTTGCTGTGGGGGCAGGTCGAGCGCGTCGTCGACGCGGCCGGCCGCATCGCGACCCTGGCCGCCGAGGAGCGCGACCCCGAGGTGAGGCCCGGCCCGGCGTGCTGGTACTGCCCCGCGAACGACTCGTGTGAGGAGGGCATCGAATGGCGGTCCGAGGCCGAGCGCTGACGGGACTTCAGCCGACCTTCCGAGTAGGATCCGCCCCGATGCCCTCACGATCTCCGAGCACCAGGCGTGTGGAGACCGTGGGCAAGCGGCCTCCCGTGAAGCGGCCCCCCACCAAGCGGGCGCCCTCGAAGCAGTCGGTCACCGACCGCACCCTCTCGGCCAGCCGCGAGCTGGTCCACCTCCCCGAGCTGCCGCCGGCTCAGCCCGACGAGGACATCCGCCTGTCCGACGTCGACGAGTGGGGTCGGTCGGAGCGCATGCGCCAGCTGGCTCGGACCGTCTACGACCCGGTCTACCGACACTGGTTCCGCGCCGAGTGGGAAGGCCTCGAGAAGATCCCCGAACAGGGCGGCGCGCTCCTCGTGGCCAACCACGCCGGGGCGATCCCGTCGGACGCGCCGGTGATCATGCACGGCATCGAGACCGAGCTGCAGCGGCCTGTCTACGGGCTCGCCGACTACTTCTTCCGGAAGGCCCCGGTCGTCGGCACCCTCTGGTCGCGGCTGGGCGGAGTGGCCGCGCACCCCGACAACGCCGAGCGGCTGCTCCGCGACCAGGGCCAGCTGGTGCTGGTCTTCCCGGAGGGCACGAAGGGCCCGTCGAAGCTCTACAAGGACCGCTACCAGCTCCGCCGGTTCGGCCGTGGCGGGTTCGTCGAGATCGCCATGCGTGCCGGCGTCCCGGTCATCCCGATCGCGGTGGTGGGCGCCGAGGAATCGATGCCGATCGTCGCCCGCCTCCCGAACGCAGCGAAGGCACTGGGCATCCCGTACCTGCCGATCACCGCCAACATGCTGGCGCTCGGCCCCCTCGGCGTGGGCGCCTACTTCCCCGTGAAGTTCAAGCTCCAGGTGCTCGACCCGGTGCGCTTCGACGTGCAGCCCGGCCGCGACCGCTACAGCCGCAGCCGCGTGATGGACGAGTCGGAGGCCATCCGCGAGAAGATCCAGACGGCGCTCTACGACATGCTCCGGGCTCGCCGTTCGGTGTGGACGGGATGACACCGCCGCTCGCCGGAGGCCGATCGTGAGCCATCGGGTCCTCGTCACGGGCCTCGGCACGTTCTGGGGAGGGCGGGTCGCGCAGGCGCTCGAGCTGGACCCGAACGTCGAGGTCATCGTCGGCCTCGACACCACCGAGCCGACCGTCGAGCTCGAGCGCACCGAGTACGTGCGGGTCGACGCGAACTACTCGATCCTGTCGCGCATCGTGAAGGCCACGAAGGTCGACACCATCGTCCACTCGTTCCTCGTGGTCGACCCGACGCAGATGTCGAACCGCGAGATGCACGAGGTGAACGTCATCGGCACGATGAACCTGTTCGCCGCGGCCTCCGCTGCGGGCAGCACCGTGCGGAACGTGGTGGTGAAGTCCGCCACGCTCGTCTACGGCTGCAGCCCCCAGGACCCCACGTGGTTCAAGGAGGACAGCTCGCCCAGCCACTCGCCGCGCAGCCTCACCGAGCGGAGCCTCCACCAGGTCGAGGACTACGTCCGCGACTTCGCCGAGGACAACCCGCACGTGAACGTGTCCCTCCTGCGGTTCGCGAACGTGATCGGGCAGGAGATCGTCACGCCCCTCACCCGAGCGCTGCAGCTGCCGCTGGTCCCGTCGATCGCCGGCTACGACCCGCGGTTCCAGTTCGTGCACGAGGACGACGTGATCCGCTCGATCCTCTTCGTGCTGCGGAACAACCTGGCCGGCACCTACAACGTGGCGGGCGACGGCCTGCTGCCGTGGAGCGAGGTCGCCCGCATCTGCGGGAAGCGCACCTATCCCATGCCACCGTTCGTCGCCCCGTCGATGCTGTGGCCGATGCGCGCCCTCGGCCTCGTCGACCTCCCCGGCGAGTACCTGCGGCTGCTCCGCTACGGCCGCGGCGCCGACAACTCACGGCTGAAGCAGGCCGGCTTCCGGTACCAGTACACGTCCGCCCAGGCGGTGCAGGCCTTCGTCGAGGCGACCCGCCTGCGCAACGTGGTGGGTGACCACCGCCCGAGCTACCGCTACGAGCGCGACGTCGAGCAGTTCTTCCGGCACTCCCCCGCCGTCGTCCGGGACTGACCCGCTCCTCGGCCCGCGGGCCCGCTCCTACACTGCCGCGACGACCGGCCCCGACCGGGCCCCCGCAGGAGGCAGCGTGAGCCAGCTCGAACACATCCGCATCGACCGCCACGACCGGGTGGCCGTCCTGACGCTCACCGACCCGGATCGCCGCAACGCGCTCAACCTCGACATGTGCGCGGAGATGGTGGACTCCATCGACCAGCTGGAGACCGACCCTGACGTGGGTGCGCTGGTCGTCACCGGCGAGGGCAGCGCGTTCTGTGCCGGCGCGGACCTCACGCAGCTGGGGGCGTCGCAGCGCGAGGGGCTGAAGAGCATCTACTCGGGGTTCCTCAGGGTGGCGGCGTGCGAGCTGCCGACCGTCGCGGCCGTGAACGGCGCTGCCGTGGGCGCGGGCATGAACCTGGCGCTCGCCTGCGACGTGCGGCTGGCCGGTCCCCGCGCCCGCTTCGACACCCGGTTCCTCGAGCTGGGCATCCACCCGGGCGGAGGGCACACCTGGATGATGCGCCGCATCCTGGGGGCGCAGGGCACCTTCGCCACCGTGGTGTTCGGCGAGGTGCTCGACGCGGCCGAGGCCGAACGGGTGGGGCTCGTGTGGCGCTCGGTGGAGGGCGACGTGGTGGAGCAGGCCATCGCGCTGGCCGCACGGGCCGCCGCCGCGCCCCCGGAGCTGACCCGCATGGTCAAGGCCACCATCGACGACATGTCGGTGGTGTGGAACCACACCGATGCCGTCGAGCGGGAGCTCGACCCCCAGGTGTGGTCGATCAACCAGCCGGCGTTCGCGGAGCGCCTCGCGGCGATGCAGGCGAAGATCTCGAAGCGCTGAGGCCGGTCAGTAGACCCAGGCGGCGACGAGGGCGTCGCCGCGCTCGGCCCACTCCTCGGCGGTGATCGCGTAGCGGACGTGGTCCTCCCAGTTGCCGGCGATCTCGAGGTAGCGCTCGGCGACGCCCTCGTTGCGCAGGCCCAGCTTCTCCACCACGCGACGGCTCGCGGAGTTCCTCGGGATGATCGCGATCTGCAGTCGGTGCAGGTCGAGCTCCTCGAAGGCGAACCGGCAGACCAGCACCACCGCCTCGGGCATGTAGCCGTTGCCGGCGTGGCGCTCGTCGATCCAGTAGCCCACGTACGCGCTCTGGAACGGCCCCCGGTGGACCGAGCTGATGTTGATCTCACCGGCGAACCAGCCGTCCACGAAGATCCCGAACCCGTAGCCGGTGTCCATCTGCACCTCGCGGGCCCGTGCACCGCAGCGCGCGGCGAAGGCCTGTCGGTCCTCCACCGCGTCGGCAGCGCCCGGGACGCGGGCGGGCTCCCAGCGCGTCAGCCAGTCGCTGCACCGGCGCCGCACCTCACGCCACTGCTCGAAGTCCGACGCCACGAGCGGGCGCAGCAGGATGCGCCGGCCGATCAGGGTGGCGGCCGGGCTCTCCCCGGTCCTCAGCGTGGTTCGCCTCGTCCAACCCATCCGACCCTCAGCTCTCCGACCCGTCGCTCACAGCAGCTCGTCGAGCGCAGCGAGGAACGTCCCCACGTTGCGCTCCCGTGCCGTGTGCCCCATCAGCCCGATCCGCCACACCTTGCCCTCGAAGTCACCCAGGCCGCCGCCCACCTCGATGCCGAAGCGGTCCAGCAGGTCCCTCCGCACCACCGCCTCGTCGGCACCCTCCGGCAGCCACGCCGTGGTCAGCTCGGGCAGCCGGTGGCCCTCGGCGGCGAACAGCCGGAACCCGCGCTCCACCAGCCCCTCCTGGAGGAGGGCGCCCACCTCAGCGTGGCGCTTCCACGAGGCTTCGAGGCCCTCGTCGAGCAGCACGCCCAACCCTGCGTGGAGGGCGTAGACCATGCTGATCGGAGCGGTGTGGTGGTACGTGCGGGTGGCGCCACCGCCCACGTACTCGGCGATCATCCGCATGTCGAGGTACCAGCTCTGCGAGCGCTCCACGAAGCGTTCGACGGCTCGGGGCGACACGGTCACCGGCGAGAGCCCGGGCGGCACGCCGAGGCACTTCTGCGTCCCGGAGTAGGCGAGATCGATCTCCCATGCGTCCACGCACACCTCGATCCCACCGAGCGACGTGACGCAGTCGACGAGCAGGAGCGCGTCGCCCTTCCCTCGCCCGAGCGCCTCCACGTCGTTGCGGACCCCCGTTGACGTCTCGGCGTGGACCACCGCGATCACGTCAGGCGACGGGTGGGCGTCGAGGATCGCCTGCGGGTCGAGCGGCTGCCCCCACGGAGCGTCCACCCGCACCACCTCGGCGCCGCAGCGCTCGGCCACGTCACAGATCCTCCCGCCGAAGACCCCGTTCACCCCGACCACCACGACGTCACCGGGCCGGACCACGTTCACCACGCACGCCTCCATGCCGGCAGAGCCGGTACCCGACACCGGGAACGTCAGCGGGTTCGTGGTCTGCCACACGTGGCGGAGGCGCTCGCAGGTGTCGTCGAGGAGGTCGACGAACTCCGGGTCGAGGTGTCCGAGGAGGGGCCGCGTGAACGCCGAGACCACCTCCGGATAGGGGTTCCCGGGACCGGGACCCATCAGCAGCCGGTCGTGCGCCCCCACGGCGGGTCAGCTTAGGGGTGCCCGGCCCGCCTCGGCCCCGGCGAGCTGCGACGCCACGAGCCCGTCGAGGATGTCTGCCTCGGAGACCAGGCACTCCGAGAAGCCGAAGGCACGCATCAGCGAGACCAGCACGCACATGCCGCCCACGATGACGTCCGCCCGCTCGGGCTCGAGCCCAGGGTTGTGGACCCGGTCGTCGAGCGCCTCGGTGGCGAGGGTGCGGAAGACGTCCTCGACGGCCGCCTTGGTGAGGACGAAGTGGTGGATGCGGTCGCGGTCGTAGTGGTGCAGGCCCTGCTCCACCGACGCCACGGCGGACACCGTGCCCGCCAGCCCCACCAGCCGGGCGGCGGCAACCTGCTCCCCCAGCTCGCGCCGCACGTCGTCCCAGTGGAGGGCCAGCACGCTGAGGCACGACGACAGCTCCTCGGCCTCCGGCGGATCCGAGTGGAGGAACTGCTCGGTCATGCGGACGCAGCCGACGTCGAGCGAGATCGCTCCCCAGCACTGCAGGCGGCCGTCGCGGAGCCCGCCGAGCGCAACCTCGGTGGAGCCGCCGCCGATGTCGACGACCAGGTAGGGGCCGCCCGCCGGGTCGAGCTCACGGGTCGCCCCGAGGAACGACAGCTGTGCCTCCTCGTCGCCCGACAGCAGCTCGGGCCGGGTTCCGACGATCTCGGTGGCCGGGTCGAACAGCTCGTCCCGGTTCGAGGCGTCCCGCGCCGCCGAGGTGGCGGTGATGCGCACGCCACCGAGGTCGTAGCGATCCATGACCTCGCGGTAGCCACGCAGGCAGTCGAGCGTGCGCTCGATCGCGTCGGGCGCCAGACGTCCCGACGCGTCCACGCCCGCCCCCAGCCGCGTGATCCGCATCAGGCGCTCGTCGGTGGTCGCCCCATCGGAGATCAGGAGCCGCGTGGAGTTCGTGCCGCAGTCGATCGCCGCGTACCGCTGTGCCATCGGTCCGACGCTACAGGTGCTCGAGCGCCCACCGACCCACCGGGTCGTCCGCACCCGCGAGGTGGTTCGCGACGTGCGCGTGGAGGCACTTCACGCCCACGCGCGTCCCTCCGACCCCGCCGGTGGGCCGAGGCCCGGGGTGGTCCGGCGGCACCAGCGCGTCGCGCTCGGCAGCCGCTCGCCGGTGGAGCAGCTCCAGCTCGTCGAGCCCGATCGCCGCCTCGGCGCGGTCCACGCCGCCGTCCGATTCCAGCGTCCCGACACGACGCAGCAGGTCCGGGTCGACCAGCCAGTAGCGGGTCGGCATCGGCGTCCCGTCCGGCAGGATCGGCGGGTTCTCGATCACGGACGGTCGCCCGACGGCGTCCCTGGCGGCGACACGCCACTCCCCACGTGGTTCACGTCCGAGGACGGCCCGGACGTGTTCGCGGTCGGCCTCCTGCGGGAGCTCGGCGGAGCGGATCGGCTCGGGGGCGCCCACCGGACGGACGGTACCATCGGCCGACCGACCCCCGGACGGAGGCACACGATGGACCTTGGCATCCGAGGACGACGAGCCGCCGTGGCGGCCGGATCCGCCGGACTGGGCTTCGCCACCGCCGCAGCGCTCGCGGCTGAGGGCGTCGCCGTGGCGATCTGCGGACGCAACCGGGACCGCCTCGACGAGGCGGTCGCGGGGTTGGGTGACGGTGCCGTGGGCGTCGTGGCCGACCTCTCCGAGCCCGGCGCCGCAGCCGCGTTCGCGTCGGAGGCCGCGGAGCTGCTCGGAGGCCGGCTCGACATCGTGGTGGCGAACGCCGGCGGTCCCCCGCCCGGCCAGGCGTCACGGACGTCGATCGAGGCCTACGAGCAGGCGCTCCGGTTGAACTTCCTGGCCACCGTCGAGCTCTGCAACGCCACCGTCGCCCCGATGCGGGAGGCAGGCTGGGGGCGGATCCTCGCGATCACCTCGGTGGGCGCCCGCCAACCGATCGAGCGCCTGGCCGCATCGTCGGCCGCCCGCGCCGCGGTCACGTCCTACGTGAAGAACCTCGCCACCGAGGTGGCCCCCGACGGCGTGTGCGCCAACACCATCCAGCCCGGCAGCCACGCCACCGACCGGATGAAGGAGCTGGCGGGCGACGATCCGGCGGCGGCCGCGCGAGGCATCCCGGCCGGCCACCTCGGCGACCCGGCCGACTTCGGTCGGATCGCGGCGTTCCTCTGCAGCGAGGCGGCGGGCTTCATCCGCGGGGCGTCGATCCCCGTCGACGGCGGCGCCAGCCGCAGCCTCCTGTGACGCCGGCGGGCGTCAGATCTCGAGCTTCGGCTCCGTGCCGGCCGGGAGGTTGATGGTCTTCGCCTCCAGGTAGGCGGCGAGGCCCTCTGGGCCCAGCTCGCGGCCGATGCCGGAGCTCTTGAACCCGCCGAACGGGGCGCTCCACTCCATCGCGAAGCCGTTCACGGTGTAGGTGCCCGTGCGGACGCGCCGGGCCACGTCGGTGCCCCGCTCGACGTCCGAGGTCCACACCGTGCCGGACAGCCCGTAGTCGCTGTCGTTCGCGATGCGGACGGCGTCCGCCTCGTCCTCGTAGGCGATGATCGACGCGACCGGCCCGAAGATCTCCTCGCGGGCGATGGTCATCGAGTTGTCGACTCCGCTGAACACCGTGGGCTCCACGTACCAGCCGCGATCGACGCCGTCGGGACGGCCACCGCCGATGGTGATGGTGGCACCCTCCTCGCGACCCTTCGCGATGTAGCCCTCGACGCGGTCCCGCTGGCGGGAGGCGATGAGCGGCCCGACCGCCGTCTCCATGTCGGCCGGGTCGCCGACCTTCAGCGTGCGGACGTGCTCGGTGACGGCCTCGACGACCTCGTCGTAGCGGTCCCGGCTGGCGAGGATGCGGGTCTGGGCGACGCAGGCCTGCCCGTTGTTCATCATCGTCGAGGAGAGCAGCTCGGGGATCGTGGCCGACAGGTCGGCGTCGTCGAGGATGATCCCTGCGGACTTGCCGCCCAGCTCGAGCGTGCAGCGCTTCAGCTGCTCGCCGCACACCGCACCGATCTTGCGACCGGCGGCCGTGGAACCGGTGAAGCTCACCTTGTCGACGTCGGGGTGGGCGACCAGGTGCGCCCCGGCCTCACGGTCGGCCGGCACCACGTTGACCACGCCCGCAGGCACACCGGCCTCCTCGATCAGCTGTGCCAGCACGAGGGCGCTCACCGGCGTCTCCGGCGCGGGCTTGAGCACCAGGGTGGAGCCGGAGGCGAGCGCCGGGGCCAGCTTCAACATCGTGATGAAGAGCGGCACGTTCCAGGGGATGATCCCTGCGCACACGCCGACGCCTTCCTTGCGGACCAGGGCGGGGCCGAGGAAGCCGGGGCGGACCTCCTCGAACGGGTACGTGCGGGTGAGGCCGGCGTAGTAGTCGAGCACCATGCCGGTGGCGCCGATCTGGCCGAGGTGGCTGAACAGGAGCGGCGCGCCCATCTCGGCGGTGACCAGCTCGGCCAGGTCGTTCGAGCGGGCGAGGAACAGCTCGTGCAGGCGAGCCATGACCTCGGCGCGCTCCGTGGCGCTGGTATGGGGCCACGGGCCCTCGTCGAACGCTCGGCGGGCCGCAGCGACGGCGGCGTCGACGTCGGCCTCCACCGCCTCGGGAGCGTGGCCGATGACCTGCTCGGTGGCGGGGCTGACCACCTCGAAGCGGCGGTCGGTGGACGGCGCCACCCACTCACCGCCGATGTACAGCCGCTCGAAGCTCGGGAAATCGGTCATCTGTGCCCCCCGGGGAAGTCCTGACGGTCCGTCAGGCTAGCGACCTCCCGGAGCGCATCGCGCTCGCGCCGCTGCGACGGAGCCACGGGGTCAGCGGTCGGCTGGCCCCTGCGGCGCAGCGGACCGCTCCGCAGCGCGGCGGAGCGGGTCCTGCAGACGGTCGAAGGGCCACTCGTCGGGCAGCTGGATGCGCGGCGCCCCCTCGGGCGGCACGGTGTAGCTCTCCTGGCCCGGGTACACGTAGCCGTACAGCTCCCGGGCCTGCTGCTCGATCGTCTCGGGGTCGGCGAGCGTCTCGATCTTCTCCGCCAGCTCCTTGTTGGCGTCCACCAGCTCGTCACGCTCGGCCTCCGCCGAGGACAGGTCGGACGACTGGGAGATCCAGGTGCGCGTGGGGAGGACGACCAGCCCGACGAACAGCACGCCGGCGACCGCGAGGATCGCCCACAGCGCCCGGCCCCGAGGGAACTTCACCCTGCCGCGCCCCTGGCCAGGGCGCTGCGGCCCCGGTACGCGGCGTCCTCACCCAGGATCTCCTCGATCCGGAGCAGCTGGTTGTACTTCGCCACCCGGTCGCTGCGGGCCGGCGCGCCCGTCTTGATCTGGCCGCAGTTGGTGGCGACCGCGAGGTCGGAGATCGTGCTGTCCTCGGTCTCGCCGGACCGGTGCGACATCACCGACGTGTACCCCGCACGCGTCGCCATGTCGACGGCCTCGAGCGTCTCGGTGAGCGAGCCGATCTGGTTCACCTTCACGAGGATCGAGTTCGCCACGCCCTGCGCGATGCCCCGGGAGAGGCGCTCGGTGTTGGTGACGAACAGGTCGTCGCCCACGAGCTGGACGCTGTCGCCGAGGCGTGCGGTCAGCGCGGACCACCCGTCCCAGTCCTCCTCGTCCATGCCGTCCTCGATCGAGACGATCGGGTAGCGGCCGCAGAGGTCGGCGAGGTAGTCGGCGAACTCGGTGGAGCCGAGGGAGCGCCCCTCGCCGGCGAGGGTGTACTTGCCGTCGGAGAAGAACTCGGAGCTGGCGGCGTCCAGCGCGATCGCGATCTGCTCGCCCGGCGCGTAGCCGGCGCGCTCGGTGGCCTCCACCAGCAGCTGGACCGCCTCCTCGTTGGACCCGAGGTTCGGCGCGAAGCCGCCCTCGTCGCCGATGGCGGTGCTGAGCCCGCGCTCGTGCAGGAGCGACTTGAGCACGTGGTACGTCTCCACGCCCCAGCGGAGCGCCTCGGAGAACGAGGCGGCGCCCACCGGCATGATCATGAACTCCTGGATGTCCACGTTGTTGTCGGCGTGGGCGCCTCCGTTGAGGACGTTCATCATCGGCACGGGCAGCACGTGCGCTCCGGCGCCGCCGACGTAGCGGAACAGCGGGAGCCCGACCTCGTCGGCAGCGGCGCGCGCCACCGCGAGCGACGCGCCGAGGATGGCGTTGGCGCCCAGGCGACCCTTGTTGTCGGTGCCGTCGGCGTCGAGCATCGCCCGGTCGACCGCGCGCTGGTCGGTGGCGTCCTCGCCCACGATCGCCTCGGCGATCGCCTCGTTCACGTGCTCGACCGCCTTCGACACGCCCTTGCCGGCGTAGCGGTCACCCCCGTCACGCAGCTCCACCGCCTCGAACTGGCCGGTCGACGCACCCGACGGCACGGCGGCCCGACCGGCCGCGCCGGAGTCGAGGACGACCTCCACCTCGACGGTGGGGTTCCCCCGCGAGTCGATGATCTCGCGGCCGTGGACGAGGGCGATGATGCTCATGGGGGCGCTCCGTGGAGTGTCGTGACGTTACTGCCGGGCCGATGCCATCACACGGACCCGTCGGGCTCCAAGCGGGAAGCCTCCCGCTCGGCCTCCCGGAACCGTGCGACGTAGCGGTCGGTGGCGGTCCGCAGCTCGTCCTCGGGGTCGACGCCGGCCTCGGCGAGCTCGCCCACCAGCTCCCACAGCCGGGCTCCGGGCGAGCCGTCGGGCAGGTCGAGCCCGGGATCGATGCCCACGTTGGCGGCCTTGCGGCGCACCTTCAGCGCCCGCGCGAGTGCGGGCAGTGCGGCCGGCATCCCGTCCATGACGGACTCGCGGGCCTTCTCGGTTCGCTTGATCTGCTCCCACATCGCCGGCACCTCGTCGGCCGACGTCACGGAGCCGGCAGCGTCGCCGAACACGTGCGGGTGGCGGGCGTAGAGCTTGTCGTGCACCCCGCGTGCGACGTCCGCCAGGTCGAACCAGCCCTCCTCGGCGGCGATCGTCGAGTGGAGGACCACCTGGAACAGCAGGTCCCCCAGCTCCTCGGCCAGCTCGTCGGCGCCGTCACCCGAGGACGGATCGAAGTCGTCGATCGCCTCGAGGACCTCGTAGGCCTCCTCGAGGAGGTACCGCTTCAACGACTCGTGGGTCTGCTCGCGGTCCCAGGGACAGCCTTCGCGCAGCGCACGGGTCAGCTCGGCGAAGCGAGCGACCTCGCCGGCGATCGGCGACGCCAGCCGGGGCACCCAGATGCTGGTCAGGTGGTCGGCCTCGACGATGCGGTCGAGGTCCTCCCACGCCACCTCGGTGATCGACTCGTCGGGGAGGCCGAGGCGCTGCAGGACCACCACCGGATCCGCCGGCGGTTCCTCCACCGCCAGCTTGATGTCCGAGAGCACGTCGCGCGAGTCGCACTGCCCCACGAGGAGGGGGCCGCGCTCCCCCGCCGCCTCCACCGCGAAGCGGTGGCCGTCCACGATGCGGGCTCCGACGGCGAACGGGTCCACGCCGAGGCGCACCCACGTCAGGTCGACGAAGCTGAGCGCCGGCACCACCGCCACGTCGACGCGCTCGTCCGCCAGCAGCAGCTCGACGGTGCGCTCGGCCACCATCGGCGACCCGGGGACCCCGTAGACGACGCCCGCCTCGCCGGCGCGGGCCGCGGCGTCGACGACGCGGTCGACGATCTGCACGTACACGTCGTCGATCCGATCCGCAGCCTCGTAGAGGTCGTCGCAGGTCCTGGTCGCGTCGATCACCTCGGCAGCAGGGTGGCGGCTGGTGCGGAGGATCACCTCGGGCGCGCCGGCGATCGCCGATCGCGCCGCCGCCGTCAGTAGGTCACCGCCGGCGGGCCCCAGACCCACCACGGTGACCCGCGGCCGCCCTGCCATGCTCAGCCGCCGGGGACGGGGACGGGCAGCTCGGGGAGCGTCGTCGGGATGACCGGTGCGGCGGGCGCCTCGATCACGTACCGGTCGTCGAGACCGGAACCGAAGCGTGAGTCGATGTCGACGTCGGCCAGCTGCATCGCCGCCTGGGCGGTGAGCCCGCCGCCCTGCTGGAGCACCGCGGCGACCGTCTGCTCCGCGAAGTCCATGAACTCGGCGCTGTCGCGGTCGGGGGTGACCTGGCGCCCACGCGGCCGGAAGATGACGCTCGCCTCGCCTGCCTGCGGGTCGACGTACTGCACGGCGCGGAAGCGATCCGACGCGTCCGTGTCGAACTCGTCACCGAGGTCTCCGGGCAGCTGCGCCAGGTCGTCGACCGGGTGGCAGAACTCAGGCGTCATCCCGCCGAGCGGCGAGAACTGGAGCCCGGCCAGCTCGTCGCCGGGCTGCCCGTCGGAGCCGTCGATGAGGTCGAACGCCTCGTCCTCGTTCTCGGCCGGGCCCACCCAGCCCTCCACGCAGACCTCGTCGGGGCGCTCCGACGCCCGGCGGTGGATCTCGTCGAGGGTCGCACGGCCGAGCTTGGTGCCCCAGTGGTCGGTGATCACGCGGTCGAGCGCCGCTGTCGCAGCGAACCCGGATCGAAGGAGGTCACGCACCCACTCGGGAGCGGACGAGAAGCTCTGCACCTGCTGGTCGGCGATCGCGGTGTCGGCGGCGGTCACCTCCTCGCCCAGCGTCCGCAGCGCGGACCGGGCCACGGCCAGCTGCACGAGACCGGTGAGCGCACGGCGCGCCTGCTCGCCGTCGAGCCGGTCGCCCTCGACCGCAGCGCCCCCCTCGGCGAGCACGTCGGCCAGGGCGCGGACCTGCTCGATCGTGATCTCGCGGCCGTCGACCCGTGCGGCCACGTCGTCACCGAGGGCGTCGCAGCCCGAGAGCAGGGGGCCGGCCGCCATCGACAGGGCCAGGAGGGACATCGCAGCGATCCGCTTCACAGTGGTGCGAGGTTAGTGCCGTGGCCCCAGGCGACCGGAGGGCCGTCAGGCGGGCTCGGCGGGGGCAGAGGGCGCATCCTCGGGGACGAACTCCTCGAAGAAGCCCAGCAGGTCCGCGACCATCGCGTCGCCGCCCTGCAGCGGGAGCTGCACCTCGCGGGCGTCGGGCTTGCAGACCGCACCCTTCTTCGTTCGTTCGAGGCGCATCTGCTTGGAGGTGAGGAGCTTCAACGGCGAGATCCGAGCCATCCACGGCGGACCGCCGATCCCGCCGGACTTCGTCACGACCAGGTCCGTGACCCCGGCGCGGAGGCACTCCACCCGGACCGTGGCGATCTCGAGCAGGCGGCGCGCCGGCGGGGGGACCGGCCCGAAGCGGTCGACCCACTCCGACTCGATGTCGGCGACGTCGGACGCCTTCTCGACCTCTGCCAGCCGCCGGTACGCCTCGAGCCGCTGGTCCTCCCGCTCCACGTAGGTGGTCGGCAGGTGTGCGTCGAGCGGCAGCTCGATGCGGATCTCGCCGGGCTCCGGCTCGGCGGTCCCGCTCAGCTCGCCGAGCGCCTCGCTCACCATCTGGACGTACATGTCGTAGCCGACCGACGCCACGTGGCCCGACTGGCCGGTGCCCAACAGGTTGCCGGCGCCGCGGATCTCGAGGTCGCGCATCGCGATGCGGAAGCCGGACCCCAGCTCGGTCGCCTCTCCGATGGTCCGCAGCCGCTCGTAGGCCTCCTCGCTGAGGGTCCGGTCCTTCGGGTGGAACAGGTACGCGTAGGCGCGGCTGCCGGCGCGACCCACGCGGCCCCGGAGCTGGTGGAGCTGGCCCAGGCCGAGCAGGTCGGCGCGATCGACCACCAGGGTGTTCACGGTCGGCATGTCGATGCCCGACTCGATGATGGTGGTGCACACCAGCACGTCGGATCGGCCCTCCCAGAAGTCGAACACCACCTGCTCGAGGAGCGCCTCGTCCATCTGGCCGTGCGCGATCGTGATCCGCGCCTCGGGCACCATCTCGCGGAGCCGCTCGGCGGTCTGCTCGATGTCGGCGACCCGGTTGTGGACGAAGAAGACCTGGCCCTCGCGGAGCAGCTCACGCCGGATCGCCTCGGCCACGGCCCGCTCGTCGTACTCGCCGACGTAGGTGAGGATCGGCTGCCGGTCCACGGGCGGCGTGTTCAGGAGCGAGAGGTCGCGGATGCCGGTGAGGCTCATCTCGAGCGTCCGCGGGATCGGCGTGGCCGTCATCGTCAGCACGTCCACCGACGTCGACAGCTGCTTGATGGTCTCCTTGTGCGAGACGCCGAAGCGCTGCTCCTCGTCGATGATCAGGAGGCCGAGGTCCTTGTACGCCATGTCGGAGCTGAGCAGCCGGTGGGTCCCGATGATGACGTCGATCTCGCCCTTCTGGACGCCCTCGACCACCCGCTTCGCCTGCCCCGCCGTGAGGAAGCGGCTGAGCACCTCGACCTTCACGCCGAACGGGTCGAACCGCTCGGAGAACGTGGTGAAGTGCTGCTGGGCGAGCAGGGTGGTGGGAACGAGGATCGCCACCTGCTTGCCGTCCTGGACGGCCTTGAACGCCGCTCGGATCGCCACCTCGGTCTTGCCGAAGCCGACGTCGCCGCACACCAGGCGGTCCATCGGGGTGTCGGACTCCATGTCGGCCTTCACGTCGGCGATGGCGGTCAGCTGGTCGGGCGTCTCCTCGTAGGGGAACGCGTCCTCCAGCTCCTTCTGCCACGCCGTGTCCGGCGAGAAGCTGAAGCCCTTCGCCTGGCGGCGCTTCTGGTAGAGGACGACCAGCTCCTGGGCGATCCGCGTGACCTCGGCCCGCACCGCCGCCTTGGTGCGGGCGAACTCGCTGCCGCCCATCTTGTTGAGCCGGGGCGTCTCGGCACCGGTGTAGAGGCGGATCGACTCGATCTGGTCCGACGGGACGTAGAGCTTGTCGTCGCCGCGGTACTCGAGGAGCAGGTAGTCGCGCTCCACGCCGCCGATCGCGCGGGTGACCATCCCGCCGAAGCGACCGACACCGTGGGTCTGGTGGACGACGTAGCTGCCCACCTCGAGGTCGTCGAAGAAGCCCTGGACCGCCCTCGCCTGGCGCCGGTTGGACCGGCGCGCCCGACGACGGCCCGTGAGGTCCGACTCCGCGAGGATCGCGATGCCTGCCTCGGGGAGCACCGCACCCGCCTCGAGGGAGGCGCCGGACACGATGGTCCCGCCGGCTCCCACGAACCGCGCCTCGCCGCGGGGAGGGCGATCGAACACGAAGCCGTGGGAGCGCAGGATGCGGTCGAGCCGCTCGGCCGACTCGTCCCGCTCGGCGGCGACGACCACGCGGGAGCCCGACGAGATCAGGTCGCGGACCTGCTGCATCAGGCGGATGCCGTCAGGAGCGACGGGGAGCCAGGCCTGCGTCTCCACCGTGGGGGTGTCGGGCCCGCCGGCGGTGGGGAGCACCGTGAGCATCGGAGCGTCGCAGCGCTCGAACACCAGGTCGAGGTCGAGGTGGAGGCGAGGCAGGTCAGCGTCGCCCGCGCCCCAGGACACGGCGAGCGTGCTCGCGAGGTCCCGTTCCTCCGCAGCGATGTCGGCGGCGCGGTCCCGCACCCGCCGGGGCTCGCAGACCACCAGCTGGGCGTCGTCACCCAGGAGGTCGGTGAGGACGACGTCCTCGACGCACAGCCAGGGGAGCCACGACTCCATCCCGTCGAACGTCTGGCCCTCGCGGAGGCGCTCCCACTGGTCGCGACCCCACGGCTCCTCCCCCACGAGCACGTCCGCCCGGGCCCGTACGTCGTCGGTCGGGAGCAGCTCCCGGCACGGGAAGATCTCGACCACGTCGAGGTCGGTGGTCGACCGCTGGTCGGCCACGGCGAACTCGCAGAGCCGGTCGACCTCGTCCCCCCACAGGTCGATCCGGACCGGGCCGTCGGCGGTGGACGGGAACACGTCCACGATCGAGCCACGGACCGCGACCTCTCCGCGGTGCTCCACCTGCTGTTCTCGCCGGTACCCCTGGCGCACGAGGTCCTCGACCAGCTGCTGGGGGTCGAGCTGGGCGCCGGGGCGGACCACGACGGGCTCGGTCTCGCCCACGTGGGGCCCCAGTCGCTGCACGAGGGCCCGGGCCGAGGTCACCACGACGTCCGGCCGTCGCTCGGGCGACCTGAGCCGCCACGCCACCCGGGAGCGGCGGCCCATGGTCTCGATCTGGGGGCTCACCCGCTCGAACGGCAGCGTCTCCCAGGCCGGGAACGTCTCCACGCACTCGTCGCCGAGCCAGGTGCGCAGGTCGGCGCCGAGCACCTCGGCCTCCGCCCCGGTGCCCACCACGACGACGATCGGGCGACGGGTGGAGGTGGCTGCCAGGCCCGCGATCGCCGCGGTCCTCCCACGGTCCGCGACCGCCAACGTGGCGGAGCGGCGCCCGAGCACCTCGGTGAGCGCTGGGATCTCGGAGAGCCGGCGCTCGAGGCCGGCGAGGGCGCCCCCGACGGGGGCTCGCACCGGCGCCGGGGCAGCGTCGACCGAGACGCCGCTCACCCTTCGCCTCGCTGGTTGAACCGGGCCATCGTGGCCTCCGCTCCGTCGGTCAGGATCGACTCCACCGCGTCGGCGCCCTCCTGGACGCAGACGGCGATCAGCTCGCGATCGGCTCGCGAGGGAGGCGAGAGGACGTGGTCGACGCCTCGCGCTGCTCCACCGGGAGGCTTTCCCACACCGATGCGGATCCTGACGAAGTCGGTGGTGTGCAGGTGGTCGCGGATCGAGCGGAGGCCGTTGTGGCCTGCCAGCCCACCGCCCACCTTCACCTTGAGCCGCCCCGGCGGCAGGTCCAGCTCGTCGTGGACCACCACCAACTTTGCCGGGTCGTCGATGCCGAACCGGCGGGTGAGCGGTCCGACCGCCCGGCCCGACTCGTTCATGAAGGTCGTCGGGAACGCGAGCGCCACCCGATGGCTGCCGATGCGGGCCTCGGCCACGAGGGCCTCGGCGTCCTTCGACGGCTTCAGCCGCTCGCCGGTCCGCCGGGCGAGCTCGTCGATCACCTCGACGCCCACGTTGTGGCGGGAACCCTGGTACTCACGTCCGGGGTTGCCCAGCCCGACGACGAGCAGGTCGTAGGGCGTTCCCCGCCGCTCGGGCGCGCTTGCCCGCCGCCCGAGCGCCACTACGCGATCACTCTTCGCTGGCCCCGCTCTCGCCGGCCGGCCCGTCCTCGTCGTCCGTGTACTCCTCGCCAGCGGCCTCGGCGGCGGCGGCGCGGGCGGCGACGATCGCAGCACGGGTCAGCATCGAAGTGACCACGGGGGTGTCGGCGTCGACCTCGGTGGTCACGCCGTCGGGGAGGGTCATGTCGGCGACGGTCAGCACGTCGTCGAGCTCCATGTCGGACACGTCCACGAAGAACTCGTTCGGGATCGAGTCCGGGCGGACCGACACCGACAGGGCGTTCAACGTCTGGTCGATCATGCCGCCGTTCGCGGTGACCTTCTTGGCCTCGCCCCGCATGTGGATCGGCACGGTGAGGACGATGGGCTGCTCGGGATCGATGCGCTGGAAGTCGAGGTGGATGGGCTCGCGGCGCACGGGGTGGCGCTGGAGGGCCTTCACGAGGGTGTACTGGCTGGTGCCGTCGAAGCTGAGCTCGATCAGCGCGTTGATGCCGGCCGGGGTGCTGAGGGCACGACGGAGCTCGCCCCGGGCCACCGCCACCGACACCGGCTCGCTGCCCAGGCCGTAGACGGTTCCGGGGACCTTCCCCTCGGCGCGCAGGCGTCGGGAGCTGCCCGTACCGGTCGGGCGGCCGGTCTCGGCGGTGAGGGGGACGACGTTCATCTGGGTTCTCCTGCGGCGCAGATCACGAGCGGCCCGGGCGCGCGGCGGCGCGAGGGCGAGGAGCAAGTGTACCGGCGCCCCTCCGGGCCGCTCCAACCGGGTCGCGGCGCCACCTCAGTACACGGGGTCGAACACGGTGGTCGTGGACGACGTGGTGCTCGTGGTGGTGGACGACGTGGTGCTCGTGGTGGTGGACGACGTGGTGCTCGTGGTGGTGGACGACGTGGTGCTCGTGGTCGTGGTCGTGCTGGTCGGCGCAGGGAGGGCGCTGGTCGTCGTGGTGGCGCGGAGGGTCGTCGAGGGCGCGGCCTCCGGGCCCGTGGCCGACGGCAGCGAATCGCTCTCCGGCGGGGTGCAGGGCGCCGTCGCGGCAGCGGGCTCCGCCGTGGCGACCACGAGGACGCCGGCGGCGATCAGGGCGACCGACAGGGTCGCAGCGGGGCGACCCGCTCTCCGGGCGAGGAGCCCCACGACGAGGACCGCCACGCCGACGACGGCGAGCGTGGCGCTCGATGCGCCGGTGAACGCCAGCTGGACCTCAGGATCGCAGTGCATGCCCGAGGCGATCGACCCCTGGGCGCGGCCCGTTGATGGGCGTTCCCCCCGCCCCGGTGGGCCGAAGGTCGGAGGCCCGAAGGGCCAGACAGGGTTGGTTCGCGCCGGACGCGGTCAGACCGCGTGACGTACGAGGCTCGGGTAGCGAAGGACGAAGAAGCGAGCGCCAGCGAGCGAACCTGAGCCGGAGCTGGCCCGAGCCAGTCGGGAACGTCAGCTCTGGTTCTGGCCGCCGAAGATCTCCGACACCGACGTGTCCTCGAACACCGCGTCGATGGCGTCGGCGATGATGCCCGCAGCGGAGAGCACCTCGATCTTGTCGATCTGCTTCTCCTCCGACAGCGGGAGCGTGTCGGTGATCACGACCTTCTCGAGCACCGAGTTCTTGAGGCGGTCGATCGCCGGGCCCGAGAACACGCCGTGGGTGCAGGCGGCGTACACGTGCGCCGCGCCCTTCTCCACCAGCTGGTCGGCGGCGGCGACGATCGTCCCGGCGGTGTCGATCATGTCGTCGATCAGCACGCACGTGCGCCCGGCGACCTCACCGACGACGTCCTTCGCCTCCACCGCGTTCTTCTGGCCGCGCATCCGCCGCTTGTGGACGATGGCGATGTCGGCGTGCAGCTGGTTCGCGTACCGCTCGGCGACCTTCACCCGGCCGGCATCCGGCGACACGACCACGAGGTCGTCGCCCAGCTTGGACATCCAGTCGACCAGCACGGGCATGGCGGTGAGGTGGTCGACCGGGCCGTCGAAGAAGCCTTGGATCTGCCCGGAGTGCAGGTCGACCGACACCAGGCGCTTGGCGCCTGCCGCGGAGAACAGGTTGGCGATGAGCTTGGCCGTGATCGGCTCGCGCCCCTCGGCCTTCCGGTCCTGGCGCCCGTAGCCGAAGAACGGGGCCACGACCGTGATGCGCTTGGCCGAGGCTCGCCGGGCGGCGTCGACCATGATCAGCTGCTCCATGATGGCGTCGTTCACCGAGATGCCGTCGACCGAGCAGTGGCCCTGGAAGATGAAGACGTCGGCCCCACGGATGGACTCGCCGAACCGGCAGTGCAGCTCGCCGTTCGCGAACTGTGCGATGTTCACGTCGCCCAGCCCGACCTCGAGCCGAGACGCCACCTCCTCGGCCAGCGGACGGTTCACGCGACCCGCGACGAGGTGCAGGCGCTTTCGGGTGATGAGTTCCATCGAGGACGTCCCCTACGAGTCGGGCGAGGCCGATGAATCGGCGCGAGCAGTGTAGAACGGCCCCGTCACGACATCGTCGGGGATCTTCTCCCCCGCCACCAGGGCGGCGAAGGGGCCGACGTGGCAGCGGTCCCCGACGGTCGCCTGTCGGGCGGTGGTGGTCTCGACCACGGAACCGGAGCCCACGGAGCAGTCCACGAGGCGGGTGTCGGGTCCGATCTCGCTGCCGTCGCCGATCACCGTGTCTCCCTGCAGGATCGTCCCAGGGAAGAGGGTCACGTCCCGCCCGACGGTGACGGTGGTGTCGACGTACGTGTTCTGCGGGTCGAGCATCGTCACGCCCGACCGGAGGAGGCGCTCGTTGGTCCGGCGGCGCAGCTCCGCCTCCGCGGACGCGAGCTGCAGGCGATCGTTCACGCCGGAGGTCTCGAGGGCGTCGGGCGCCACGAGCGTTCCCACGAGGTGCCCAGCTCCGGCGAGCACCTCGACCACGTCGGTCAGGTAGTACTCGCCCTGGGCGTTGTCCGGCTCGAGGCGACGGAGCGCTGGGGCGAGCAGCGATCGGCGGAAGACGTAGATCGACGTGTTCACCTCGTCGATCTCCAGCTCCTCGGCGGTGGCGTCGGTCTGCTCGACGACGCGCACCACGCGGTCGTCACGGCCCCGCACGATCCGCCCGTAGCCGGTTGGGTCGGAGAGGCGCGCGGTCAGCATCGTTGCCGCTGCGCCCGTGGCCCGGTGCTGTTCGACGAGCGCCGCGATCGACTCCGGTTGCAGCAACGGGGTGTCGCCCGGCAGCACCACCACGTCGGTGTCGTCGTTCTCCTCGGGGAGGCCGACGAGGCCGACCATCGCGGCGTCGCCGGTGCCGCGCTGGACGCGCTGCTCCACGAACTCCAGCCGCAGGCCGGTCTCGGTGTCGGAGATCTTCTTCGTGACGCGCTCGGCCTTGTGCCCCACCACGATGACGGCCAGCTCGGGCTGCACCAGCCGCAGCGAGTCGAGGACGTACATCAGCATCGGGCGGCCACAGAGGAAGTGCAGCGGCTTGGGGCGCTCCGACTTCATCCGGGAGCCCTCCCCGGCGGCGAGCACCACGGCGGCGAGCGGGCTGGGGGAAGCGGTCATCCTGCTCCTCGGGGGATCCGTCGGGACTGGCTCGCGGGGCAGGGATCGAACCTGCAGCCTCCGGATCCAAAGTCCAGCGTTCTGCCAATTGAACTACCCGCGATCGCGGGCCCACGCTACAGGGTCGTCGGGCGGCGGTCAGCGGGGTCGCTGGACCACTTCGGCGCCGAGGAGCCCCTCCCAGAACCCCAGGCCCCAGCACAGGTGCATCGAGGCGAGCGCCGGGAGGACGGCCCGCCGCTCCTCGGCCGAGGGCAGCTTCACGGCGATCGAGGCGGTCCCCACCGCCAGCACGCCCAGGTACGGGGCGACCAGCGCGAGCGCCCAGCGTGGCCGCCAGGGGGCCACCACCAGGGCCACCGCCAGCGCGGCGACCACGGCGGGGGCGGCGAGGTGGCGGATCGCCGTGGCCTCGGGGCTCTTGCGGACCACCTTCGACTTGCCGCGGCCGTAGCGCCGGTACTGCCGGGCGAACGAACGGATCGTCTGCCGGCCCTCCCACGCGATCACGAGACGGGGGTCCAAGAGCAGCTCACGACCGCTCTTGCGGACACGGAGGTCGAACTCGTAGTCCTCGTTGACCGGCGTGGACTCGTCCCACCCGCCCAGCTCCCGGATGACGTCGATCGGGTACGCCCCGAACGGTACGTGGTCGACCGTCTGGGCCCGGGTGGCGTGGTGGTACGCCGAGTTGCCGACGCCGAACGGCGAACCGAGGACCGCTGCGATCGCCCGGCCGGTGGGCGTGAACCCGACGGCGTCCTTGCGGCCGCCGACGCCGCCGTAGCTGCCGGTGCTCAGGTGGGCGACGACGTCCTCGACGTAGGTGGGCGCCACGGTGGCGTGGGCGTCCATCCGGACCATGTACTCCCCCGCTGCCACCGGCCACGCCGTGTTCAGCGCGGCCGGCTGGGTGCGCCGCGGGTTGTCGATCAGCCGTACCCGGGGGTCCCGCCGGGCGTAGTCCTCGACGACCTCGCGGGTGCGGTCGGTCGAGCCGCCGTCGGCGACGAGGATCTCGAGGGCCTGGTGCGTCTGGGCGAGCAGGGCGTCGAGGCACGCGGAGATCGACCGCTCCTCGTCGAGCGCGGGCACGACGACGGTGACGAGCGGCAGTGCCTCCTCGACCGCCGCAGCGGTCGCGCTCACCTGCGCTTGCCCAGCAAGGTCGGGATGGTGCGCAGCGCGATCACCAGGTCACGCCACAGCGACCAGTTCTCGATGTACCGGTTGTCGAGCCGGACCCGGGCCTCGATCGACGTGTCGCCCCAGAAGCCGTTGACCTGCGCCCAGCCCGTGATCCCTGCCGGGACCCGGTGCCGCTCGGCGTAGCCGTCGATCTCGTCGGTGAACTGCTCGACGAAGTAGGGCCGCTCGGGACGTGGCCCGACGATCGACATCTCGCCCTTCAGGACGTTGATGATCTGCGGCAGCTCGTCGAGGTGCGACTTGCGGAGGAAGCGACCCACAGCGGTCACCCGGTCGTCGTCGTCGACGCTCCAGCGGGTGTTCGAGTCGTCGTTCACCCGCATCGAGCGGAACTTCAGGATCTCGAACGGACGGCCGTCGCGGCCCACCCGGAGCTGTCGGAAGAGGATCGGACCACGGCTCGACAGCCGGACCGCCAGCGCGGAGAGCGCCATCACCGGGGCGGTGAGGAGCAGGAGGAACGAGGCGACCACCACGTCGAACGCACGCTTGGCGGGCCACATCTGGTGGCCGTGGCCGGGCCGGCGGAGCGGCACCAGGGCGAAGCCGTCGACCTCTCGTGCCACCTGGTCGTTGGGCACGCCCAGCTCGAAGAAGCGGGGCACCGCGTAGAACTGCACCGGCAGCAGCGAGCACCGCCGCACGTAGCCCACCAGCTCCTCCTCGGAGGCTGCACCGAACGCCAGCACCACGTGGCGGATGCCGGTCTCCTCGAGCACGGAGATCAGGTGCTCGGGACGACCGATGATCGGGTACGGGGGCTCCTCGTCGAAGCGGTCGAGGAAGCCGAACGGGGCGAGCCCGAACTCTCGGTTCGACTCGAGCGCCTCGGCGACCTGCACGCCCACCGGGCCGGCGCCCACGATGAGGGTGTCCTCGAGGTCGAAGCCCCGGCTGCGGATGGCGTGCACGGACTTGAACATGACGATCCGCAGGACCATCACCGTGGCGAGCGTGCCCCCGACCAGCGCCGAGTAGGTGGGCATCTCGAGGTACTGCAGGATCGCAGAGTCGGTGGTGAGGGTCAGGATCGCCGTGATGACCGGCGCGAGGGCCAGCCGGGCGCTGATGCTGACGAGCTGCTCCGCCGGGCGCGGCACCAGGCGACCCCGCCGGTAGGTGGGCATCAGCAGCGCGAGGGCGGAGACGACGTACACCGCCCCGAAGAAGACGGCGGCACGGGTGGTGAGCTCGCCCACGACCACGCGGAGCCAGAAGAGCACGGCCGCGGCGTCGAGGGAGATGCCGACGACGACGGAGAGCGACCCGATGGCCCGCCGCTGCGACTGGGGGGCGCGCTCAGGCCGGCGGCCGACCCGCCGGAGGAGGCTGACCTCGGCCGGGCGGTCGGCGACGACCGAAAGGGTCGGCTCGCTTCCCTGGGTCTGCTTCACTGCTCGCGTCGAACGTGACCTCGTCGACTCCGCAGCGGTGAATCCCAGCATGTATCAGCCCCTGTCGATGTGAACGGGTCCACCCGCCGTCGGCCCCGTCGGGATGCCCCGCGATCCGAGCGGGCCCCATGTCCCGCTCGTTCCTCCCAGTCGCCGACCATTTGACCACAGCGTCCGAGGTGCATCAACAGGTTCTGCCGCTCTGCCGTCTCCACCGGGAACATCTACCCGCCCCGGGTAGGGATGCGGACCCCCTGTCATGGGGTCACCGCTTGAGGACGATCGCGCCGACCGGGTTGGTCGTGAACGACCGCAGGGCCTCGCCGGTGAGGCGGGCCTCCCGGAGGGAGGTCGATCCCTCCGTCACCACCACGACGGTGGCGTCAGCCATGGAGAGCAGCTGGGTGCTCGGCACGGCGCCCGGGACCTGGGGCCCGTCGACCACCACCACGTAGCGGCCGGAGAGGGCCCCGAGCACCTGGTGGAGGCTGGAGCGCATGCGGAGGAGGCTGCCGCCCCGGTTGAGCCCCGCCGGCATCACGCGGATCATCCCCGAAGGGGGCACCATCCCGTCGAGGAGCGCCGGGGTGTGTCCGTTCTCGAGGCGGAGCAGGGTCTGGTCCACCCGCAGCTCGCCGGTGAGGCACTCGGACAGGCCGGGCTCGTCGGAGGCGCCGATGAGCTTGGTGAGGAACCCGTGCTCGAGGTCGCCGTCGATGAGGGCGACCGGCTGGTCGAAGTTGCGGGCGATCGCACAGCCCAGGGCCAGCACGAGCTTGGAGCGCTCGAGGTCGGGTTCGGGGCCCACCACGACGAGCCGGTGGATGGGGCCCTTGGCGCCCAGCCGCTCGATGGCGGAGAGCATGCCGAGGACGGCGTCCTGTGGGTTGGCGCCGCGCCCCTCGCCCATGGCGGGCAGCCGGGCGAGCACCGGGAGCTCGAGGGCGTCGCCCACGTCCCGGGCGCTCCCGACCACCGGCGTGCGGTACTGGCGGTAGGCGGCCACGGCGAAGGCCACGATGAAGCCGAGGATCGATCCACCGATGAAGCCCATGTACGGCGGGACCGAGACCACCTCGCGCATCGGGCGGGTGAAGAGCTCCTGGATGATCGGACCGGGCACCCGCTGCTCGATCGGCTGGTTCTGGAGGTTCGCCTCGAGGACGTCCTCGATCGTCGGCTGGATCTCCTGGCTGATGCGGTCAGCCGTGCGGATGTCGGGGGCGGTCACCTTGACCTCGAGCATCGCCGACTCGGCCGGGTTGCCCACCGAGATCATCCCGGCGATCGTCGAGACCGGCAGGTCGAGGCCCGAACGGCCCTTCAGCTCGGTGGCGAACTGGTTCGACTCGAGGAGCACCATGAAGGAGCGGACGAGGGTGGTGTCGGTCTGGGCGTTGGCGCCGCTGGTCACGATGAAGCTGCGCGACGTGACGAACTGCTCGGAGAGCGTGAACGTCCAGGCCATGGCGAGGAGGCCCACCACGAGCGCGGCGGCGCCGATGTAGGCCCACACGCGCTTGGGGAAGTTGAAGCTGATGGACGGCTTCTCCTCCACCAGCGAGGGGTCCGTGAGGACCGCAAGTGCTCCGGCGTCTGTCATGTGGTCTCGTGTCCCGTCGTCTCAGCAGCCGGATCGTCCCGCGTTCGTCGGCCGTCCCCATGGCAACGACCGCCGTGACCGCTCACCTGAGGTTACGCCCCGGAGGGGCCACGACCCCGACAAGGATACGGGCGGCCTGCACGCGAACGCAGATCGGGCCGCGGGGACCGCGACCCGCACCGCCTCGGGGGTTCGGTGGGGCCCGGTTCGCATCCGTCGCGAAGCCCTCGCTATCGTGCCCCTCGCCATGGGTTCACTGATCAAGAAGCGCAGGAAGCGGATGCGGAAGAAGAAGCACCGCAAGCTGCTGCGCCGCACTCGCCACCAGCGCCGCGCTCGCGGCAAGTAGCGCCTCCGAACCCGCCCTCAGCTGTCCGGCGTCCAACCGGCCGGCACCGTGTTGGCGACCGTCATGCGGTCACCACGGTGGGCACCGGGGACGAACCACGTCGAGCCGCTCCCTGCGAGGCGCGGCTCCTCACCCGTCGCGCCGGCCAGCAGGTCGCGCCACCGTGCGAGCTCCGGGTGGAGGTCGAGCGCCGCAGCAGTGAGGTCGTTCCCCGACGGATCGGTGGGTCCGCCCATCTCGTCCCAGCGCCGGTAGACCGCCGGCGTCGAGCAGTGGACGGGCGGGGTCAGGAGGGTCAGGGTGCGCGGCTCGAACGGCATCGGCTCGACCACCTCGCCGATGCCACCCACCCGCGCCCGGCCGCCGACCAGGCAGAAGGCGACGTCGGCACCCAGCTCCGCTGCCTTCACCGGGTCCTCGAAGCCGGCCCACCGGAGGATCGCTGCGGCGTCGGCTGATCCGCCGCCCAGGCCTGCTCCCGCCGGGATGCGCTTGTGGAGGTGGACCCGCACCGACCGATCCGCCATGCGCAGCGCCCTGGTCACGAGGTCGTCGTCGCCGAGGCCACCCTCCGGTGCGGCGGGACCGTCGACCCGGAGGCCGGAGCCGGGGTGCAGCCACAGCGTGTCGAACAGGTCGAGCGCGACCATCTCGGCGTCGATCAGGTGCATCCCGTCGTCGCGGACTCCCACGACCCGGAGCGACAGCGTCAGCTTGGCCGGGGCCACGAGGGCGACCGGCAGCGCCCCGCTCATCCCGCCTCCCCGTCGGCCGGCGAAAGCAGGCGGGTGAGCGCGACCCAGTCCTCCACCGAGAGCTGCTCCGCCCGCACGTCGGGCGAGAGCCCGGCGGCCTCGATCGCCTCCACCACGTCCCGAGCGTCGCGCACGGCGGCGAGCGCGCGGCGGAGGGTCTTGCGGCGCTGGGCGAAGCCGGCTCGGGACAGCTCGACGAAGGTCGCCTCGGCCGCGGGGTCGAGCACCGGGGCGTCGGGGTGGCGCACCACCTCCACCAGCGCCGAATCGACCCGTGGCCTCGGCCAGAACACGTCGGGCCCGATGACGCCCACCCGCCGCGCACGCCCGCGGCGGGCGATCCTCACGGACGGCAGCCCGTGGGCCGGGTCGCCGGGGCCTGCCGCCATCCGGTCCGCGACCTCCTTCTGGACCATGACGAGCAGGCGGGAGACCTCGGGCACGTGGTCGAGCACGTCGATCACGATGGTCGTCGCCACGTTGTAGGGCAGGTTCGCCACCATCGCCGCGGGCCCGTGGAGGTGCTGCACCCAGCTGCGCTCCAGGGCGTCGCCCTCCACGACGCGCAGGTCGCCCCGCTCCACCGCAGGACGCAGCCGTTCGACGAGCGAGCGGGCGAGGTCGCGGTCCTTCTCCACCGCCACCACGCGGGCGCCGGCCTCGAGCAGCCCGATGGTGAGCGAGCCGAGGCCCGGGCCCACCTCGACCACGGTCTCCCCCGGCGCCACGGCCGAGAGGCGCACGATGCGCCGGATGGTGTTCGGGTCGACCACGAAGTTCTGGCCGAGCGACCGGCGGGGCCCCGTCCCGGCGCCCTCGAGGAGCCCACGGACGTCGCGCTGGGTCAGGAGTGGCGGCAGGTCGGTCATCCGCCCCGCCGGGGCAGCGAGGTGGACCCGTCCGGCAGCGAGCTGGTCGTCGACGAGGTGGTGGACGTCGGGGGCAGCGACTCGCGCAGCTGCTTCGACTCCTCGGACTCGCCGAACCGGCTCATCCCCTTCCGGGGCCAGCCGGGCTCCACGTCGACGAGAGGCGCCTCCGTCGTGGTGGTGGTCGCCGGAGCCGCCGTCGTGGTCGGGCCGGGCGCATCGGCGCTCGACGGGTCATCTCCGCCGTCACCGAGGAGCGCGCCCGCCGCCCACACCGCCACCAGGACGACGGTGACCAGCGCGGCCAGGACGATGCGGAGCGGCGGCCTGCCCGACGGCCCGCGCGAGCCCCCGACGATCGACGTCATCGCGACCCGAAGCGGTAGATCGCCTCCGCCGTGGCCGAGGTCTGCCGTGCGACCTCCTCGACCGGCACGTCGCGGACCTCCGCGAGCACCTCGCCCACCCGCACCACCAGCGCGGGGCGGTTCCTCCGTCCGCGGTGCGGCACGGGAGCGAGGTACGGGCTGTCGGTCTCGACCAGGTAGCGGTCCGGCGGGCAGAGCTGCGCCGCCTCGCGCACCTCGGGAGCGGAGGGGAAGGACACGATCCCGCTGAACGACAGCACGGCGCCGAGGTCGAGGCACCGGCGCGCCTCCTCCGGCCCCCCGGTGAAGCAGTGGAACACGGTGCGCGACGGCACGCCGACGCCCGCGAGCACGTCGAACGTCTCGTCCCACGCCTCCCGGGTGTGGATCACGAGCGGCAGGTCGTGCCGCAGCGCCATGTCGATCTGCGAGGCGAACGCCTCCCGCTGCGCGTCGGCGGGCGAGTGCATGTAGTGGTGGTCGAGGCCGCACTCGCCCACGGCCACCACCGCCGGGTCCGCGAGCAGGTCCTCGATCCCCTCGACGCCGCCGGACGCCTCGTGGGGGTGGACCCCCACCGTCGCCCACACGCCCTCCAGCTCGCGGGCTCGGGCGATCGCAGCCTCCGACGAGGCGAGGTCGCAGCCCACGTCGACCAGGCGGACCACACCGCTCCGCGCTGCGTCCTCGACCACCTCGGCGGCCCCTTCGGCGGGGAGGTGGCAGTGGTTGTCGGTCCAGGTGGTCATCGACGATCAGTCCTCGAGGAGCAGGTAGCCCGAGCGCGGCGCTCCGGCGCGCAGCACGTCGGCTGCGGCCATCGCCTCGTCGAGCTCGGCCCAGCCGTCCTTGAGGACCAGGATCGCCAGCTGGGTGCGCCCGAGCACATCGCTCACCATCGTGGGCCCCGGCACGTCCGGCAGGTGCGCCACGACGATGCCCCGAGGTGCGAGCTGGTCGACCACCTCCACCAGCGCCCCGTCGTCGGCGAACCCCTCGGCGCCGACGTGGGTCCCGACCGGCAGCAGCTGGAGGCGATCGTCGCCCCGCTCCAGCAGGTCGCGCAGCGCGAGAGGGAGCTTCCCCCGGGGGATGCGCCGCACCAGGCCCTCCGGCGGGACGTGCATGGCCACCGCGTCGCTGACGCCGCGGCGCGACCGGCGGAGCGACCTCCACGGCAACCCGGTGACGGCGCCGCACAGCCGCGACAGCGAGCCGTTTCGCACGTCGAGGTCGACGAGCACCACCGGCGCGTCGAGCGTGGCGACCAGCCCGGCGCCGAGGGACAAGGTGGCGATCGCGCGCTCACGCCGCGTGCCGCAGCCTGCGACGGCGAGCACCCGCGGCCCACCGGCCAGCCCGTCCACCGTGAGGGCGAGGCCGCGCGCGACGTCACGCTGGAGGTCCCGGCGCAGCAGCGTCGGCCGGTGCAGCGAGCCGATGAGCGGCATCGACAGGAGCGAGTCGAGGTCCTCGACCGTCGTGACCCGCACGCGCCGTTCGTGCGACCAGAGCGCCCAGGTCAGGAGGAGCAGCACCGCGAGCCCGCCGCCGGCGAACCCCGTCTTCACCACGGACGGCTCGATCGACTGGATGAACGGCGCGCCGCGGAACATGTCGGTGTAGAGCGGCCCCGTGTAGTCCGAGGTCTCGCCCGTGAACGGGTTCCGGCCCTCGTCGTCGAGCACCACCATCGAGCCGGCCCGGACCCGGTCGACCATCGTGTCGAGCGCCGGGACCGCCTGCTCGGACAGCGAGCGCACCAGCGCCTCGTCGGTGCCCGTGATCGTGATGGTGATCAGGACCCCGAGCTTCGGGCGGGTGGCGGTGACCATCTCCCGCAGCTCGGCGATGTCGGTCTGGACGCCGGCTCGCCGCGCCAGCTCCACCAGGTACGGCTCGGAACGGGCGAGGGAGGTGAGCGACTGGAGCCGGGAGTCCACGTACTGGACGCCGAGGTCGGCGTGGGCGCCGTCCATCTTCAACCCGAGGAGCATCACCTGGCCCTCGTACCGGGTGTCCTGCACCACCGCGACGACCAGGTTGGCCACGATGGCACCGACGAGCGCCGCCACCACGATGCAGCGCCGGAGGGGCCAGCGCATCCGGAGGTCGATCGGGGCGGGGCCGTAGGAGCCGTGCCGCGGGCGGGGCGGAGGCGGCGGGCGGTCGTCCATCGCCGCCGGGGAGGAGCGCCGGGCGTCGACCGCCGTCATCCCGGGAGGCTCCCCACGTGCACGGGCCGGCGGGGCGGCGTGACCCGTTCCCGCACCCACAGCGCCGCGGCGATGCCGACGATGGCCCACTGCAGCTTGCTGTTGATCTGGCTGCCGAACATCGAGCCCACGAGCAGCGCCCCGAGGATGCCGCCGAACGCCCACACGAGGTCCCGCCACTCGGAGTCGCGCTTCTGCCAGAGGTTCACGAACGTCACGGCGATCACCCCGAAGTAGAGGACGAACCCGATGAAGCCGAGGTCGATCGCCACCGTCAGGTACAGGTTGTGGGACTCCACGGCGCCGGCCCGGATGAACTCGGGCTGGCGGATCACGTTCAGGTCGGCACCGCTCGTGGCCTGGATGCGGTCGAAGACGTTGAGGCGGAAGCCGCCGAGGCCCTTCCCGAGGAACGGGCTCTCGCGCAGCATCTGCATCCCCGCCGTCCAGAGGTCGATCCGCCCCGCACCCCGGTCGCTGACGAACGCCGCCGGGCTGAACCGCTCGGGGTTCAACAGGATGAACGTGAGGCCGGTGATCCCCATGAAGATGCCACCGCCGATGATGTTGACGATGCGTCGCTGCAGCGAGATGCCGGGGAGGGTGGCGAAGATGTACGCCCCGACGACGCCCCCCATGATGAGGCCCATGCGGGAGCCGGACGCGATGAGCGCCGACAGGAAGATCGGGATGCTCAGCCAGAGCCAGGTGCGCTGCCGCTTCGTCGTCTCCGGGCGGCGCAGGAGCACGGCGATGATCGGCAGCCCGGCCACGAGGTAGACGGCGAAGATGTTCGGGTTCCCGGTGAAGCCGCTGGTGCGGTACCCGAAGCCGAAGTGGGCGATGTCGGAGAGGATCGACGCGACCGACCCGACCCACACCCAGCCGATCAGCAGGCGGCTGAGCTGCTGGGGCGACTCGGTGAACAGCGCGAACGCGACGTAGTAGATGACGCCGAGGAACAAGGTGAAGTACCCCTGCAGCCACCCTCCGGCGAAGCTCGTCGTGTAGAAGGCGCCGCACCACGCCCAGAGCATCAGCGCCGCCACGGGCATCCAGGCACGGCGCTGGAGCGCCGGCGGCCGCCAGGGCGTCGTGAGGATCCGGGCGACGATGATCACCGGGATGATCACCGCCACCAGGCGGCCCACGCTGAACGGCCCGTACGCGATCCCTTCGAACCACATCGAGTAGATCGCGATGGGCACGAGCAGCTCTGGGTTGGCCATGGCCAGCGCTCCTGCCAGCACCAGGAGCAGCAGCACCGCCAGCCCGACGATGGCCACGAGCGACGTGCCGAGGGTGGCCAGGAAGAGGGCGACGACGAGAGCGGCGCCCACCGCCAGGATCCGGGTCGCCGTCCCCGAGCCGGGCGTGCCGCCGAGCTCGCGGCGCGGCAGCCGGATGGCGGTCATGCGGTGCCGAGGCGCTCGTCGACCAGCCGCCGCAGCTCGGTCTGGGGGCGGGGGCCGATGTGGGAGATGACCTCGGCGGCGGCGACGGCGCCCATCCGGGCGCACCGCTCCAGCGGGTCGCCGTTCGAGAGCCCGGCGAGGAAGCCGGCAGCGAACTGGTCGCCGGCGCCGGTCGTGTCGACCACCGCGTCGACCGGTTCCGCCGGCACGGCGATCACCTTGCCGTCGGAGTGCACGATCGCGCCCTGTTCGGAGCGGGTGACGACCACGATCGGGGTGGACTTCGCCGCCCGGGCCGCCGCCTCGTCGACGTCGTCGAGCTGATACAGCGACAGGATCTCCGCCTCGTTCGCGAACAGCACGTCGACGTGGTCCTCGACCAGCGACACGAACGCCTCACGGTGGCGCTCCACGCAGAAGGTGTCGGACAGCGTGAGCGCCACCTGGCTGCCTGCGGCGTTGGCCGCCGACGCGGCGGCTCGGAAGGCCGCCTGCGCCTCGGGCCGGTCGAACAGGTAGCCCTCGAGGTAGACGATCGCCGCCGAGGCCACCAGGCGCTCGTCGATGTCCTCGGGTCCCAACAGCGCGGACGCCCCGAGGAACGTGTTCATCGTGCGCTGGGCGTCGGGGGTGACGAGCACCAGGCAGCACCCGGTGGCAGGGCCGTCCGTGGCGAGCTCCTGGGTCCACCCGACCCCGATCGACCGGATGTCGTGGGCGAAGACGCGCCCCAGCTGGTCGTCCCTGGCCCGTCCCACGTAGTGGGCGTCCACGCCGAGCGAGGCGAGGCCCGCCATCGTGTTCGCCGCCGACCCTCCTGAGGTCTCCAGGCCCGGCCCCATCTCCTCGTAGAGCTCGGCCATCCGCGCCTCGTCGATGAGCTGCATCCCGCCCTTGGCGAGGCCGAGGCGGTCGAGGAGCTCGTCGGGCTCCTGGCTGATCACGTCGACCAGCGCGTTTCCGATACCGAGGACTGCGATGTCGTGGGGCACCGGCGACACGGTAACGGTCGGCGCGAGGAGCGGCGAGCCGCGGCCGGCGACCTCAGCGGTCGTCGCCGCCGAGCGCCAGCTCGTACACGCGGCGCCGTCCCACCCCGAACGCCGCGGCGACCTCGTCGACCGCGTCCCGCCGCGTGGTGCCGGACGCGAGCGCTTCGTGGAGGGCAGCGCGGAGCTGCTCGTCGTGGACCTCCTCGGGCGCGGCGCCGGCCAGCACCAGCACGTACTCGCCGCGCGGCTCACGTTCGGCGAGGTGCTCGACGGCGGCGGCGAGCGTTCCCCTCCAGGTCTCGTCGTGGAGCTTCGTGAGCTCCCGGCTGATCGCCACGACGCGCTCGTCGCCGAGGGCCTCGCGCAGGTCGTCGACGAGGCGGCGGACCCGGTGCGGCGCCTCGAACAGCACCGCGATCCGAGGCTCCGACCGGAGGGCGGCGATCCGCTCGGCCCGCGAGGGCCCCTTCCGCGGCACGAAGCCCTCGAAGCAGAACCGGTCGCCCACGAGGCCGGAGGCGACGAGCGCGGCCAGGACCGCACTGGGACCGGGCACGACCTCGACCGGCACCCCGGCCTCCAGCGCGGCGTCGACCAGCCTCGCCCCGGGGTCGGACACCGACGGCATCCCGGCGTCGGACACGAGCACCACCTCGCGACCCGAGCGGAGGGCGGCGAGCAGCCCCTCCACGGCTGCAGCCTCCGAGTGGTCGTTCACCACCACGAAGCGCGGAGGGGCGATGCCGAGCGCAGAGAAGAGGCGCCCGGTGCGGCGCGTGTCCTCGCACGCCACGAGGTCAGCCCGCTCGAGGGCCTCCCTGGCCCTGGGTGACAGGTCGCCGAGGTTGCCGATCGGGGTGCCGACGACACGCAGCGTGGCTGCGCCGGGCCCGGCGGTCATCTGGACTCGAGCCGGTCGCCGACCTCCACCTGCCACTTCTGGAGGAGGCCGGCCTCGGTCTCGATCACGCACCGCTCCCCGGGTCGGGGCAGCACGAGCCGGCACGGCGGGACGGTCATCACCCGCAGCACGGTCAGGTCGTCGTCGCAGAACGCCACGTCGATGGGGAACCTCATCCCGAAGGTGTGGATCGAGCGGGTGCGCGGCAGGAGGAGCGCACCGTCGGCGCCGTCACGGCCCAGCAGGCCTCGCCGGCGGGACCTCCGGGAGTCCGCCACGTCGAGGCTGGCGAGCACCACGTCCCCCTTCACCAGCCAGCGCTGTGACGTCGTCTCCATCCCTGCCTCAGACGTTGAACCGGAACTCCATCACGTCGCCGTCCTCCACGACGTAGTCCTTGCCCTCCACCCGGAGGGTCCCGGCCTCTCGGGCCCTGGCCCACGAGCCTGCGGCCAGGAGCTCCTCCCACCCGATGCACTCGGCGCGGATGAACCCGCGCTGGAAGTCGGTGTGGATGACGCCGGCCGCCTCAGGAGCGGTCGCCCCGGCGCGGAAGGTCCACGCCCGCGTCTCCTTCTCCCCCGTGGTGAAGAACGTGCGCAGCCCGAGCAGGTGGTACGCGGTGCGGAGGAACCGTGACAGGGCGCCGTCGCCGAGGCCGAGGGCCTCGAGCATCTCGGCCCGCTCCTCGGCGTCGAGGAGGACGGCCTCCGCTTCGAGCTGGATGCAGGCAGGGATCACCTCGGCGCCGGGGCCGAGGGCCTCCGCCACCCCGGCGGTGACGGCGTCGGGGTCCGCCAGCTGGTCCTCGTCGATGTTCACGACCGCCATCGCCACCTTGTCGGTGAGGAGGAACCAGGGGCGGAGCAGGGCGCGGGTCTCGTCGTCGAGACCGGCCCGGTAGATGGGCACCCCGCGGCCGAGCGCCTCGAGCGCGGCGTCGGCTGCCTTCACCTCGTCGGCCACGGCCGGGTCGGACCGCGCCGCCTTCCGGCGCTTGTCGAGCTGCTTCTCCAGGGTCTCGACGTCCGCGTAGACGAGCTCGATCTCGAGGGTCTCCAGTTGGTCGAGGGGGTCGTGCGAGCCCGGGACGTCGTCGTCGACGAAGGCTCGCAGCACGTAGACGATCGCGTCGACCTCCCTGATGTGGGAGAGGAACCGGTTGCCGAGCCCCTCCCCCTGGGCCGCGCCCTTCACCAGGCCGGCGATGTCGACGAACTGCACCGATGCCGGGATGACGACCTTCGTCTGGGACATCTCGGCCAGCGCGTCGAGCCGGGGGTCGGGCACCTTGGCGACGCCGACGTTCGGATCCACGGTGGCGAAGGCGTACGGAGCGGCGAGCGCTCCACCCCCCGCGAGCGCGTTGTAGAGCGATGACTTCCCTGCGTTGGGCAGGCCGACGAACCCGAACTTCTCCATGCGCCGCTCATCCTATGGAGCAGCCGTCCGAACTCCCGATGCGGCGCCGGCTGCGTCCACGTGCCCGCCCGCAGGAGTTCGGAAGGACCATTGACAACCGATCGACCCCCGGACACCATGGCGCCTTCACGCCGACCGGGGGGAAGGCCGATGGGAGATCTCGACCGCCTGGTCCGCACCTGCGTCCCAGCGGACACGCCGGTCAGCCCGGACGGGATGAAGGCGATCATCAGGGAGCTCGTCCGGGAGCGGGAGGGGACCACCCGCGTCCTCGAGGTGGGTGGCGGTCGGACGCCGCTCCTCGATCCCGACGAGTGCGCGTCCCTCGACCTGGAGTACTGGGTCAACGACATCAGCCAGGACGAGCTCGACCTGGTCGCGGGCACCTACAAGACGGCGCGCTTCGACATCGCAGGGCCCACCGAGGCGCTTCCGAACGACCAGTTCGACCTGGTGTTCTCGCGGTCCGTGCTCGAGCACGTGGCCGACACCGATCGTGCCCTCGCCAACTCGTACCGGTTGCTCCGGCCGGGCGGCGTGGTGATCCACACCTTCCCGACGCTCTACAACCCGGTGTACCTCTTCAACAAGCTGGTCCCCGAGCGCGCGTCTGCCATGCTGCTCCGTCGAGTGGTCAAGTACACCTACGAGAAGTTCCCGGCGCGCTACCACAAGACGACGTCGTCCCGTCGGCAGACCGAGCGCCTGCGGCGGCTGGGCTTCTCCGACGCGGCGATCGTGCCGTTCTGGGGCCACGGCTACCTCCACTTCGCTCCGCGGCTCGCGTCGATCGAGGGACGGTTCGCTCGTGCCGCCGAGGAGCGCGACTGGCGGTGGTACAGCACGTTCGCGTACCTCGTCGGGCGGCGTTGAGCACGACGCCCGATCCCTCCCACGGGCCCGTCGCCCTCGCAGCCGGCGGACTGCGCGAGGCGCTCCGCTTCCTCGACCGCGGGTTGGCACCTCGCCAGAAGGCCCGGGCGTTCCAACGCGCGATCGAGGTGGTCGAGGGCCTCGACGACGACACGCTCGCCGGGCTGATCGAGGGCGGACGCCTGCAGGAGCTCGACGGCATCGGCCCGTCGACGGGAGGCGTCATCGCCGATGCCGTCGCCGGACGCCGAAGCGACTACCTGGCGCGCCTGGACGAGCAGAGCCGGCAGGAGGTCGGCCCCGGCGCCGACCTCCTCGCGTCCCTCCGCGGCGACCTCCACTCGCACACCACCTGGTCGGACGGTGGCGCGTCGGTCGAGGAGATGGCCCGAGCGGCGCAGCGGTTGGGACACGAGTACCTCGCCATCACCGACCACTCGCCGCGCCTCACGATCGCCCACGGGCTCAACCCGCAGCGGCTCACCGAGCAGCTGGACCTCATCGATCAGCTCAACGAGGAGCTGGCGCCCTTCCGGATCCTCACCGGGATGGAGGTCGACATCCTCGTCGACGGCTCCCTCGACCTGCCCGAGGAGCTGCTCGCCCGCCTCGACGTGGTGGTGGCGTCGGTCCACTCGAAGCTGCAGCTGCCCGAACAGGAGATGACGCGGCGGATGGTGCTGGCGGTCTCCAGCCCGCACGTGGACGTGCTCGGCCACTGCACCGGCCGGCAGGTGGTGGGGACCGGGCGGAAGCCGTCGAGGTTCGATGCCGACCTGGTCTTCGCGGCGTGCGCCCAGTTCGGCACCGCGGTCGAGGTCAACTGCCGACCCGAGCGCCAGGACCCGCCGGAGGAGCTCCTCGAACGGGCGCTCGAGTGGGGCTGCTACCTGAGCATCGACACCGACGCGCACGCCCCCGGACAGCTCGAGTGGCAGCCGTCGGGCTGCGACAAGGTGGCCTCCCTCGGCGGTGAGGACCGGGTGATCAACACCTGGGAAGCCGAGGAGCTGCTCGACTGGTGCGCCTCCGGGGCCGGGTAGCGGCGACCGGCGATTTCCGGCGAGGGGCCCCCGCCCGGTAGCGTGGACCCGCTATGTCGAAGCGCACCCAGAAGAAGAAGGCCAACGCGCGGCGCAAGAAGGCCAACCACGGCCGCAAGCCGAACCTCGGCCGCAACTCCTGAGGCCCCTGCGGGCCGCGCCGCGATGCTCGTCTACGACGGCGACTGCTCGTTCTGCTCCCGGTGCGCCCGGGTGGCCGAGCGCCTGCTCCCCGTGGGCATCCCGGTCGTGGCGTGGCAGCAGCTCCCAGACCTCGAGCTGCTGGGCCTGACCGTCGAGGACGTCACCACCAAGGCGTGGTGGGTCGGCACGGACGGACAGCTCTCGGGTGGGCACGAGGCCATCGCCCGCTGCGGGCTCGCGATGCGGCGCTGGTGGTCACCGGTCGCCGCGCTGCTCCTGGTCCCGCCGATCTCCTGGGTCGCCGCCGTGGTCTACCGCTGGGTCGCGAACAACCGGCACGTCATGCCGGGCGGCACCGACGCCTGCCGCATCCCGCAGAGCTGACCGCTCCCCCGCCGGCGTGACGTCGAGCGGCGCGACCTGGTCGGGCACGGTGTAGATCAGCGGCGTCGACACCACCGAGGTGATCCCCTTCACCACGATGTTGGCGACGATGATCGACCACACGGCCGACGCCGGGATCTCGCCGCCGAACGCGATCACCACGAAGAGCACGGAGTCGACGGGCACCGACACGGCGTTCGATGCGAGCACCCGCAACCACTGGCGACCGTGCCCGAAGCGGAGCACGACGCGGTGGTACACCTCGGTGTCCAAGAGCTCGGCGACGACCTGCGCCACCACCGATGCGAGGACGATCCGCCAGGTGCCCACCAGCACCTCGCCGAACTCACGCTGCGGCCCCACGTCCAGGTCGGCCGGGAGCCTCGCCGCTGCCCACAGGCCCGCTGCGAGGACGACGTTGAACCCGGCGGTCGCCACGATCGTGGCGCGTGCGGCGCGGCGGCCGCCCAGCTTGTGGACCACGTCGCGCAGCGTGAACGTGAGCGGATAGGTGAGCGTGCCGGCGTCGATCGAGAAGCCGGCCACCCGGACGAGGCGCACCGACATCACGTTCGCGATGAGCGACGCCGCCACGAACGCTCCGACCGCGACGAGCAGCCGCAGGTCGGGCTCGACGCTCCCTCGAGCGTCGACAGCGGTGGATCGCGGATTCGGCACGACCCATTGTCCTCCGGGCGGGGCCGCCGACCGGCGGACCCGCCCGCGCGGGGAGCGATCCCCACGGTTTCGTCAGGCAACCGGTCGACAGCGTCGGCGGGCAGAAATAGTGTCCGTTCCAGCGCCAACAGGCGGGCTCAGCAGGGGGAAGCACATGACCACTCGTCGTCGAACGCTCCGCGGGGTCGTACCCGCGCTGGCCGTGATCGCACTGCTCGCGGCCGGGTGCACCACCAACCCGCCACCGGGCGGCCGCAACTGGACGCTCGCAGCCGAGCAGATCACCTCGGTCCAGTCCGCCGGTGATCCCGCGGGCAGCTTCACGTTCTGGGACCCGGACGCCGCCGAGGAGCCCTACCTCGTCCACCTGGGCATCCGGATCACCCTCGGCGAGCCCGTCGCCGTCCACACGCAGGTGAGCTCCACCTACAGCGACGGCGGCCGCTACATCTGCAAGATCTCCCAGGGGGAGACCTGCCCCGGCATCCCGGGCGACGGACCTCGCTTCGGCGGGCTCAACAACCCGGACCTCCTCGACCTCGCCATGGGGGCCGACCTCGAGCTGGTCGGTTCGCTCGAGCTGCTGTTCGAGCGCGACGCCCTCATCCCGATCGGCGTGGTGGGCCTCCTCCAGGGGGTGAGCCAGGTGATCAACGCAGCGCTCCCCGCGGTGATCGGCTCGGGCGGCATCCCCTCGGACCCGCAGGCCATCATCGGCCTGCTCAGCTCGGTGCTGCCGGGCGTGGTCACCACGGTCGTCGGTGCGGTCGGCGCCGTCATCGGCAACCTCGCCGGCGCGGACGAGCTGATCGGCATCGCACCGATCTTCTACCTCGGCGTGGGCGGCACCCTGGCCGGCATCCTCAAGAACGTCCTCCCGTCGCTCCTCGACCTGGTCGAGCTGGCCCTCGCCCAGCAGCCGGACAACCCGTTCCCCGACGGCCTACCGGTGACGATCAAGGTGCTCGGGGAGCGCGCCCGTGTGCGGTTCGGCAACGGAACGCAGGCGCCGTTCAAGCTGTTCGACGTGACCTACGGGTGGTCGGTCGGCTGAGCCCGGCGCTCAGCCACCTCTTCCTCCCGGGGCCCGCAGAGGCCTGGGAGGCAGCCGGCTTCTCCCTCGAGGGCCACCGGATCCGACTGGGTCCGGTGGTCCTCGCGCTCTCGGAGGACGACCACGCCGGCCCTCCGGGGTGGGCCTTCACCGAGGACCTCGGGACGACGTCGCTCGACGGCATCCCTACCTCGATCCGGCCCGTCGACCGCGCCGTCGACCCCGGCGAGGCCCACCACCCGAACGGGGTGCAGGGGCTCGACCACGTCGTGGTCGCCACCCCCGACCCGCCGCGCACCTGGGAGGCGCTCGAGTCCTCGGGCTTCGAGCTGCGACGCACGCGTGCCGCCACCATCGCCGGGCAGCCGGGGTCGCAGGGCTTCTTCTGGGCCGGCGAGGTGATCCTCGAGGTCGTCGGCCCGAACGCCACGAGCGACGGCCCCGCGGCGATCTGGGGCCTCGCCGCGTGGTGCGCAGACCTCGACGCGACGGTCGCGTGGTTGGGCCCCGACCGCTGTGGCGAAGCCCGCGACGCCGTCCAACCCGGACGCCGTGTCGCCACGCTCCGCACCCGCGAACTGGGCATCGCCGTTCCGATGCTCCTCATGTCGCCCCACGTGCCGTCAGGCGACTGAACCCCCTTTCGCACCCGTCTGCGCGAGAGAGCTTTCCCGCGAACCCGCTCGGCCGTATGCTGTGCCAGTCGCCACGTGTGGCGAATGGCGTCTCAGGAGGGAAAACCCAATGACTCGATTCCGCTCACCGCGCGCGGCGACCGCGGTGGCACTGCTCAGTGCCCTCGCCGTGGTCGCGTCGTGCACCACCCCGCCCCCGTACGGCGGGCCCCCGACCGGGACCCGGACGTTCCGTGCCGTGTCGGTGACGGTGAACTCCAGCAACGACGGCTGCTTCCTCGTCTGCCCCTACCGCGACGAGCCGAAGGTGCTCAACATCGGCTTCCGCGTGACCATGGGCCAGGCCAACTCCGCCTCGGCGCAGGTGTCGATCGGCGCGAACGAGTGGAACGGCGTGTTCGAGCAGGGCCCGGGTGAGGGCAGCAGCCACACCTACAAGCCCGACCAGCAGGGCACGGTGGCGTTCAACAACGTCGCACTCCCGGACCTCTTGGACCTCGCGCAGGGCGCGAAGCTCGAGATCGCCGGCGTGTGGGCGTGGAAGGTCGAGGACGACGGCATCCTCTCGGCGAACGTGAACAACATCGCCGACGCCATCGCCCCGGCCATCCGCCAGGCGCTGAACCAGACGCTCGCCCTGGCCTCGGTGCCGAGCGACGCCAACCAGATCGTCAGCGCGATCCTGGGCGCCATCGGCAACCTCGGGTTCTTCAACCTGTTCGCCACGGTCTTCACCGGCCTGATGAACAACCTGAACATCCTGAGCGACGACGTGGTCGGCAGCGCCATGTACGTGGGCGTCGGGTCGAGCGGCACGCTCGCCGGGATCATCGACGCAGCCACGGGCGGCGTGAACTTCCCGACGATCGCCATCCCGAGCCTGATCGTCCCGCCGGACATCGGCGGCGGCAAGATCTTCTCGCTGGGCACCGGCACGAAGACCTTCGTCGACGGCTCCACCAACGGTGGGGTCCAGGGTCGTCACACGACGACCTACACCTTCGGCTGATCACAGCCGCAGACCGACTGCGAACGGCCCGGGCCTCGTGCCCGGGCCGTTCCGCGTCCCGCCACATGCGGACCGGTCCGCATCGGGGCAGACAGGTCGTCCGCTTGCGGACAGGTCCGGATGTGGACGCCCAGTTACCCACGGGCTCTCCTCGATGGGCGGGCCAACTTCGCCTCAGGCTCGCCTCGCACGCTCGGCTTCTTCGGCTCCGTTACCCGCCGGTAACATGACGGGATGTCTGAGTACCGAGCACCTGTCAAGGACGCCGTCTTCACCGTCCGCCACCTCGGCATGCTGGAGGAGCTGGCGAAGACCGAGCGCTACGGCCACGCCGACCTCGAGACCGTCACCGTGCTCATCGAGGAGTACGGCCGGTTCATGCAGGAGGTCTTCGCCCCGCTGAACTTCCCGGGTGACCGCCAGGGCGTGACCTGGACCCCCGAGGGCGTGACCACCCCCGACGGCTTCAAGGAGGCCTACGCCAAGTTCGTCGAGGCGGGCTGGCAGGGCTTCAACGCCCAGGCGGAGTACGGCGGCGCCGGCTTCCCCGAGGCGGTCTTCACCGCGGCCGCCGAGTTCCTCACCGCGGCGAACGGGTCGCTTGCGATGGCGCCCGGCCTGACCACGGGAGCGATCGAGTGCCTGCAGGAGTGGGGCTCGGAGGAGCAGAAGGAGATCTACCTCCGGAAGCTCGTGACCGGCGAGTGGACCGGCACCATGAACCTCACCGAGCCGCAGGCCGGCTCCGACGTGGGCCTCGCCACCACCAAGGCCGAGCCGCAGGACGACGGCAGCTACCTGATCACCGGCACGAAGATCTTCATCAGCTTCGGCGAGCACGACATCGCCGAGAACATCGTGCACATGGTGCTGGCCCGCACCCCGGGTGCGCCCCCCGGCACGAAGGGCATCTCGCTGTTCATCGTGCCGAAGTTCCTCGTGAACGAGGACGGCTCGCTCGGCCGCAAGAACGACGTGAAGTGCGTGTCCGTCGAGCACAAGATGGGCATCCACGCCTCCCCCACCTGCGTGATGAGCTACGGCGACGAGGGCGGCGCCGTCGGCTACCTGGTGGGCGAGGAGAACCAGGGCATGCGCGCCATGTTCACGTTCATGAACTCGGCCCGCATCGCGGTCGGCATCCAGGGCGTGGCCCTGGGCGACGCCGCCTACCAGAAGGCGCTGGCCTACTCCACCGAGCGGCGCCAGGGTCGTGAGATCGGCGCGGACTCGAAGGAGGCTGCGCCGATCATCGTGCACCCCGACGTCCGCCGGATGCTCCTCTGGATGAAGAGCCACATCGAGGCGATGCGGGGCCTGCTCGTGTTCAACGCCGCGGCGATCGACTTCTCACGGGCCCTCGACGGCGAGGACGCCGAGCGCTGGCGCGAGGTGGCCGAGCTGCTCACCCCCGTCTCGAAGGCGTGGTGCACCGACGTCGGCATGGAGGTGACCTCCCTCGCCATCCAGGTGTACGGCGGCATGGGCTACGTCGAGGAGTCCGGCGTGGCGCAGCACTACCGCGACATGCGGATCGCGCCCATCTACGAGGGCACGAACGGCATCCAGGCGATGGACCTCGTGGGCCGCAAGCTC
>JBIQID010000089.1:10425-13064 GCA_044508215.1 Actinomycetota bacterium | reverse complement strand
GCACGTCGGAGCAGCGTCGCTCGTTCGGCCCACGCCTCGAGCGGCCAGAGCGAGGCGGCGAGCTCGGCGTCGTCGCTCCGCGGGTTGCCCACCCACCACGCGCACTGCTCCTCCGCGACCGCACGCTCGTCGGGTGCCCGGTCGTGCGGCAGGTTGTCGGGCCTCGTCCACACGCCCTCGCGCTGCGGGGCCAGCCGGAGGTGGGACATCGCGTCACGTAGACGAGCCCGCTCGGGGGCACTGCGACCCTCGGCGGTGACCACGGCGACGACCCAACGGCCCGACCACTCCCCTCGCTCGGCCGAGCGGCTCTCGGCCTGCCGGTGCTGGCGGGCGACGAGGCGGCCGGCGAGCTCGTAGCTGCCGTCGGCGCTGGTCACCTCGCCACGCTGCGCCATCCGGGTGAGCGAGGTGCGCACCGCTCCCTCGGTGAAGCCGAAGAGCTGGCCGACCCGCACGAGCAGCGACACCGGCATGCGGGGCGGCTCGGTGCCGAGCAGCGTGGACAGCAGGACCGACCGCACCGGCAACGGCCGGGCGCCGGTCACGGCAGGGTCGATCACCCCGTCAGTCTGGCAGCAAGTGGGGTGTCGTCACACTCTTGGAACAGCCGTCGAGGAAGTGTAAGTTGATGGCATGGCTGCGACCGTCACGAGCCGACCCGGGCCGCCGACCCAGCCGGGCACGATGCTGCCCGACCCGTCGCTCCTCCACGAGGCACTCCCGACCCAGACGCTGAACGAGCGTGGCCGGCCCGTCGGGGCCCTGCGGGACGACCTGCGGCGCATCCCCGACGTGCGGAACGCGTTCCACGTGGCGGGCCTGTGGGTGCAGTCGGCCGGGGTGATCGCCCTCGCGCTGTGGACCCACCACCCGGTGGCGTGGGTGGCTGCGTTCTTCCTGATGGGCCGTGCCCACGCGCGATTCTCCATCCTCGGACACGAGGCGGCGCACCGCCTGCTCTTCTCGAACCGCTCGCTCAACGACTGGGTGGGGACGTGGCTCGTCGCCTATCCCGGGTTCGTGCCGCTCGTCGCCTACCGGCGTGGCCACATGGCGCACCACAAGGAGGAGTTCGGCCCGAACGAGCCCGACATGGGCCTGTACGCCGGGTACCCGATCACCCGGGCGTCGTGGCACCGCAAGCTGCGGCGTGACGCCTTCGGGAACTCGGGCTGGAAGAACTTGAAGGCGTTGCTCCTCGCGTTCCGGTCGCCCACCGCCCGCAGCGTTGCCGCCCGGATCATGGCGGTGCAGGCGGTGATCTTCCTCGGGTTCGCGGTCGCCGGCTACCCGTTGGCCTGGCCGCTCCTCTGGCTGCTGCCGTGGATGACGGTGTGGCGGGTGCTGAACCGCCTGCGGGCGATCGCCGAGCACGGTGGGATGCAGCGCTCGGAGGACCGCCGGCTGACCACCCACCACGTGCGCCAGGGGTTCTGGGCCAGGTTCTGGATGGTGCCGTTCAACACCGGTTGGCACCTCGCCCACCACGTCGACATCGGCGTGCCGTTCAGCCACCTGCCCCGGTTCCACGACGAGCTGGTGAAGGCCGGGTGGATCGACCCTCGCCTCGAGTACCCCAGCTACTGGGCGCTGTGGCGGCGGGCGTCGAGCCGCCCCGATCCCGCGGCGGGCTCCGCCGGCTGAGGATCTCCGCCGGCCCTCGGGGGAGCGCCGGGTACGTTGGCCTGATGGACCATCCCTCGAAGCCGCCGCGAGTCGCCTACCTGGGGCCCGAGGGGACGTTCACCGAGGAGGTCCTCCTGACCCAACCGGACCTCGCCGAAGGTGAGCTGGTCCCGCTCGCATCCATGCCCGACGTGCTGTTCGCCGTGCAGGAAGGCGCCGCCGACCTCGGGGTGGTCGCCGTGGAGAACGCGATCGAGGGCACGGTCAACGTGGCGGTCGACACGCTCGCTTTCGACGTCGACCTGGTGGTGCAGCGCGAGCTCCTCCTTCCGGTCCACATGAACCTGGTGGCGCCCGCCGGCACGCAGATCGCTGATGTGGAGGCGGTCCACTCGATCCCCGTCGCGTGGGCGCAGTGCCACCGATGGCTGCGCTCGAACGTGTCGTCGGCCCTTCCCACCGTGGCGGCGTCGACAGCCGAGGCCGCGCTGACGGCCTCGCAGAGCACTGACGGGCGCACCGCCGCGATCGCGAACCTGCGCGCCGCTGAGGTCTACGGGCTCGAGGTCCTCGCCCCCGGCATCGAGGACCACCCCGAGAACCAGACCCGTTTCGCCGTGGTCGCACGCGACGGCGTGCCCGCGCCCACCGGGCACGACAAGACCTCCATCGTGGTGTTCCAGCGGGCGGACGCCCCCGGCTCGCTCCTCGCGATCCTCCAGGAGTTCGCCGCCCGCCGGATCAACCTGACCCTGCTGCTCAGCCGTCCGACGAAGAACCGCCTTGGCGACTACTGCTTTGTCATCGACCTCGAGGGCCACGTCGCCGACGAGGTGGTCGCGGATTGCCTGCGTGCCCTCAAGGCGAAGCAGGCCGACGTGAAGTTCCTCGGCTCGTACCCGGCCGCCGGGAACGGCAGCGAAGCCCGTCGTGCCGAGCGCGACGTCGCCGCGGTCGAGGCCGCGGCGTGGGTCGAGTCGCTCCGTGCACGCGTGACCTGACGTCGGTCT
>JBIQID010000089.1:0-10325 GCA_044508215.1 Actinomycetota bacterium | reverse complement strand
CCGAGGGCGGATGGCGGGTACCGAGGTGCCGTGAGCGTGCCGCCCGACCCGACCGTCCCGCAGCCCGACCCCTCCCCCGAGCCGACGCCGCCGGGGCCGGATCCGGGACCCCAGCCAGCGCCCGATCCCGGGCCCGAGCCGACGGGGCCGCCGATCGCCGACCCGCAGGATCCCCCGGTGCCGGACCTCACCGATCCTCCGGCGCCTGACCTCGACGGCTGAGCCCACCGGTAGCATCGCCGCCGGAGGGATGGCAGAGCGGACGATTGCAACGGTCTTGAAAACCGTCGAGGGGCAACCCTCCGGGGGTTCGAATCCCCCTCCCTCCGCTCAACGTCTTCGGTGGTTGCTGGCGCGACCCGCGCCCTGAGCGCGGAACGTCGAAGTTTCAGCACTCAGGCTGACGTGCCGATGTCGGGCATGTGACCGTCACCGTCGCGACCCGACGCGCCCACACGGGGCTGCTGCTTGCCGCCTCCTGGGCGACGTTCGCAGCCTCGACGGTCACAACCGCGGTCGCCACCTTCTTCTGGTCCGAGGAGCTCGGGGCCACGGTCCAGTCGGCTGGACTGGTCGTCGCCTACATCGCTGCGGCGGGCGTGGTGATGGCGGCCCGCCCTACAAGCGGCAGCGCCCGCACGTCGTCGAACATGATCACGCTCGCACTGCTGGCCTGGGCTGCGGGCTTCGCCCTGTGGGTGCGGATGGACGGGCAGGTCGTGACCGGCCCGTCGTGGTCCGACGTCTGGTTCCTCGCCTACTACCCGCTGATGGTCGTGGGCGTGGTCTGCCGGGTCCGCTCGGGCCTGCGCCGACGGTCGGCCTACCTCTGGGTCGACGGTTGGGTGGCGGTCCTCGGAACGGCGACGATCGGTTCGGTGGTGCTCGTGGTCGTGCAGGACCAGCAGGTGGCGACCACGCTGACCGCTCTCCTGTATCCCTGCCTCGACATCGTTCTCGTCGCGGTGATCTGCGGGGCGATCGCGCTCCACCACGGGCGGTGTGGCAGGACGATGTGGGTGCTCCTGGCGGCGTTCTCGACCATGGCGATCGCCGACATGCACTACGCGTTGGGCCTGTTCGGGAGCGGCTACGAGCTGGGTGAGCCGGGCGCGCTCGGCTGGCTGCTCGGTGCCGGCCTGATCGCCCGCAGCGTCTCCCTGGACGACCCCGAGCCAGAACCTCCCACCGCACCCGCTGCCTCCGCTGCGCTGTCGACCGCGTTCGCGGCGATCGCCCTCGGCGTCCTCGTCCTGCCCGGCTCGTTCCATTGGGTCACGAGCTGCCTCGCCGTGGGGACGGTCGGGATCTGCATCGCCCGGATGCGGATGACGGCTCGCGACCTCACCGGTCTGCTGGCGGCGAGGCACCAGGCCATGACCGACGAGCTCACCGGACTCGCGAACCGTCGCCACCTCCGCAAGCGGCTCGAGGACCTGATCGAGCAGGGCGGCGCTCCGGCATCGGTGATGCTGCTCGACCTCGACCGCTTCAAGGAGGTCAACGACATCTTCGGGCACGAGACCGGCGACCGGCTGCTCGAGATGTTCGCCCGGCGAGCCGAGCAGGTCCTTCCGCCCGGCGGGGTGCTCGCCCGACTCGGCGGCGATGAGTTCGTGTGGCTGCTGCCCGGCCACGACGCGAAGGCGGCGAGGAAGGTCGCCCACGCTCTCGGCCGGGAGATGCGGCGTCCCTTCGACCTGCACCTCGCGGTGATCGACCTCGAGGCGTCGATCGGCATCGCCGAGTTCCCCCGCCACGGCGAGCACGCAGAGACACTGCTGCGCCACGCCGACATCGCCATGTACCGGGCGAAGAGCGAGCGCGCCGGCATCGTCGAGTACGACCGGGCCTTCGACCCCGTGGTCACCGGCGAGTACCAGCTCGCAGCGGAGGCCCGGCGCGTGTCGTTCGCCGATGAGTTCGTGCTGAGGTTCCAGCCGCTCGTGTCGGTGGCCGAAGGGCGACTCGCCGGCGCCGAGGCCCTGGTGCGGTGGCGCCACCCCCGGCTCGGGATGCTGGCACCGGACGCGTTCCTCGACGTGCTGATGCGGACGGGTCGAGGCCGGGAGCTGACCGACATGGTCGTCGAGGCGGCGTGTGCGGCGTGCGCCGGCTGGCGCCGAGACCACTCCGACGCGTTCGTGGCGGTGAACCTCTGCGGCGACGACCTCACGGACCCGGAGCTGGCCGATCGGCTCGACCGGGCCGTCCGCCGCCACGGCCTCGACCGCTCTGCGCTCCACGTCGAGGTTCCCGAGACGCTGGCGACTCAGGTGCGGGAACGGACCAACGACGCCGTGGGCCGCCTGCGTGAGCGCGGCTACATCGTGGCGCTCGACGACTTCGGAACCGGGTCGTCGTCGCTGTCGCAGCTTCGTGAGCTGGGGCCCCACGAGGTGAAGCTCGACAAGTCGTTCGGGCTCGCCGCACCCACCGACGAGACGGCCGAGACCATCCTCCGTGCGACGATCGAACTGGGCCACGCGCTGGGGATGAAGGTGACGGTCGAGGGCGTCGACCATCCCGAGACCTACGCCCTCCTGGCCGAGCTGGGGTGCGACTTCGCGCAGGGGTTCCTCCTGTCGACGCCGATCTCGGCGCACAACATCCCCCGTTGGTCCTGGGTCGCGCCGCCGCTCTCCCGCCTCGCCCCTTCGACGGCACGCCACTGAGACCGGCGGCCCTGAGCCGGCGCCTGGACCGCTGGCCGCTGGGCCATCGACCGCGTTCCGAGCACTTCGGTATGCTGCGGACTCGCGCCTCCGGGCCGGGCACCAGCCCAGCCACGGTGGGCGAGACAACTGGAGAGGTGCCGGAGTCAGGCCGATCGGGCCTCCCTGCTAAGGAGGTGAAGGGCAACCTTCCGTGGGTTCGAATCCCACCCTCTCCGCCGTGATCGAGGGACCCTGCGGGGTCCCTCGAAGCGTTTTCCGGCCCGTCCTCAGCACGCCGGGTTGAACATTTCGACATGCGCCCTGCCGGAATCTGGTCGATGCCTTGACATCGACGATCTGACGACCCGTCAGATCCGCGTGACGCAGGGCACGGCCAAAATGTTGCAATCGTGTTGCGGTCCCCGTAACACTTGAAAGCACTTCGAGGACATACACGGCGGCTCAGACCCGATCCCCAGCCCCTCACCGGACGACGACCACCAGGTCCGGTGACGCGCTGCGCGGAGGTCAGACCTCTCTTCCCCCCAACCGGCCCGGACCCTCGGGCTGATCCCCTCACAGGAGGACCGTCCCAGTGAAGACAACCCCCCGTCCCGCGCGCGCGTTCGCAGTCATGGCCATCGCCGCCGTCGGCGTCGCCCTGGCCGCCTGCACGCCGGCAGAGAAGGCAGCGTTCGTGCAGCACGTCTCGGCGGTCCACCACGTCGGGGTCTCCCAGCCCGGTGCGCCCAGCGACGCCACGCTCGAGCGACTGCGCAACTGCGAGTCGCACGGCAACTACGGCGCCGTCTCCCGCAGCGGCACCTACCGGGGTGCGTACCAGTTCTCCCGTGCCACCTGGGACTCGACAGCTCGTCGCTTCCTCCCCGCCTACGTCGGCCACGACCCGGCGCACGCCCCTGCCTACGTGCAGGACGCCATGGCCCGTGCGCTCTGGAGCCAGACCGGCTGGACCAGCTGGCCCGTGTGCGGCCGTCGGGCTCGCTGACCCGAACTTCCGCTGACGCTCGAGGGCACGGCGGGCGGCTCCATCCCAGGGTGGATCCGTCTGGCCGTGCCCTCGTCGCGTCGGTAGTCTCAGACGTCCCTGCGCTCGTAGCTCAATTGGATAGAGCATCTGACTACGGATCAGAAGGTTGGGGGTTCGAGTCCCTCCGAGCGCGCTGAACTCGAGCCCCTGCTTCGGCAGGGGCTCCGTCGTTCAGGGAGGCGCAACTCGTCAGTCTGCTGGTGAGGCCGCCGACGGCCCGATGAGCTGCGCCCTGCGTCGTCACCTGTCTTCGACGAGCAGCTCGACGGGGCCGCCGTCGGGGTAGGTGACGACGATGTGCATCTCGCCACCGGTGGCGAACAGCCCCCGACGGGCAAGACTTGTCCTCGTAGGCTGTTCGCATGTCGGACGTAGCGATGCGGCCACTTCGAGAGCTGGTCGAGTCCCACAGGGACGAGATCAAGGCCATCGTGGCGCGCCACCACGGGCGGTCGGTCGCCATCTTCGGTTCGGTGGCCCGAGGCGAGGAGCGGCCGGGGAGCGACATCGACTTCCTTGTCGAGCTCGTCCCAGGAGCACGACCAATCGAGATCCTCTCCATCGGCGCCGAGCTCGAGGAAGTTCTGGGGGTGAAGGTCGACGTCGGCACGCCGGACTCGCTGAGGGAGCGGCTGCGAGACGAAGTGCTCTCGGAGGCCGTCATCCTTTGAGCCGGCTGGACAGGGCACGGCTGGACGACATCGCCGATACGATCGGCGCGATCAACCAGCACCTCGAGCGGGGCGACCTCCACGATGGATTGGTCTACGACGCGGTTCGCGTCCGTCTGATCGAGATCGGAGAGGCAGTCAAGGCGATCAGCCCGGAGCTGCTGGCCAAGGCACCAGGGATCCCGTGGGGTGCGATCGCGCGCATGCGTGACCACCTGGCCCACCACTACTTCGACACCGACCACGCGATCGTGACGGACGTCGTCGAGAACGAGCTCGAGGATCTGATGGGCGCAGTCAGAGCGCTCCTGGAGCGAGTCGAGTCGGAGAGTCCGGGGTCGTGAGGCAATCCATCAGGGGTCACGAGGCCGGGTTCCGCCGCACTCGCCGGACCGGGCACCACACCTGACCCGGCAGAACGGGACCCGACAGCACGAGAACCCAGGGGATCTGACTACGGATCAGAAGGTTGGGGGTTCGAGTCCCTCCGAGCGCGCAAGAATGCCCTGGTCATCGGGTTCGTGACCTGAGCATCGCCTCGCACCGGACCCCTCTTGGCAATCCGTCGGCAATCCCGACGGGTCATGGCCAACGAGGAGGTCCTCATGCGAGGGCACCTGCAACACCGGGGCGGCGACGCCTGGCGGATCAAGGTCTACTTGGGGCGATCGGCTGACGGCCGAAAGCGCTACCTCGAGCGGACCGTGCGCGGCACCCGCCGCGACGCAGAGCGGGAGATGGCGTGTCTCGTCGTCGAGGTCGACGACGGCAGGCACGCGGCGTCGGCACCGATGACCTTCGGCGAGCTGCTCGACCGATGGCTGGAGGTGAAGCGGGCCAGCGTCGCTCTACGCACGATCGAGAACTACGAGTGGATCGCGACGAAGTACCTGCGACCGCGCCTGGGCGACCGGAAGCTCGCCGGTCTGCGGACGATGGACCTCGACGAGCTCTACGCCGAGCTGCACGCCTCGGGCCTGTCGGCGCGGACGGTGCGGATCTGCCACACCGTGGTTCGCCAGTCCCTCGAGCAGGGCAGGCGTTGGGGGCTGATCGCCCGCAGCCCCGCAGTGGACGCGACGCCGCCACGATCGATCCGCACCGAGGTGACCCCGCCATCCGTCGAGGAGGTGGTGCGACTGCTCGACGCCGCCTACGAGTGCGATCCCGCGTTCGGGGTGTTCCTATGGGTGAAGTCGGCGACGGGGTGCCGGCGCGGTGAGATGTGCGCGCTGCGGTGGTCCGACGTCGACCTCGACCGACCTGAGCTGGCGATCCGGCGGGCGATCACCCAGGTCCGTCGGGAGCTGGTCGAGAAGGACACCAAGACGCACCAGAGCCGCCGTGTCGCCCTCGACGAGGCGACGGTGGGGCTGCTCCGCCAGCACCGGCTGCGCCAGCGGCAGGAGGCCCTCGCGCTGGGTGTGCGCCTGGCCGACGACGCGCTGCTGTTCGCCACCCCCGACGGAGGGCCGTGGCGACCGGACGTGTGCACCAACCGGTTCGGTCGGCTGCGGGCGAGCCTCGAGCTCGACCGGGTGCGTCTGCACGACCTTCGCCACTTCGTCGCGTCGGTCCTCATCGACGGCGGCATCCCGATCTCGACGGTGAGCACGCGCATCGGCCACAGCCAGATGTCCACGACCCTGAACCTGTACACGCACGCGATCCCGGCGACCGATCAGGCCGCCGCGGCGTACCTCGGGACCCTCCTCGCCGGGTCAGGCGTCTCCCGGAAGGCTGGCTGACCCCGCCACCCACGGTCGTCGCCGAAGAAGCAGGTCTGGCGCGCACACATTGACAGGTTCCCCTACGGGGAACCTGTTGCCTGTCCCGCTGGCCGTTGCTGCTCACCCACGGTGGTGGACGCCACGGACTGGCGATCCTGGACGGCACGGATTCGTGCGCGGGATCAGGGGCGTTCCGCGGCCTACTCAGGCATGAGCCACGACCATCCCCTCACCCTCACCGTCGAGCAAGCCGGCCAGGTCCTCGGCGTCGGCCGCTCGACCGCCTACGAGCTCGTCCGCAGCGGCGACCTCAAGTGCATCCGCCTCCGCCGCCGCATCGTCGTCCCCGTCGCCCACCTTGCCGAGTCGCTCGGCGTCGACCGTGACGCCGTGTGGGCCACCCTCGCCGATACCCCGGTCGAGCAGCCGGGTCCGTCTGCTGCTGAGCAGTCCGGCACCAAGAGACCCCGACGAGTCTCCGCGACGACGACCGCGACGCAGACCCTGTTCTGATCGTCGCCGCCCACCGGATGGGTCCAACCGGACACCCAACAGGTTCACCGAAGGGGAACCTGCAAGCGTGTGCGCGCCAGACCTGCCGTGGGCGGCCTCCGCCGTCATGGCTCCGGAGACCAGTCATGCGGAGCGATCACCCACGCTTCGCCCGGGCCCTCCCGTGACGCGACGTGGCCAGCAGGCATCACGGCGAGTTCGGCGATGGACGAGTTCCTTTCGATCGCGTGCGCCATGTGAGTCGCTACCACGGCGCCGGGCACGTTCGGGTCGTTGACGCCATCGCCGACGAGCCAGCTCCCGTCCTCGGCGTGAATGACCTCGCGAGCTGGCTCAATCCCATGGAGCACGGTGAGCTGAACGACCGCACCGAGACTCGGAGGGAACACGTCGCCTTCGAAGGGGAACGGCAGTTCCCTGACCATCTCCGAGCCTTGGTCCACGTGGTCATACTGCTCGTCGCGGGACTTGGCTGCGCCCTGATGCGCGATGCTGGCGAGATGGTGGAAGATCGCTGGGAGCCACCGGCAGTGGAGGATCCTGGACGGGTCGGCACGTACCCGGCGCTGGCGAAGGCCGGAGGCGGTTACGTGTGGGACGGAGTTCTCGAGTACCGGGTCTGGTGCCATCCGAGCGAAGGCGACTCCGTGGATCTCGGGGGCGACGACTACTACTGCGCCTTCGCCACCTATGCCGAAGCGGAGCAGTTCTCCGAGTCGACAGCAGGGGCCGAGGAACCGCTCGCGCTGGTCGTGCAGGAGGAGTACCTCGACGAGCCCGCTCCGGGTGAGTATGTGCACGTTCGGGAGCGGCGCATTGCGGAGTGGCCGGTCGCGTTCCTGCGCCGCCCTCGGCGTACCGAGGCAACGATTCCCGACTTCCTCGATCCCGACGCGCCGCCGAACCGGTTGGAGATCCTGCGAGGGCTGGCCTGACGTCTCGGTCGGCGGCGGTTGATCTGACTGGTGGCGAGGGCGGCTACTGGTTGTCCGCCCGAAGCGCAGCGATCGTCTCCTGCAGGTGGGCGGCGACCTCCTCGTAGAAGCGAATGGCCTTCTCGGTCGGCTCACCTGGAGTTGGCCACGGCGGCATGCCCGCCACCGTGTCGAGCACGGCCGCCCAGTGGTAACACTCCACCCGCTGGTCATGCGGAGTGTCGTCCCGGGAGGCAACGTCCCAGAGGAGCCGACGGATGGCGAGGGCGTCGCCGGTCAGGATGGTCACGGTGTCGGTCGGCTCGGCGGCCGCTCCGCCCACCATCACCTGTCCTCGACGAGTAGCTCGACGGGGCCGCCGTCCGGGTACGTGACCACGATGTGCATCTCTCCGCCGGTGGCGGCGACGAAGCGCTTGAGGGTGGACAGGAGCATGTCGCTGCGGCGTTCGAGGCGGGAGACCTCGGACTGGTCCATGTCGAGCAGTTCGGCCACCGTCGACTGCGTGAGCGCTCGTGCTTCGCGGAGCCGGCGGAGGGTGGCCTGTCGGCTGTTGATCTCGGCAAGGACGGCGTCGTAGCGAGCCTTGGCCCGGGGCTTGGTCTCGAGGAGGGCCTTGAACCGCTCGTGGGCGTTCTCGGCCTGAGCCCACTCCTGGTCGCTGATCGTGGTCTCGGCGACCTTTGCGTTGTCGGTAGGGATGGTGCGGGTGGTCATCGGTTCCCTCGCTTCACGATGGGCGTGGTGTCGGGGTGCTGGCGGGCGTACTGGTCGAGTCGGGCTTCGGCCTCGGTGAGGTTGGCCGGGTACCAGTTGTTGCCCAGGCCGGTCTTGTCGCCTCCGAGGAGGACGACGGCGACCTCGCCTCGGTCGGAGGTTCGACAGATGGCGTAGAGGATGCGGAGCACGGGCGGTCGGTCGGCGTAGGGCGCCGCTTCGGAGGGTGGGGTGCGTCGGAGGGCGTGCATGTCGTAGCGGGAGGTGACGACGGGGTGGGACTCCTCGCGGCGCTCGTCGTCGAGGTCCCGTCCGTGGTTCTCGAGTGCGGTCAGCAATGCCATCACCTCGCCGAAGATCTCCTCGTCGGCTTCTGCAAGCTCCGCGAGCCATCGCTCGAACAGCGGGTGGTAGCGGACCTCCACGAGATGCACTCTACCTCATATGAGGTGGACTGAATACCTGGCAATCCCTTTGGCAATCCACCGGGCGTCACGGGGCCGGATTCGGCAGCAGCCGCTGGACCGCGCACCGCACCTGACCTGGTAGAACAGCATCCGACAACACGAGACGGACCCCCGGGATCCGCCTACGGATCAGAAGGTTGGGGGTTCGAGTCCCGTCCCTCCGAGCGCGCTGACCTCGAGCCCCTGCTTCGGCAGGGGTTTCGTCGTTCCAGCGTGGGTGCTGCGCCAGGCCGATCAGTCCCAGCGGAGCACCATTGGCGGCAGCTGGCTCGCCTCGGTCAGCGGCATCGCGGTCGCCTGGTCGACGTCCTCGAACACCACCCACCGGTACATCGACGGGTCGGGCCCGCCATCGAGGCGCTCGGTCGTCAAGATGTGTGAGCCGGACGGCGAGAACCGCAGCTGCGACCCCGACTCGTCGTAGCTCCGACACGGCGAACCGTCGCCCGGGCAGTGGCTTTGCGCGACGACGCGCACATCGCTCCCGTCGACCGCGGACACCGTCAACAGCTGCCCGAGGCAGCTCAGCGCGAGCCGATCGCTCCTGCTCCACTCGAAGACCGTCCCGCAGAACTGGTCCGCCACCAGGACCGTCCGATCGTTCGGGGGGTCACCCGGCGACACGATCGGCAGCTCGGTCCCGCCGGGCACCTGTTGTGTGCCGAGCAGCAGCTCGTCCGAGGCAGCCGACCACCGGAGACAGCACCCCATCCCGACGCCAGTGGGGACTGTCCGGACGGTGGTCCACGTCGTGGTCTCGACCAGCCGCACGGAGCCAGCAGCGAAGTCCTGCACCGCCATCCACTCACCGCTCGGGGAGAACGAGGCGTAGCTCCCCGAAGCGATCGGCTGGTCGAGCTCGATCGGCTCGCCGGTTACCCCGTCGAGCACCTCGAACACGAACTCGCCGCCGGGCCCCTGGCTGTACGCCAGCACCAGCGACCGGTCCACGCTCGCCGAGGCGCCGCTGAACACCATCGCCTGCCCGACGCTCATCGACGCCAAGGGGTCCTGGCTGCCGTCGGCTCGCACGTACCCGAACCCACCGAAGGGGTCCGCCATCAGCACCCAGTCGCCGTCTGGCAGCGGCAGGCCGGTGGTCGACAGCGTCGCCGAAGGATCCGGGAAGGCCACGACCATGAGCAGCTTCGTGGTGGTGGTGACGCCGTCGTCGGCCTGCACACGCACCCAGCTCGCAGTGAAGCTCACCGGCGTACCGAGGATGCGGCCGTCCGAGGTCAGCGAGAGTCCCGCTGGCAGGGGTCCCCGTAGCAGCGTCCACGTGACCGTGCCCTCGTCGCCGGTCACCTCGAGCTGCACGTCCGCCGGCTGGTTCAGCGGAAGGATCGGGAGCGCGTCGGAGGTGATGACGAGCGACGTGGCCTCCCCCGGAGCGAACGGGTCGACGATCCGTCCGTCGGCCGCACCGTCGGTGTCGCCACGGCCGCCGTCACGGAGGCGCAGGTCGACCGACAACCCGTCGGCCGACAGGCTGGCGCCGGTCGAGCCGTCGAAGCTGAACGGGTCCCAGGATCCCTCGACGAGCTTTCGCACCACGTCGACCGGCGTCTCGAAGGTGACCGT
>JBIQID010000088.1:0-13084 GCA_044508215.1 Actinomycetota bacterium | reverse complement strand
CGACTGCCCGGTCTGCGACAAGGGCGGCGAGTGCCCGCTCCAGGACCAGACGCTCGCCTACGGGCCCGGTGAGAGCCGGTTCGTGGAGGAGAAGCGGCACTACGCGAAGCCGATCGCCATCTCGTCGAACGTCTACCTGGACCGCGAGCGCTGCATCCTCTGCGACCGCTGCACCCGCTTCGCCGACGAGGTGATCGACGAGCCGCTGATCCACTTCATCGACCGCGGTGCCGCCACGCAGGTCAACACCTTCCCGGACGACCCGTTCGAGTCCTACTTCTCGGGCAACACGGTCGAGATCTGCCCGGTGGGAGCGCTCACGGCCAAGCCGTACCGCTTCAAGGCGCGGCCGTGGGACCTCACCGAGGTCGAGTCGACCTGCACCAACTGCGCCATGGGCTGCCGCATCACGGTGCAGTCGTCGCGCGACACGGTGGTCCGCCACCAGGGTGTCGACAGCGACCCGGTCAACTGGGGCTGGCTGTGCGACAAGGGCCGGTGGGGCTTCCAGGCGATCGCCCACCCCGAGCGGCTCGACGTCCCGCTCGTCCGCTCCGGCGACGAGCTGGTCCCGACCCGCTGGAACGACGCGATCGAGACGGCCGCCGAAGCGATCCGATCGGTCGCCCGGGGCGGCAACGGCGTCGACGGCGTGGCCGTGCTGGGCGGCGCCCGGCTCACGAACGAGGCGGCCTACGCCTGGGCCAAGCTCGCCAAGGGCGTGGTCGGCACCGACCACGTCGACGCGCAGCTGGGCGACGGCCTGCCCGCCGATGCGGTGCTGGGCCTGCCCCGGACGACGATCGACGGGGCGTTCGCTCCGGGCTCGGTCGTGGTGTGGCTCGGCCCGGACCCCAAGGAGGAGGTCCCCGTCCTCTTCATCCGGCTGAAGAGCGCCATCGACAACGGGCTGGTGCAGCTCGTCGAGCTGTCGCCGGCGCCGTCGTCGATCACCCCGCTCGCCACGGTGTCGCTCCGGTACCGGCCGGGCGAGGCGGCATCGCTCGCCGCTGCCCTGGTCGGCTCGGATGCGACCGACGACGAGGCGCTCGCCCAGGCCCGCGAGCTCGTTCGCGGTGCCGGTGCGGTGAACGTGGTCCTCGGGCGTCCCAGCCTCGCCGAGTCCGCATCGACGGTCGTCGACGCCGCCGCCGCCCTGGCGGACGGCCTGGACGGCGTGGCGTTCCTGCCGGTGCTCCGGCGGGCGAACGTGCACGGCGCGATCGACATGGGGCTCGCGCCGGGGCTGCTCCCGGGTCGTGTCCGCCGGGCCGACGCCGCCGCCCACTACGAGTCGGCGTGGGGTCGCGTCCCCGGCACCGACGGCCTGGACGCCGCCGGCATCCTCGAAGCGGCTGCAGACGGCCGGATCGACGTGCTGGTGCTGCTCGGCGCCGACCCGATCTCCGACTTCCCCGACCCGCGGCTCGCCGAGCGTGCCGTGGCCGGTGCACGCACCGTCATCGCGGTCGACACCTTCCTCAACGAGTCGTCGCGCCGGGCCGACGTGGTGCTCCCTGCGGCCGGGTTCGCCGAGGTCGACGGCACCACCACCAACCTCGAGGGCCGGGTGACCGTCCTCAGCCAGAAGGTCACGGCCGAGGGCTCCGCACGTCCCGACTGGCAGATCGCTGCCGAGCTGGCGCTCGCGCTCGGGTCCGACCTGGGCGTGTGGTCGGTCACCCAGCTCCAGGAGGAGATCGCCCGCCTCGCTCCGTCGCACCACGGCATCACCCCCGACGTGCTCGGCGACCCGGCGCTCGTCGATGGCGTCGTCCCTCTGTTCGGGGCGTGGGTCGACCGTCCGACCGCCCGTCCGGACGGCCCGCGGACGATCGGCAACTCGCCGCAGGCGATGATGACCCGCACCGCGCAGTCGGTCCTCGCCGTCGAGGAGCCCGACCCGGCCCAGGCGGCCGAGACGTCGGAGGGCGCCGAGGTCGACGGGCCCGATCCCGCCGCCGGGTCCGACGCCGAGGCGCCTCCCGTGGACGGTGCTCCCGCCGAGGACGGCTCCGAGGGCTCGACCGAGGCCGCAGCCGACGACGCGACCGAGGTGACCGAGGCGGCACCGGCGACGGTGGCGCTCGTGACCTTCAGCGCCCCCGAACCCACGGCGGCGCCCGCCGCGGACGCCTACGCGTTCCGGATGGTGGCCCGCCGGTCGCTCTACGACCAGGGCACGCTCGTGCAGCACTGCGAGGACCTCGCGCACCTGGCGCCGGGTCCCGAGGTGCGCCTGCACCCGTCCGACCTCTCCACGCTGGGCGTGGAGGCACCGGCGAACGTGCTGCTCAAGGCGGGGGACCGCAGCGCGTCGGTCCCGACCGTCGCGGACGCCACCGTCGCCAAGGGCACCGCGGTGGTGCTGCTCCAGCAGGGCGATCGATCTGTCGACGCGCTCCTCCGGAGCGGTGACGTGGCATCCGACATCCGCATCGAGGTGGTGCGGTGACGCCGTTGCTGGCGCTCGACCCCCTCCTCGTCGACATCGACGGGATGGCGGTGCTCCTCACGATCGTGAAGGTCGTGGTGGCGTTCGGGCTGCTCCTGAACTCGGTCATGCTGATGATCTGGTTCGAGCGGAAGCTCCACGCCGACATGTCGAACCGGCTCGGCCCGACGGTCGCCGGCCCCTTCGGCATCCTCCAGACGCTCGCCGACGGCGTGAAGGCCTTCTTCAAGGAGGACCTGATCCCCGAGCGCTCGGACCCGTTCATCTTCCGGATCGCGCCGTTCCTCGCCCTGATCCCCGCGTTCCTGGTGTTCACCGTCGTGCCCATCGCCGGCAACTTCGACCGTGGCGGCGACGGTTCGGTGGAGATCGCAGGCCACCGGACGCTGATGCAGCTCGCCGACCCCCACATCGGCATCCTGCTGGTGCTGGCGATGAGCTCGATCGCCGTCTACGGCGTGATGCTCGCCGGGTGGTCCTCGGGGTCGAAGTACCCGCTCCTGGGCTCGGTCCGGGCCACCGCACAGATGGTCAGCTACGAGGCCGCGCTCGGCCTGTCGCTCCTGCCGGTGCTCCTCCGCTCGGGCACGCTGTCCACCAACGGCATCGTCGCCTCGCAGAGCACCTGGCAGTGGAACATCTGGATGACCGGCCTGGTGCCGTTCGTGGTGTTCCTCATCGCTGCGACCGCCGAGCTGAACCGCCCGCCGTTCGACCTCGTCGAGGCCGAGCAGGAGCTGGTCGGCGGCTTCCACACCGAGTACTCGGGCTTCCGCTTCGCGCTCTTCTACCTGACCGAGTTCATGAACGTGATCACGATGTCGGCCGTCATCGTGACGCTGTTCCTGGGTGGCCCGTCCGGCCCCTCGTTCGGCCTGACCGGGTGGGTGGCCGACTACGTCCTGCCCACGGTGTGGTTCTTCGCCAAGCTGCTCCTGCTGCTCGCCACCTTCATCCTCTTCCGCACCACGCTGCCGAGGCTCCGGTACGACCAGCTCATGGACCTCGGCTGGAAGCTCCTCATCCCGCTGTCGCTCGGTTGGTTGATCCTGCTGGTGAGCCTCCGCGTCGGCCTCGACCAGGACTGGCCCTGGGTGTGGGCCGCCGTGGTCGCAGCGGTCCTCGCGCTCGGCACCGCAGCACTGCTCGCGAAGGCGGTGCGCACGGCCGACCGGCGACGCGACCTCGAGGAGGTGGACATCTGATGGGCGTCCTCGACGGGTTCGCCGTCACGATCAAGAAGTTCTTCACCCACCGCTCCGGTACGGGTGAGACCGTCACCCTCCAGTACGAGGGCGGCCGCGGTGGTTCCCAGGACCTCAAGGCGCCCAAGAGCGAGCGGGTCCACGGCCGCCACGTCCTCAACCGGTACGAGGACGGGATGGAGAAGTGCATCGGGTGCGAGCTGTGCGCGGGCATCTGCCCGGCGCGCTGCATCTACGTGCGCGGCGCCGACAACGATCCCGAGGACCCCACGTCGCCGGGCGAGCGGTTCGGCTTCGTCTACGAGATCAACTACCTCCGCTGCATCCACTGCGACATGTGCGTCGAGGCGTGCCCCACCGAGGCGATCACCGAGACGAAGATGTTCGAGTTCAGCTTCACCAACCGCTCGGACGCGATCTACACGAAGTCAGAGCTGCTCGTCGGCGACGACGGCCGGCCGCAGCAGCTCCCGTGGGAGGACTGGCGCGAGGGCGAGGACCAGCACACCTCCGGGTGGATGCGGGCCACCTCTCCGTCGGGCTCGTCCGAGATGCAGGGCCTCGTCGCCTGGTCGGGTGAGCTCGGCTACGGCGTCCGCCCGCCCGAGCCGCCCCAGCACGTCGCCGACTCGGCCCCCGAGCCGATCGACGTGCACGACCAGGGCCAGCACGGGGCCGCCCCGGACCACGACCACCACGGGCACGACGACGCCCACCGTCCCGCCGAGGGCGACGACGAGGCGGAGGCCACCTCGTGAGCATCCTCGCCACCACCATGGTCGACTACGTGGTCTGGGTCGTCGCGGCGTCGATCTGCGTGCTCGGCGCGATGGGCGTGGTGTTCCTCCGGAACACGGTCCACAACGCCCTGTCGCTGGTCGCCACCCTCTTCGGCGTGGCGGTGCTGTTCGTGGCCCAGGAGGCGTACTTCCTCGCGGCGGTCCAGGTGATCGTGTACGCGGGCGCGATCGTGGTGCTGTTCCTCTTCGTGATCATGCTCCTCGGCGTCGACCGCACCGAGGCCATGGAGGAGGAGCCCAACGTCTGGCGACGCCCGCTGGCGGTGGTCGTCTCGGTCGCCGGCCCGATCCTCGTGCTCGTGGCGGCGCTCGTCGCCACCGCCGAGGTCACGGGGGAGCGCTCCGTGGTCGGCCGGCTCGACCGGGACAACGACGTGATGACCCTCGGCCGGGCGCTCTTCACCCGCTACGTCTACGCCTTCGAGATCACCGCGGTGCTCCTCACCATCGCCGTGGTCGGTGCGGTGGTGCTCGTGCGACGCCAGCGGGGCGCAGCGCTCGACACCGACCTGCTGGCCGAGCTGGACGACGACGCCGACCTCGCCGAGGAGGTGCAGGGGTGAACCAGAGCTCCTACCTGGTGCTGTCGGCCGTCCTGTTCGCGATCGGCGGGCTGGGCGTGCTGATCCGCCGCAACCCGCTCGTGATGTTCATGTGCCTCGAGCTGATGCTGAACGCGGTCAACCTGTCGTTCGTCAGCTTCTCGAGGAGCCTCGACGACGTGGGTGGCCAGGTCGTCGTCTTCTTCGTCCTGGTGGTCGCAGCAGCGGAGGTCGTCGTGGGCCTCGCGATCATCATGGCCATCATGCGACGGCGCCAAGGTGCCTCGGCCGACGACCTGACGATGTTGAAGGGCTGACCGACCCGTGGAAGACCTCCTCTGGCTGATCCCTGCCCTGCCCCTCCTCGGGGTCCTCGTGCTCGTCCCGTTCGGGCGGCGCCTCGGCGATCCCCTGGCGGGCTGGCTGGGGACCGCGACGGTCGCCGGGTCGTTCGCCGTCACGCTCGCCGTCTTCGCCGACCTGGTGGACCGCCCGGCCGAGGAGCGACGCCTGGTGCAGACGCTCTTCACCTGGCTCCCAGCCGGCGGCTTCCAGGTGGACCTGGGGTTCCTCGCCGACCCGCTCAGCATCACGATGTGCCTGTTCGTGACGGGCGTCGGTGCGCTGATCCACCTCTACTCGATCGGCTACATGGCCGGGGACGCGAAGTTCTCCAAGTTCTTCCTGTACCTGAACCTCTTCGTCTTCTCGATGCTGATGCTGGTGCTCGGGGACAACCTCCTCGTGACCTTCCTCGGCTGGGAGGGCGTGGGCGCCTGCTCCTACTTCCTCATCTCCTTCTGGCACACGAGCGACTCGAACGCCACGGCCGGCAAGAAGGCCTTCGTCACCAACCGCGTCGGTGACTGGGGCTTCATGGTCGGGCTGTTCCTCGTGTGGACCACGGTCGGTTCGATCTCCTACCTCGACATCTCGGCCGCCGCGGCCGCCGGCACGATCGGGGCCAGCACCGCGATCGCCATCGGCCTGCTCTTCCTGGTGGCCGCCACCGGCAAGTCGGCGCAGATCCCGCTCTTCGTCTGGCTCCCCGACGCCATGGCGGGCCCGACCCCTGTGTCGGCCCTGATCCACGCCGCCACCATGGTCACCTCGGGCATCTACCTGCTGGTGCGGCTGAACCCCGTGCTCGTCGAGGCGGCGTGGGCGAACGACGTCATCGCCTGGGTCGGCGCGATCACGGCGCTCGTGGCGGCCACGATCGCGATCAGCCAGGACGACATCAAGAAGGTGCTCGCGTTCTCCACCGTGTCGCAGCTTGGCTACATGTTCCTGGCCGTCGGCACCGGGAGCTACACCGCGGCGATCTTCCACATGGTCACCCACGCCTTCTTCAAGGCGCTGCTGTTCCTGGGGTCCGGCTCGGTGATCCTGGGCATGGCCCACGAGCAGGACATGCGCCGCTACGGCAACCTGCGGAAGTACATGCCGATCACCGCCGGGACGTTCATCATCGGCTGGCTCGCGATCGCCGGTGTGCCCCCGTTCTCGGGCTTCTGGTCGAAGGACGAGATCCTCGCCGGCGCCTGGGGCTTCGGCTCGGGCGGCAAGGTGCTGTGGGTCATCGGCCTCGTCACGGCGCTCATCACCGCCTTCTACATGACCCGCCAGGTGGTCATGACGTTCTTCGGCGAGGAGCGGTGGCGCCAGCTCTCCGGCGCCTCGGTCGGGGAGCAGGTGGAGGACCCGTCGGGGGCCGACACCTCGGCAGAGCCCGACGAGGACCCGCACGACGCCCACCACCACGTCCTCGGGCCCGACCACACGCCGCACGAGTCGCCGTGGACGATGACGCTGCCGCTGGTGGCCCTCGCCGGCCTCGCCGTTGTGGCCGGCGTCCTGAACCTGCCGTTCAGCAAGGACGTCCACTTCCTCGACTCGTGGCTCGAGCCGGTGCTCGCCCACCACCACGAGATGCCGGCCGGCGGCACCCTGATCGTGCTCGCCGTGATCGCCACGGTGCTCGCCCTCGTCGGCATCGCAGCCGGCCTGGCCGTCTACCTGCAGCGTCGCCTCGACCCCGAGGTGGTGGAGCAGGACGTGTTCGCCAAGGGCTGGTACATCGACCGGTCGTACACCTGGTTCGTGGGCGGCCCCGGTCGCAAGCTGTTCGACGGGATCGCGTGGTTCGACCGAAACGTGATCGACGGGGCGGTGAACGGGACGGCTACAGCGGTGCGCGTGGCCAGCACCGGGCTCCGCCGGCTCCAGTCCGGGCAGGTCCGCGGCTACGCCCTCGGCCTGGCCACCGGTGCGGTGGTCCTCCTCGGCTACTTCCTCACCAGGACGGGCTTCTGATGGGAGCGATGATGTCCGGTTCCATCTCGCTCCTCGCTGCGGCGTCGGGCCCCGCCTTCTCCCCGCTGACGGCGATGATCCTCGTGCCGATGATCGGCGCGATCGCGGTCGCCCTCCTGCCCCGCACCCGAACCGAGCTGGCACGGCCGGTCGCCCTGCTCTTCAGCGGTGCGTCCGGTGCGATGAGCGTGTACATGCTCAGCGAGTTCGTGACGGGCGACGGCGGCTTCCAGTTCGTGCAGAGCTACGAGTGGAGCTCCTCGTTCGGCATGTCGTGGCACCTCGGCGTGGACGGCATCTCGCTCTTCATGGTCGTGCTGTCGGGTGTCCTCTTCCCGCTCGCCATCGTGGGCGTAACCCCGGACCACGACGCGAAGCCCTACTACGCCTGGATGCTGCTCCTGATGGCCGGCTCGATGGGCGTGTTCGTCGCCCTCGACCTCGTCGTCTTCTTCCTCTTCTTCGAGATCGTGCTGGTGCCGATGTACTTCCTCATCGGCGGGTGGGGGCACGGCGACCGGGTCTACGCGGCCACCAAGTTCTTCCTCTTCACGATGTTCGGCTCGGCGTTCATGCTCGTCGGCATCGTCGCCACGGCCGTGCTGCACCAGCAGGCGACCGGCGGCGCGCTCACCTTCGACGTCGTGGAGATCGCCGAGGCGCAGGCCATCTCCACCGGCGCGGCCCGCTGGCTGTTCCTGGCGCTGGCGATCGGCTTCGCGGTGAAGACGCCGCTGTTCCCGCTGCACACGTGGCTGCCCGACGCCCACACCGAGGCGCCCACAGCGGGCTCGGTGATCCTCGCCGGCATCCTGCTCAAGTTCGGCACCTACGGCCTCCTGCGGTTCGGGATCTACCTCTTCCCCGAGGCTGCGCAGTTCTTCGCCCCGCTCCTCCTCACGCTCGGCGTGATCGGGATCATCTACGGAGCGATCTGCGCCACCATGCAGCGCGACCTCAAGCGGGTGATCGCCTACTCGTCGATCGCGCACCTCGGGTTCATCGTGCTGGGGCTGTTCTCGTTCACCCGTCAGGGCCTGATGGGCGGCGTGATCCAGAACGTGAACCACGGCATCACCACCGGCGCACTGTTCTTCCTGGTCGGGATGATCTACGAGCGCCGCCACACCCGGGAGATCGCCGAGCTGAGCGGCCTCCAGAAGGTCGCCCCGATCTTCGCCGGGGTGTTCACGGTGTCGATGATGTCGTCGATCGGCCTGCCCGGCCTCAACGGGTTCGTCGGCGAGCTCCTCGCCCTCGTCGGAGCCTTCAAGGGCGCCCGGTGGTGGGCCGTCGTGGGCGCCAGCGGCGTGATCCTCGCGGCCGTCTACCTGCTGTGGGCCTACCAGCGGGTCTTCCACGGGGAGCCGTCCGGCGACAACCGGAACTTCCCCGAGATCCGTCTCCGTGAGGCGCTCCTGATGGCCCCCCTCGTGGTTCTGATGTTCTTCCTCGGCATCTACCCGAAGCCGGTGCTCGATCGGATCGAGCCGGCGGTCGAGCAGCTGGTGGAGCACGTCGGTGAGCACACGACGGTCGACGTCGACGACGTCCGACCCCCCGTCCCGGCGGCGTCGGGCGACCAGGACCACACGGGAGACCACCAGTGACCGCGCTCGCGTCGATCGGGAACGTGCTCGCCCAGGCCGCGGGATCCGAGGTGACCGAGATCGCCACGCCCGAGGTCGTCTGGTCGGCGCTCGTCCCGCACCTGATCCTCATGGGCGGCGGCGTGGTGATGCTCACGGTGGTGTCGCTGATCTCGCGCCGCCTGCCGAAGGGCGTGTACGCCGGCTACACGGTGGCCGTCGCGGCGGCGTCGCTGATCTCGACCATCCCGCTCTGGAACCGCGTGCGCAACCCCGAGGAGGGCCCGGCCGGCCTCGTGGGCAACGCGGTGGGCCTCGACGGGTTCAGCCTCTTCTCGGTGGGGCTCATCTGCGTGGGCGTGATCCTCGTGGCGCTCCTCGCCGACGGCTACCTGCGACGTGAGGACCTCGACGGCCCGGAGCTGTACGTCCTCATGCTGCTCTCCGCCTCGGGCGGCACGACGATGGCCGCCGCCAACGACCTGATCGTGCTGTTCATCGGCCTCGAGATCCTGTCGATCTCGGTGTACGTCCTCGCTGCGATGCACGCCCGCCGGCTGTCGTCGCAGGAGGCGGGCCTCAAGTACTTCATCATGGGAGCGTTCGCCTCGGCCTTCCTGCTGTACGGCATCGCGCTCACCTACGGGGCGACCGGCTCCACCAACCTCGGGCACATCCAGCAGTTCCTCTCCGAGGCGGTGCTCCTGAAGGACGGCCTGCTCCTGGCCGGCCTGGCGCTGATGCTCGTCGGCTTCGGCTTCAAGGTGTCCGCCGTGCCGTTCCACTCGTGGGCCCCCGACGTGTACCAGGGCGCCCCGTCGCCGATCAGCGCGTTCATGGCGTCGGTGGTGAAGGTCGGTGGCTTCGTGGGCTTCATCCGGGTGGTCTCCGTGGCGTTCGGCGCCTACCTCGACGTGATGCGGCCCGTGCTCTTCGCCCTCGCCGCGCTGTCGCTGGTCGTGGGAGCCGTCGCTGCGGTCATCCAGACGAACGTCAAGCGGATGCTGGCGTACAGCTCGATCAACCACGCCGGCTTCATCCTCATGGGGGTGCAGGCGGGTGCGATCGGCACCTCGCCGGCGCTCTTCTACCTGGCGGCCTACACGTTCATGGTGATCGGCAGCTTCGGCGTGGTGACCCTCGTGGGCCGGCGCGGCGATGGCCTCCACTCCCTCGACGACTACAAGGGCCTCTCCCGCAGCCGCCCGGCGCTCGCGCTGGCGTTCGCGGTGTTCCTGGTCGCCCAGGCAGGCACCCCGTTCACCGGCGGGTTCCTCGCCAAGCTGGGCGTGATCCGCGCCGCCACCGACACGCACAACTGGACGCTCGCGATCATCGCCATGCTCACCGCAGTCGCCTCGGCGTTCGTCTACCTGCGGATCGTCGTCGCCATGTACTTCCCGGGCGAGGCCGGCGCCACGGACGGGCTCGAGGGCCCGCCCGTGCGGGTGCCCTGGGCGGCAGGGTTCGCGATCGTCGTCGCCGTGCTCGGCACGCTGGCGCTCGGGATCATCCCCGAGCCGTTCGCCGGCCTGGCCGACGACGCCACCGTGCAGATCACCGGCCTCGACGGCGCTCTGGGCGTCCCCGTCGCAGCCGACGGCCCCTGACCTACAGGTCCATCCGCGGCAAGGCCTCGGCGAGCAGCTCCCGCATCGCCTGTGCGTTCTGCGCCAGGAAGCGGAACACGTCCTCCTGCGTGACCGCAGCGACGGTCGGGTCGTGCTCGTGGCCCGCGTCGTGGTCGGTCACGAGCGCGATCCCCACGTAGCGGATCCCCGCCTCCCCGGCGAGGGCCGCCTCGGGCGCCTGGGTCATGTTCACCACGTCCCAGCCCTGCCGGCGGTGCCAATCGGCCTCCGCCCGGGTGCTGAACCGGGGGCCCTGCACCACCACGACGGTGCCGCCCTCCACCACCGTGCGCCCCTGCCGGCGGGCCACGTCGGCGAACGTGGCGGAGAGCTCGGCGTCGTAGGGGTCGGCGAACGGCAGGTGGAACGTCACGGGGCCGTCGAAGAACGTGCCTTCCCGGCCCGACGTGCGGTCGACGAGCTGGTCGACGAGCACGAGGTGCCCCGGCTCGAGCTCGGCTCGCAGCGAACCGCAGGCGAAGGGCGCCACCAGGGCCTTCACGCCGAGCGCTGCCATCGCCCAGACGTTCGCCCGGTAGTTCACCCGGTGCGCCGGGATCCGGTGGTCGGCCCCGTGACGGGGGAGGAAGGCCACCGTGCGGCCCCCGATCATCCCCAGCAGGGGTGGCTCCGACGGCGGCCCGTAGGGCGTCTCCAGGTCGAAGGGCGTGAGGTCGTGGGCGAGCTCGTAGAAGCCGGACCCGCCGAACACGCCGACGTCCGCCGAACGGTCGAGACGGGGGAGGTCGAGCACCGGGCGAGCGTAACGCCGGCCCCGCCAGCTTTGGTCCGTTCGCGGGCCGCTGAGTATGTTCTACGACCGTGCTCGGGTCTGTCGCCGGTCCATCGGAGTTCCTCCGCAGCTACCTGACCGTCGCCGTCGTGATCGGTCTCGCGCTGGTCCTGTGTGGCGTGTTCCTGCTGATCAGCTACGCCATCCGGCCGTCCCGCCCGCAGCCCGAGAAGTACATCACGTACGAGTCGGGTGCCGACCCGGTGGGCTCCATGTGGACCCAGAGCCAGGTCCGCTACTACATCTTCGCCCTCCTGTTCGTGCTGTTCGACGTGGAGGCGGTGTTCCTCTTCCCGTGGGCCACCCGCCTCGAGATCTACGGGGTCTTCGGTCTGGCCGAGATGGGCGTGTTCGTGGGCGTGCTCCTCCTCGGCCTCGTGTACGCCTGGCGCAAGGGAGTGCTCCGATGGGTCTAGGCCTCGTCGAGAGCGGCAAGATGCCGAAGCCGCTCTCCAAGCTGCTCAACCTCAGCCGCAGCTACTCCATGTGGGTGTACCAGTGGGGCCTGGCGTGCTGCGCGCTCGAGATGGGCGCCGCGTTCGGCGCGCCCCGCTACGACGTGATGCGCCTCGGCGTCATCCCGTTCCCCGCCTCGCCCCGCCAGGCCGACCTGGTGGTGATCTCGGGCACGGTGACCGACAAGATGGTCCCCGCCATCAAGCGGCTGTACGAGCAGATGCCCGACCCGAAGTACGTGATCTCGATGGGTTCGTGCGCCAACTGCGGCGGCCCCTACTGGGACTCGTACTCGGTGACGAAGGGGATCGACCAGATCATCCCCGTCGACGTCTACGTGCCCGGCTGCCCGCCGCGGCCCGAGGCGCTCCTCGAGGGCGTCGTGCTGCTGCAGCAGCGCATCAAGGACGAGGACATCGGCGCACGGTGGAGGGGGGAACCCATTGTCGTCGAGTGAGCCCGACACCGAGGTGACCGAGGCGCCCGAGGTCGACGAGCTGCGAGAGGGCATCGTCTCCCGCCTCCGCGACGTCCTGGGCGACGGCGTGGTCGAGCACCACGTCGTGCCGAACCGCGACGTGTGGGTGCGGATCCGTCCCGACGCGTGGCAGGCAGCCGCGTCCTCGATCCGCTACACGCTGGGCGCCCGCCAGTTCGGCTTCATCTCCGCCATCGACTGGCAGCCCTCGCCGTTCCGCCGGTACATGGACTCCGAGGTCGACAAGGTCGTCCACGGCGACGAGCCCAAGCCGCTGCCCGAGATGGAGACGGGGTACGCCGGCGGCGAGACCCGGTTCCAGGTCATCGCCCGCGTCGCCAACATCGTCGAGCACTGGGGCATCACGCTGAAGGTCGACGCCGGCGACACCGAGCCGGCCGTCGACACGTGGACGAAGGTCTACGCCGGCGCCGACTGGCACGAGCGTGAGACCTGGGAGATGTTCGGCATCGAGTTCGTCGGCCATCCGTTCCTGCGCCACATCTACCTGCCGTCCGGGTTCGAGGGGAACCCGCTCCGCAAGGACTTCCCGCTGCTCGCAAGGTTCACCAAGCCGTGGCCCGGCATCGTCGACGTCGAGCCCATGCCCGGCACCGACGAGGAGCCGGCCAAGGAGGAGGGCGCATGACCGCCATCTCCGATCGCCAGAAGCTCGCGTACCTCGCCGGCCAGGCGGCCGACGCCCGGGTCAACGTCGAGCTCGAGACCGAGGGCATGGTCCTCAACATCGGCCCGCAGCACCCGGCCACGCACGGCACGCTGCGGATCGTCGCCCGCCTCGACGGCGAGCAGGTCGTG
>JBIQID010000087.1:0-13517 GCA_044508215.1 Actinomycetota bacterium | reverse complement strand
GCAGCCAGCCGATCTGGCCCTCGGAGTACGCGAGCTTCAGCTCCGGGAAGCGCACCAGCACGCCCGAGAAGAGGAAGTCGGACAGCGACGCCATCGAGTTGTTGAAGCTGAGGGTGGCGGCCACGGCCACCGGGGCGTCGGGCGACGTGGCGGGCATCCGGGACGACGACCCGATGTGCATGCACACCACCGTCTGCGTCTCCTGGCACGCTGCGAAGAACGGATCCCAGTAGCCCGAGTGGATGCTCGGCAGGCCCAGGTGCGGCGGGATCTCCGAGAAGCAGACGGCGTGGCAGCCGCGCTCGGCGTTGCGTCGCACCTCGGCGGCGGCCAGCTCGGCGTCCCACAGCGGGATGATGCAGAGCGGGGCGAGGTGGCCGTTCGAGTCGCCGCACCACTCCTCGATCATCCAGTCGTTGTACGCCAGGATGCAGGCGAGGCCCAGCTCGCGGTCCTTCGCCTCGGTGAACGTCTGGCCGCAGAACCGGGGGAACGTCGGGAACGACAGCGACACGTCGACGTGGTTCATCAACATGTCCTCGACGCGCGCCTTGGGGTCGTAGCAACCCGGCCGCATCTCGTCGTAGGTCATCGGCGTCATCGTCATCTCGTCGCGGCTGTAGCCCACCGCGGCGACGTGGCGCTTGTGGATGTAGACGAGGTCCTCGAACACCCAGCAGTCAGCTGGCGGGCCGTCGGGGTCGAAGGTCTGCTCGTACGCTCCTCCACCGACGTGGCGCATCTCGCCGATGCCGCGTCGCTCGATCCTGGGACCGGCGTCGCGGTACTTCTCGGGCAGCCAGGTCTGCCAGAGGTGTGCCGGTTCGACGACGTGGTCGTCGACGCTCACGATCATCGGGATGTCGACGTCGGGATCCACGGTCAGCTCCCCGACGGGTGCCTCGTCGAGGTGGGTGTGATCGATGATCGCCACGAGAACTCCTCATTTCTGACGGTCCGTCAGATTCTACTGCACCTCGAGCTCGGATCGACCATCGGTGCCCCACCAGCTCGCCGTGAGGCGGCGTCCACCGGCTGAGAGCGGCATCACCGTCTCGAACGTGCGGCGGTAGCCGGTGTGCTCGATCAGCCACCTGCCCTCCACCTTCCGGTAGCGATCGGAGTAGAAGCCGGCGCCGGTCAGGTAGAAGTCCCACTCCGAGTCGACGTTGTGGTCCTCCATCGCCCAGGTGGCCGTGGCGCGGTCGGGAGCCACCAGCTCGATCTCGGGGTGGTGCATCCGGTGGCTGGTGTGGAACGCCGGACGATCCATGTTCCGGCGCATGAACGCCACGATCGCCTCGGGTCCCTCGTAGTGGTACTTGCCCCCCGAGTAGGACGCGGTGGCGTCGGGCGCGAACAGCTCCAGCATCTCGTCCCACAGCTTCTGGTCGAGGCAGCGGACGTAGGCGTACTTCACGCGCTTGATGGCCTCGAAGGCCAAGAGGTCGTCGACGGTCAGCTCGCGGTCAGCATCCACGGGCCGCACTGTAGGACCGCCCTCCCCCACCTCATGCGGACAGCTTCGGGCGCGGGATGCGGACAGGTTGGAGCTGTCCCGATTCGGGCGCGGGGGTCGTCGACATGCGGACAGTTTGGAGCTGTCCGCATTCGGGCGCGCGGGGGCTACTGGCCCAGGCAGGCGGGGTCGCCGCCGGGGAACACTGCACCAGAGGGGCAGATGGCACCGGTGAAGTCCGAGGGCTCGCCCCAGATCGCGCCGGTGAGCGTCGCTCCCGTGAAGTCGGTCTGGCGCGCGGTGATCTGTCGCAGCGAGGCGTTCGACAGGTCGGCGTCCACGAGCTTGGCCAGGTCCACCACAGCCGCGTCGAGGCTCGCCGATGCGAGGTTCGCGCCGGTCAGGTCGGCGGCGTTGGCGGCTGCGCCGAACAGGTCGGCGTGCGAGAGGTCGGCACCGGTGGCATCGACGTTCTCGAGGTGCACGTGCTGGAGCCGCGCTCGCGACAGCTGAGCCCCGGCCAGCTGGTTCGTGGTCAGCGTCTTGCCCGAGAGGTTCGCCCCGGAGAAGTCCGCGATCGACAGGTCCCACCCGTCGGTGATCACGTTCCGGAGGTCCACGTTGGTGAACTTCGCTCCGGTGATGTCGCTGTGGCCCGGCGCCAGGAAGTTGCCGAAGGTCGCGCCGTCGAGCTTGGCGTCGCTGAAGTCGACGTCGGTGAGGGTGGCGCCGTGGAACTTGCCGAAGGTGGCCCCGATCCCCCGCAGGCTGGCGCCCACCATGCTCGAGTACTGGAACTGCCCGGCGATCGCGATGGCGTCGTCGAGGATCGCCCCATCGAGGTTGGCGTGGGTGAGGTTGACGTTCGTCAGGATGGCGCCCGTCAGGTCGGCACCGCTCAGGTCCGCTCCCTGCAGGTTGCAGTTCGTGAGGTCAGCGCCCGGACGCAGTTCGAGCGGGTCGCACTGCGGGCCCAGCGGAAGCGTCGGTGGCGTCTGGCAGGCTGCAGCGCCGAACACGGCCAGCAGACCGACGACCGCGACAGCCGTCCGAGTGCGCATCGTCCTCATCGGGACCTCCCCAATCCGTTGCCCGGCCGCACACCGGGCACGTCACGAGGCTATCCACACGGGCGCGGACCGCGCTGGGCGACCGGGGCGGCGCCGGCGGTCAGAACCGGCGGTAGTTGGGGGCCTGCTCGGTGATCGTGATGTCGTGGGCGTGCGACTCGCGGAGCCCCGCGGAGGTCATCCGCACGAACTCCGTCTCCTCCTGCATCGCCCGGATCTCGGCCGAGCCGGTGTACCCCATCGCCTGGCGGAGGCCACCGACCAGCTGGTGGACGATGTTGTCGAGTCGCCCGGTGTACGCCACGCGGCCCTCGATGCCCTCGGGCACCAGCTTCTCGGCGTCGACCACGTGCTCTTGGAAGTAGCGGTCCTTCGAGAAGCTCCGCGACTTCATGGCGCCCATCGAGCCCATGCCGCGGTACTCCTTGAACCGCTCGCCCTGGTACAGGATCACCTCGCCCGGGCTCTCGTCGGTGCCGGCGAGGAGGCTGCCGAACATCGCCACGTCGGCGCCGGCGGCGATCGCCTTCGCGAGGTCGCCCGAGTACTGCATGCCACCGTCAGCGATCACGGTGACGCCACGGGGCCTGGCCACCTGCGCCACCTCGTAGACGGCGGTGATCTGGGGGACCCCGATGCCGGTGACCACACGGGTGGTGCAGATCGAACCCGGCCCGATGCCCACCTTCACGGCGTCCGCGCCGGCGTCGATCAGCGACTCGGCCGCAGCTGCCGTGGCGATGTTCCCGGCCACCAGCGGGCCGTCCCACATCGCCCGAAGGCGCCGGACGGTGTTGGCCACGCCGGTCGAGTGGCCGTGCGCCGTGTCGACCACGAGGGCGTCCACACCGGCGTCGATCAGGAGCTTCGCCCGCTCGATGACGTCGTCGCCGGTCCCCACCGCAGCGGCGACCCGGAGGCGGCCGTCGTCGTCCTTCGTGGCGAGCGGCCAGTCGATGCGCTTCTGGAGGTCCTTGATCGTGATGAGGCCGCGGAGCATCCCGTCGGCGTCGACCACCGGAAGCTTCTCCACCTTGAAGCGGCGGAACAGCTGTTGGGCCTCCTCGAGCGTCGTGCCGACGGGAGCCGTCATCAGGCCCTCGGAGGTCATGACCTCGCTGATGGGGCGGCTGGGGTCGACCTCGAACCGCAGGTCGCGGTTGGTGAGGATGCCGACGAGCTTCCCGGCCTCGTCGGTGATCGGGACGCCGGAGATGTGGAACCGTGCCATCAGGTCGAGCGCCGACTGCACCAGGTCGTGGGGACGGAGCGTGACCGGATCGGTGATCATCCCCGATTCGGACCGCTTCACCCGGTCGACCTCGACGGCCTGGTCGTCCGGAGGCAGGTTCCGGTGGATCACGCCCAGCCCGCCGAGACGGGCGAGAGCGATCGCCATCCGGGCCTCGGTGACGGTGTCCATCGCCGCGGACACGATCGGGATCTGCAGCCGGATGTCGCGTGCGAAGCGGGTGGAGATGTCCGCCTCGTGCGGCAGCACGTCGGACGCGGCGGGCATGAGCATCACGTCGTCGAACGTGAGACCGAGCCGCCCGAACCTCGCTTCGAGCCCCGCGGGCGCTCCAGGGAGGGAACCGAGTTCGTCCGGGCCAGCCATGCGTCGTCCTCTTTCCACGTGCGGGGCCGACATCCTACTGCCGGGCCACCCTGCAGCGGCGAGGAGCTGGCGCACCACGCCCATCGGCAGGCCGATGACGCCGTCGTCCCCGCTGCCCTCCACCGATGCGATGAGACCCGCATCGTCCTCGATCCGGTAGGAGCCGACGCAGTCCAGCGGCTGGAACCGGCGGACGTAGTCCTCGGCCTCCACTCGGCCGAACTCCCCCATCGTCACCACGTGGACGTCGCAGGCGACGTGCACCCGGTCCTCGTGCAGCACCACGACGCCGTTCACGAGGCGGTGGGTCCCACCCGACATGGCGAGCAGCTGCTCGACCGCCCGCTCCTCGGTCCCCGGCTTCGTGAGCAGCTGGGGCGCTCCTGCGTCGACCGGATCGAGCACCGCCAGCTGGTCGGCGGCGAGGATCCAGACCCCGTCCGGCCCGTCGGGCCCGTCCAGCTGCACCGAGCGCGCCTTCTCCTCGGCGATCTTCATGGCCAGGCCGCAGGGCCCCAGGCGCTCGAGCTCGGCGTCGAACCGCCGCTCGTCCACCGCGGGCGTCGCCAGCTCCGCCTCGATCCCCGCCTCCGCCAGGAGCCGGCGGCGGTAGCGGGACGACGACGCGAGCACCAGCATCCCCCCAGCCTCCCACGCCCGGGATCAGCGGGTGCCTACGCTCGCGGCGTGCCGTCCCTCGAAGACCTCGTCCACCCTCCCACCACCGCGGTGGTGACGATGGAGGTGCAGCGCGGTGTGGTGGGCGACCTGGCCACGATCCCAGCGCTGCGGGAGGCCGCCGAGGCGATGGACCTCGTCTCGAAGGTGGCGCAGCTCTGCCAGAGCGCCCGGGCGTCGGGAGCCCACGTGGTGCACGCCACGGTCAGCTGGCGCGCCGACCGTGCGGGGACCGCGCTCAACACGCCGCTCGTGCGATCGCTCTCGAAGGACCCGGCCCAGATGCTCGACGGGACCGCCGCGGTCGACCTCGTCGCGGAGCTCGACGGCTTCCCCTCCGACCTGCGCTCGAACCGCCACCACGGCCTCACGCCGTTCCCCGGCACCGACCTCGACTCGATCCTCCGCTCGTGCGGCGTGTCGACGGTCGTTGCGGCGGGGGTGTCGCTCAACGTCGGCGTGCTGGGCCTGTGCCTCGTGGCGGCCGACCTCGGCTACCAGGTGGTGCTCCCCACCGACGCAGTGTGCGGGGTGCCCGAGGACTACGCCCGCTCGGTGATCGACCACACGTTGTCGACCGTGGCCACCCGCTGCACGGTGGCGGACCTCACGGAGGCGTGGCGCTCAGCCGTCCCCGAGTGACCGGAGCACTGGCTGCGCGACCGCCTCGCCCAGCTCCTCGACGTGCTCGATGATCTCCTCGGGCGAATCGCCGGCGACGTTGAACGTGGTCCACGTCACCCCGGCCCGCCCCATCGCGACCAGCTCCTCGACGAGCTGATCTGTCGTCACCCGACGTGACGGGAACCGGTGGAGGGCGAACGGCCCGCAGCAGACGTCGAAGGAGCCGCTGCGGCCGTGTTCCGCTCGCAGTTCGTGCACCTCACGGATGCGGACTGCGAGCTGATCGACCGACGTGAGCTGCGCCGTCTTCGCGGTCGCGGCCAGCTCGGCGGGCGTCGGGAACGGCGACCACCCGTCGCCGGCGAGCGCGGCGCGACGCATGGCGGCCTTCGAGTTGCCGCCCACCCAGATCGGCGGCTGGTGGTCCAGAGCCGGGAGCTGGGTCACCCCGCGAGCCGACCACCCCGACCCCTCCCCCGCCACCGACCGACCGCTCCACAGCTCCCTGAGCAGCTCGATCGAGCGGTCGAACGTCTCGTTCCGGTCGTCGAACGACGCTCCGAGCGCAGCGAACTCGGCGCGGAGGTAGCCGGCGCCCGTCCCCACCACGACCCTCCCCTCCGACATGACGTGCAGCGAGCCGAGCGCCTTCGCCGCGAGGAAGGGGTTGCGGTACGGGAGGACGTAGATGTTCGTGTGCAGGCGGATGCGGGAGGTCGCCGCAGCGGCGAACGCGAGCGCCACCGTCGGTTCGGCGGCGTGATGGCCCCCGTGCTCCAGCCAGCGGTCGTCGGGCGCAGGGTGGTCCGTCACGAAGACCGCATCGAGGCCGGCCGCCTCCACGGCTTCGGCGATCGCCCCGATGGCGTCACCCCCGAGCAGCTCGGGCCGATCGACGCGGTCGGTGGGCAGGCCGATCGAGAACCTCATGTCACGTCCTTCCAGCGGGTCGCCACCCACTCGGCCACGTCGGCGATCGCTGCGTCGTCCAGCTCGTGGGCCAGCGGCACCTCGCGGTGCTCCACCTCCACACCCGCGGACGACAGCGTGGCAGCGAGGTCCTCTGCGAAGAACGCCGGCACCACATCGTCGTCGCGGCCGTGCTGGATCAGCACTGGCAGGTCGGCGAGGCGGCCCGGGTCGTAGTCGAGGCCGGGCGCGTCGGCGAGGAAGGATCCCAGGAGCGCCAGGCCCACGCAGGGGTGCTGCGACGGTGTCGCGGGGTCGTCGAGCGCCAGCGCGGCGAGGGCCGCCGCTCCGCCCTGCGACCAGCCCACGACCACCGTCGGCCCGTCGACCTCGTCCAAGAGCGTGCGGACGGCGGCCCCAGCGCCACGGATCGACGATGCGTCGCCGCCCTCGAACCACGCCCGTGCACCGGCGCCGAGGTCGATCGGCCCGGCCGGGGTCACGTGCCGAGCGCGGAAGGTGGGGTCGATGCCCGCGGCCAGCGCCGCGGCGGAGTCGGGCGAGCCGCCGTGCCCGTGCAGCACCACGAGGGTGAGGGCGGGGTCGGCCGGCGCGGAGCCCACCTGAGGGGGGTTGTCCGGCACACGTCCTCCTGGCGTCGCTCACGTCGGTGACCGGTCGTGCCGATGTTTCTAGTGCCCATGCTCCTCCGCCGCCGACGCTCACGCTCCGCCGAGTCGCCCGAGTCAGGCGACCACCACGCCGCTGACGAGCGACTGCGCGCCCTCGTGTCGGAGCACGCCCCGGCCTGCTACCGGGTCGCCCTGTCGATCGTGCGCGACGCAGCGCTTGCCGAGGACGTGGTGCAGGAGTCGATGATCAAGGCGTGGCGGAGCATCGACGAGTTCCGCGGGGAGTCGAGCGAGCGCAGCTGGCTCCTCCGGATCACCCACAACACGGCCGTCTCCACGCTGCGTCGCGTGCGTGACGACGCCACCGACCCCTTCGAGATGCCCGACCGGGCGACCCTCGGCGCGGACGTCCACGTGGAGGGGCGGCGCGACCTCGAACTGCTCGCCACGGCGCTCGACACGCTGGACGAGCTGACCCGATCGATCCTCGTCCTGCGTGACGTGGAAGGCCTGCCCTACCAGCAGATCGCCGAGACGCTGGGGGTCTCGGTCCCACTCGTGAAGACCCGACTGCTGCGCGCACGCCGCGAGCTGCAGCGGGCGGTCGAGAGCGGAGCGTTGCGATGAACGACGACCTGGACGCGCTGAGCGCCGAAGCGCTCGACGACGCGCTCGCCGCGAGCGACCGGCGCTGGGGTGCCGACCTCGCCGCGATCCTCCGCGTGCCCGACGACCTCACCGACCGGTGCGCCGAGGAGGTCCGCACCGCGCTCCTGGCCCGCTCGGTGCTCTCCACCGGCACCGACCTCCTCTCCGTCGGGTGGCGGACCGTGCGGCTCCTCCTCGCATCGGATCCCCGACCCGCCCTCACCTCCACCCAGAAGGGAGACGGTTCTCCATGACGATCGAGCACTGGATGTTCGCCGTGGTGGCCCTCGGCTCGGGGCTGCTCCTCGGGGAGCTCGCCGGACGCCTCGCCCGTGCGGCGATGTCGAAGGAGCACCGCTCCCCCGAGGTCCGCGAGATGGCCCGACCGGTCGGGACCGCCCTGTTCTGGGCCGGCACCGCCGCGGGGCTGCTGGTGGCGGTCGCCGCCGCCACGCCCGAGGCGTTCGATCGGCTGCCGCAGAGCTCGATCGAGACGGTTCCCCGGCTGCTGACCGCCGCCCTCTTCCTCATCGCGGGCTACGCGATCGGCATCGGCGTGGCCGCCCTGGTGGGCCAGTCGCTGCTCCGCGCCACCGCGGTGCGCCACCGCGGCCTCGAACGGACGCTCCGCCTCACCGTCATGGCCGCGTCGTTCGTGCTCGCGCTGGGCCAGCTGGGCGTCGACACGATGGTCCTCGTGATCGCGCTGGCGGCGCTGCTGGGTGGGCCGTCCCTCGCGCTGGCGCTGCTCACCGGCTTCGGCGGGCGGGACGTGGCGGCCAACCTCGCCGCGGGCCGTGCCCTCCGCTCGCAGCTCGCCCTCGACCGGTACCTCGTGGTCCCGGTGTCGGGCGGCGAGCCGATCAAGGGGGTGATCGTGGCGATCCACGCGGTCACCGTCGAGCTCCTCACCGACGACATGGCGACGGTGCACGTGCCGCTGCGCGACCTGCTCGACCGTCCCTTCGAGGTGCACCCCCACCGCGCCTGGGCTGCCCAGTAGCCCCGTCGGCCCTCTGCGGGGGCCGAACCGTGGGTCGAACGACCCCATTCCTTGCGTCGCGGAGATTTCTCGCGACTTTCCGGTCCGGCGTGCGTCCATTGGTCACGAAGTCGCCCCGTCCGGTCTGGTGCAACGATCTGGAAGCAGTGCGACGTGGATGAACGACCCGCCGGGTGGTGCCGGCGGGTCCATCCCGTTTTGGGGCGCTCGCGAAGGTTCCCGCGACTCGCGCGTGACAGGCGTCACGGAGGTTGCTATCTTGCCTCTCGAAGCTCGGCTTCACCGGACGAGAGGACACCGCCGGTGCCCACCACCGGAAGGTGCTCGTCCGACACACGGAAGGCCGTGTGAGCTGCTCGGGGGGTCAGCTCACACGGCCTCCGTCGTTTCTCTGCCAAGATCGACGCCGTGAGCCTCATCAAAGCGAAGAGCGCCGACGGGTTCGTCGTGGTGGACCTCGACGGTGCCGACGTGGCCACCGGGATCGTCCGGAACGCACGGAAGGTGCTCCAGGACGGCGCCCGGAACCTGGCACGCAGCGTGACCTATACGTACGCCGTCCTCGGGATGCAGCGATCCGGCGCATCGGCGGCGGTCAACGCCGAAGGCGACGGCCGTGACGAGGCCGTCGCGGCGTTCGTCGCCGAGCTGGCGAGCCGCGACGAGCTGCCGGCCATCCACCTCGACCCCGGCAAGGGCGTCACTGCTGCCGAGCTCGAACCGCTCGCGGCGGCCGACCCACGCAACCCGCTCGCACGTGAGCTGCACGACGAGCTGATCGGCGAGGGCGCCGCGGCCGCGGCCGCCGCTGCGCTCGGGAGCCTGTCGGGCGCCACGGTCGGCCTGGCGTTCCAGCCGGGCGACGCCGTGCTCGCCCCGTTCCTCGCCGCCGGCGCCACCCTGGCCGATCCCGCCGACGGCGCCGCCACGGTCTGCGACGTGTTGCTGGTGGGCGGCAAGGTCGGTGCCCTCGACCACGATCTCGCTGCGGGCGTACGGGCGCGCTGCATCGTGCCGGTCCAGCACCTCGCCGTCACGACCCGGGCGCTCGCCGTGGCTCGCCGCGCCGGGGCGGCCGTGCTCCCCGACTTCGTGACCTGCGCCGGCCCGATGTTGGCAGGGTGGGAGACGACATCCGATCCCGAAGAGCTCCGGGGCGAGGTCCGCAGCCGGGTGGGCTCCGTGATCGCCCAGGCGGGTGACCACCCCGACGGCCACGTGCTCGGCGCGTGCGAGCTGGCCGAGACGTTCCTCGAGACGTGGACGACCGTGCCGTTCGGGCGCCCGTTGTGAGCGGCGACCAGCCGCTCGTCCCGCTCCCGCCGCAGCCCGAGGGCCGCAGGTGGCCCACCCTCACCTGGGCCACCGCTCCCGTCGACGGCGACGAGGACCGCCTCGACTCGCTGCTCGACCGGGCCTTCCGGCGGAACCCGAACAAGGACCTGCAGCTGACCCTCGCCTGCGTGGTCGTCCAGCGGGGCCGCGTGGTGGCCGAGCGCTACGGCCCCGGCACCACCTCGCTCACGCCGCTGATCTCCTGGTCGATGGGCAAGTCGATGCTGCACGCTGCGGTGGGCATCGCAGTCGGCGACGGTCTGCTCGACCTCGACTCCCCCGCTGTGGTGCCCGAGTGGTCCGGCCAGGGCGATCCCCGCAGCGGCATCACGCTCCGGCACCTCCTCGCCATGCGCGACGGCCTCGACTTCTCGGAGGACTACGTCGACGCCGGGACCTCGCACTGCCTCGAGATGCTGTTCGGCAATGGCGCGGTCGACGTCGCCGGCTACGCGGCCTCGCGCCCGGCTGCGGTGGCACCCGACGAGCGGTTCAACTACTCGTCCGGTACGACCAACATCGCCAGCCGCATCCTCACCGACGCGCTCGTGGGCTCCGATGCCGGGGCGGACGAACGCCGAGCGGTCACGGGGGACTTCCTCCAGCAGCGCCTGTTCGGGCCGATCGGCATCACCGCCGAGCCCCGCTTCGACGCGGCCGGCACGTGGGTCGCCTCCTCGTACGTGTACGCCTCGGCGAGGGACTTCGCCCGCTTCGGCCTGCTGTACCTGCGGGACGGCACCTGGGACGGTCGGCGCATCCTCCCCGAGGGCTGGGTGGACCACGCCCGCACCTGGGTGTCGACCGATCCGGAGGACGGCCTCGGCTACGGCGCCCAGTGGTGGCTCTACGACGACGGGCTCGGCACCTTCGCGGCGAAGGGCTATGAGGGCCAGACGATCATGTGCGTGCCGGCGCTCGACCTGATGGTCGTGCGGCTGGGCAAGACGCCGGTCGACCACAAGCCCGCGCTGGAGGCCTGGTACCGCGACCTCATCAGCTGCTTCACCGGCTAGCGGCATTCGCGAGAACTTGACCGCTCGGTCAAGTACGGTGCGGGCATGTCGTCGGTCACACCGCCCACATCGTCCGGACCTGCAACGCCGATGGAGTGGCCGCTGCGCTGCGGCATCTTCCTCGCGCCGTTCCACCCCACCGGGCAGAACCCGACCCTTGCGCTCCACCGCGACCTCGAGCTGATCGAGCACCTCGACCGCCTCGGGTTCCACGAGGCATGGATCGGTGAACACCACTCCGGGGGCTACGAGCTGATCGCCAGCCCCGAGGTGTTCATCGCTGCCGCAGCAGAGCGCACCCGGAACATCCGGCTGGGCACCGGCGTGGTCTCGCTCCCCTACCACCACCCGTTCATGACGGCGCAGCGGATCGTGCAGCTCGACCACCTCACCCGTGGCCGTGTGATCCTCGGCGTCGGACCGGGGGCACTGCCGTCGGACGCGTTCATGCTCGGCATCGATCCGGCCGACCAGCGCGCCCGGATGGAAGAGGCGCTCGAGGTGATCCTGGAGCTCCTCTCCACCGACGAGCCCGTCACCCGCGAGACCGAGTGGTTCACGCTCCGCAACGCCCGCCTGCACCTCCGCCCGTACACGCACCCGCACCCCGAGGTGGCGGTGGCGGCGATGATCTCGCCCTCCGGTCCCCGGGCCGCCGGCAAGTACGGCTGCTCGCTGCTCTCGATCGGCGCCACGCAGGCGGCAGGCATCGAGCTGCTGGGCCAGCACTGGAACGTGGTGGAGGACCGCGCCAAGGAGTTCGGCCAGGTCGCCGACCGGCGCGCGTGGCGGCTCGTCAGCCAGATCCACCTCGCCGAGACGCGCGAGCAGGCCTACCGCGACGTCGAGTTCGGCCTCGCCGACTACTTCGAGTACTTCCGCAAGGTCGCCGCGCTGCCCATGGTCCCGGAGGGGCCGCCCGACGCGCTCGCCGACCAGCTGAACCGCAGCGGCGCCGGAGTGGTGGGGACCCCCGACGACGCCATCGCGTTCATCGAGCACCTGATCGCGCAGTCGAACGGAGGCTTCGGCACGTTCCTCCTCCAGGCGCACGAGTGGGCCGACAAGGCCGCCACCCACCGTTCCTACGAGCTCTTCGCCCGCTACGTGCTCCCTCACTTCGACGGCAGCGCCCGCCGGCCGGACGAGTCGAAGGAGTGGGTGGCCGAGAACCGCCCGCAGATGATCGGAGCGGCGATGGGAGCGATCGGCGCTGCGATCCAGTCCCACGCAGCCGAGAAGGCGGAGAAGGCGGAGAAGGCGACGGCGTCCGAGCCCGAAGGCACCGCGGAGGGGTCGGTCTCGGAGGAGGCCGCCACGGCAGCTGCGGAGTAGCCTCCCTGGCGCCCTCCGAGGCGCAGGAGCACCGTGGCTGACGACATCCCCCCACTGTCCGATCCCTACAGGGACCGCTTCGCCGACCGGCACATCGGGCCGTCCGCCCACGACCGGTCCCGGATGCTCGAGGAGGTGGGCTACCCCAGCGCGGAGGCGCTGCTCGACGACCTCGTGCCGCCGGCGATCCGCCACGACCGGGCGCTCGACCTTCCCGCGGCCCTGTCCGAGACCGAGTCGCTCGCAGCGCTCCGGGTGCTCGCCGAACGGAACCGGCCGCTGACCTCGCTGATCGGCCTCGGCTACCACGGCACGATCACTCCCCCGGTCATCCGGCGGAACGTCATCGAGGACCCGGCCTGGTACACGGCCTACACGCCGTACCAGCCCGAGATCTCCCAGGGACGGCTCGAGGCGCTCCTCAACTTCCAGACGATGGTGAGCGAGCTCACCGGGATGGAGATCGCCAACGCCTCGATGCTCGACGAGGGCACGGCGGCTGCCGAGGCGATGACGATGGGACGCCGGCTGTCGAAGGCCGCGTCCGAGGTGTTCTTCGTGGACGCCGACTGCCACCCGCAGACGATCGAGGTGGTCGCCACCCGGGCGCAGCCGCTCGGCATCAAGGTGCTGGTGGGCGACCCCACGAAGGACCTCGAGCGCGAGGGTTGCTTCGGCGTGCTGCTGGCTCACCCCGGCAGCTCGGGCGTGCTGCGCGACCACCGCGACGTGGTCGACACGGTGCACGGTTGGGGCGGGTTCGTCGCGGTGGCCACCGACCTCCTCGCGTGCTGCCTGGTGACCCCGCCCGGCGAGTGGGGTGCCGACGCGGTCGTCGGGAGCGCTCAGCGGTTCGGCGTGCCGATGGGCTTCGGCGGCCCGCACGCCGGCTTCCTCGCCACCACCGACGCGGCGAAGCGCTCGCTCCCCGGAAGGTTGGTGGGCGTGTCGGTCGACCGCGAGGGACGCACCGCCTACCGCCTGGCGCTGCAGACGCGCGAGCAGCACATCCGCCGCGAGAAGGCGACCTCGAACATCTGCACCGCGCAGGTGCTCCTGGCGATCGTGGCGTCGATGTACGCCGTGTACCACGGGCCCGACGGGCTGCGCCGGATCGCGCGCCAGGTGCACCGTCACACGGCCCAGCTCGCTCGGGGCCTCCGCGCCGCAGGGCTCGCGGTCAACGACAC
>JBIQID010000228.1:0-1848 GCA_044508215.1 Actinomycetota bacterium | reverse complement strand
CACCTCGACGAGGGGACGTGCAGCGATCTCGGGGAACTGGTCCGCCAGCAGCGCGCGCACCAGGTCGAGGGAGACGTCGACCTCGTCGGCGTGCATCCGGGCGCGGATCACAGCTGGATCTTCTCGGCCCGCTCCCCCGTCCACAGGCCCAGCGTCACCGGGCCCCACAGATGCCGTCCAGCGAGTTCCGCGGCGATCCCGGGCAGGATCGGACCGGATTCGCGTCCGTTCTCGCCCGAGTACGGGCTGAGGGGGTCGGACGGCTCAGGAGGAGCGGACGCGTCGGGCGACCCCGGGGCGGTCAGCCCAGGCGGAGGCCCAGCTCGTCGAGCTTCTTGTCCGCCAGCTCCTCGCCCACGCCCAGGATCGCGGCGATGGCGCGCATGTCGTCGCGGCGGACGGTGAGCACCCGGCCGTTGAAGTCCTGGCGCTGCACCTGGATCATCCGCAGGTAGCGGGCGAGCGTCTCGGCCTGGGTGTCGCCCAGCTGCTCGAGGCGGGTGAGGTCGATCTTGGCGCCGCCGTCGACGTGGTTGTCACGCCGGGGAGCGGCCTCGTCCTCGGAGTCGGTCTCCTCGTCGAAGGGCAGCAGCTGGTCGACCGGCACCTTGTAGAACCGGGCCAAACGGTGCAGCCGGGGCACGGAGATGGCCCGCTCGCCACGCTCGTAGGCACCCAGCACCGACGCCTTGAACTCCTGGGAGGACTGCAGTTCGACCTCTTGGAGCGAGAGCTTCTTCTGGCGACGGATCAATCGGAGCCGCTCACCCACCTTGCGGCCGTAGCCGTGGGTGAAAAGCAGTTCGTCGTCCTCGTATGCCGCCATCGGCGCTCCCTCGGTCACCCCGGGTGGTCCCCGGACTCTTCTCCCCAGCTCACGCGACCAAGCTCGCTGTGAGGCAAGCACTGTAGGTCACGAAGGCCCGGGCGACCAACACTGTGAGTGACCAGCGTGGCCCGAGCAACGGGCAAAATCACCCCGGCGACATGCGGAGCGCGACCATGGACGCGCCCGCCACGATCGCTGCCGTCTCCGCCCGCAGTACGTGCGGGCCGAGCACCACCGCATCCTGTGAGCGTGCGGCCTCGGACGGCGACCAGCCGCCCTCGGGGCCGATCGCCACCACGTGGTCGCCACGGTCGATCGCCCGGCCGCCCATGTCGGCGCGGACAGCGCCAAGATCGCCCAGCACCTCGTCGATCGTGGCGAGGCCGCACACCTCGGGGATCCACGCTCGCCGGCTCTGCATCGCCGCCTCGCGCGCCACCGCCTCCCACCGCTCGAGCGCCCGCTCGGCCTTCACGTCGTCCCAGCGCACCACCGAGCGCTCGGCGGCGAACGGCACGATCCGGTCGACGCCGACCTCGGTCAGCTTCTGCACCACCAGCTCGGGCTTCGACCCCTTCACGAGGGCGAACGCAACGGTCAACCGGGGCTCGGGCTGGGGCTCCAGCTCCACCTCGGAGATCGGCTCCAGCACCTCGCCGTAGGTGACCCGCCGCCACGAGCCGCGCCCGTCGCCCACGGTCATCTCCTCGCCGCGCCGCAGGCGCAGGACTCGCCGCGCGTGGTGCTCGTCGGCCTCGGTGAGCTGCGGGGAGCCGAGGTCGTCGACGAAGAACAGGGGACCTGCGATCGGGACCACGTCAGCGGCCGCTCAGCGGAAGGCCGAGCGGATCTTCGACAGCAGACCGGTGTCGGGACGCACCACGTCCTCGCCGCGCAGCTCGGCGAACTGCTCGAGCAGCGCTTCCTGCTCGGGGGTGAGGTCGTTCGGGGTCTGCACCACCACGCGCACCAGCAGGTCGCCCCGCGAGCTGCCGTGCGGCACGCCGCGCCGCCGCAGC
>JBIQID010000086.1:0-13555 GCA_044508215.1 Actinomycetota bacterium | reverse complement strand
CCACCTTCGGCGATGGGGTCGATCCGCCCGAAGATGCGGTCCCGCATGTTGCGCCACCGAACGCCGACGAGCTGCGCGTCGACGCCCAGCACGGCCAGCTGGCGCATCTCCTGGATCACGTCGGCGGGGTAGACGTACATCTTCGATGGGATGCACCCACGGTTCAGGCAGGTGCCGCCGAAGACGTCCCGTTCCACGATCGCGACCTTCCAGTCGGCGAAGCGGTCGTCGAGGATCGTGTTGCCGCTGCCGGTCCCGACGATCACGAGGTCGTAGTGCATCCTCCGACCGTATCGACGGGCGCTCGTCGGGCCACCAGGGGCCACTAGAACGCGTTACAGTTTTCGCTCCGACGAGGGAGGCGCACGCATGAGGATCGCGTACACCGACGAGCAGGAGGCGCTGCGGCGCGAACTCGAGGCGTACTACGCCGAGCTGCTCACCGACGACATCCGCACGGCGCTCCACGAAGAGGCAGGCGTCGGCCCGACGCACCGGGCGGTCGTCAAGCAGATGGCGGCCGACGGGTGGATCGGCATCGGCTGGCCCAAGGAGTACGGCGGCCAAGGCCGCAGCCAGATCGAGCAGTTCATCTTCTACGACGAGTCGATGCGCGCCGGTGCGCCGATCCCGATGCTCACCACCAACACGGTGGGCCCGACGATCATGGCGAACGGCAGCGACGCCCAGAAGGACTTCTTCCTCCCGAAGATCCTCGCCGGGGAGATCACCTTCTGCATCGGCTACTCCGAGCCCGAGGCCGGCACCGACCTCGCGTCGCTGCGCACCCGTGCCGTCCGTGATGGCGACGAGTACGTGATCAACGGCCAGAAGATGTGGACGTCGCTCGCGTCCGACGCCGACTACTGCTGGCTGGCGGTCCGCACCGACCCCGACGCGCCGAAGCACAAGGGCATCTCGATGGTGATCGTCCCCATGGACACGCCGGGGATCACCGTCGAGCCCCTCCACCTGCTCTCGAGCCACGACATCAACGCCGTCTTCTACGACGACGTGCGGGTTCCGGTCGAGAACGTGGTCGGCGGGGAGAACAACGGCTGGAACCTCATCGTGAACCAGCTGAACCACGAGCGGGTGACGCTCTGCTCCTCGGGCCTCCTGCAGCAGAGCTTCGACGAGGTCGTCGCCTTCGCCGCCGAGACCCGGGGCACGGGTGGTCGGCGCCTCATCGACGAGGAGTGGGTGCAGCTGAACCTCGCCCGGGTGCGCTCGGGCCTGGACTTCCTGCGCCTCATCAACTGGAAGGTGGCCTGGACGGCCACCCAGGGCCAGATGGACGTGGCCGACGCGTCCACCATCAAGGTGTTCGGCACCGAGTTCTACCTGGAGTCGTTCCGGCTGCTGATGGAGGTGCTCGGCCCGCGTGCGTACCTGGAGCGCGAGTCGCCCGAGGCGGCGCTTCGCGGACGCCTCGAGATGAACTACCGCAGCCTCGTCATCCTGACGTTCGGCGGTGGCACCAACGAGATCCAGCGCGACCTGATCGCGATGTTCGGCCTGGGCCTGCCCCGGGCGCTGCGCGGCTGACGGGCACGGAAGGGACGGAGAAGGACATGGACTTCGCATTCACCGAGGAACAGGACGCCGTCGGCCAGCTCGCCGAGCAGATCCTGGGGGACCGGGCGACGCACGAGCGGCTGCGTGAGATCGAGCGGGCCGACGGTCCGCGGTTCGACCGCGACACGTGGGCGGCCCTCGCCGAGGCCGGCGTGCTCGGCATCGCGGTGCCGGAGGGCGCCGGCGGCGCTGGGCTGGGGTTGATCGAGCTGGCCCGCGTGCTCGAGGTGGTGGGCCGGACGGGCGCGATCGTGCCGGCGTGGGAGACGCTCGCGCTCGGGGCGCTGCCGGTTGCGCAGTTCGGCTCGGACGAGATGCAGGCTGCCTGGCTGCCACGGGTGGTGGACGGCTCGGCGGTGCTGACCGGCGCCTGGACGCCTCCGACCCGGGACCGGAGCGCGCTCGGCGTGACGGGCGCGGCCGACAGCGACGGGCACCGCCTCGACGGGGCCGTCACCTGTGTCCCGGCCGGGGCGATCGCCGACGCCGTCGTGGTGCCGGCCGAGGTCGGCGAGGACCAGGCGCTGTTCCTGGTGCCGGTGGGCGAGGAGGTCGAGGTCACGCCCCTGGTGACCACCAGCGGTTCGCCCGACGCCCGCCTCGACCTCTCGGGTGCGCCGGCCCAGCTGCTCGCCACCGGCGAGGACGCGGTCCGCTGGGCGTACGAGCGGGCCGTCGCCCTGCAGTGCGCGGTGGCGCTGGGCAACGCCGCGTCGATGCTCGACCTCATCGCGTCGTACACCAAGGAGCGGAAGCAGTTCGACGTGCCGATCGCCATGTTCCAGGCGGTGGGGCACCGGGCGGCCGACTCGTACATCGACGTCGAGGGGATCCGCCTCACCACGTGGCAGGCGGTCAGCCGCCTCGCCGAGGGCCTCGACGCCACCGGCGAGGTCTCCGTGGCGAAGCACTGGGCGGCCACGGGCGGGCACCGGCTGTCGCTCGCCGCGGCGCACCTCCATGGGGGCGTCGGCGTGGACCGTGACTACCCGCTGGCACGTCACTTCACGAAGGCGAAGGAGCTCGAGCTGCTCCTCGGGGGCTCCACCGAACACCTCCTGCGCCTCGGGGCGTTGATCGCCGAGCGAGCCGCCTGACGCCGGGCCGCTGACGCCGAGCCGCCTGACGCCGGACGGCTCCACGCCGAGCGCAGGCATGTCCGCGTCCCGCCCCCGACCGGTGGCGAGCGCCGATCGCTGCCAGACTTCCCCCGCTGCGCTGCAGCAACGAGACCCCCTCACAGAACACCGAGCGCGATGACCGAAGTGAAGACGCCCGTCCCTGCGACCTCCCGGGGTCGCATCCGATGGTGGGCGACCGCCCCGATGTGGGTGCTGCACGTGCTCCCGTTCCTCGCGTTCTTCACGGGTGTGCCGTGGTGGAACTGGGTGCTGATGGGCGCCCTCTACTTCGTGCGGATGTTCTTCATCACGGCGGGCTACCACCGCTACTTCTCGCACCGAGCGTTCAAGACGTCCCGATGGTTCCAGTTCGTGTTGGCGTTCGGCGGGGCGACCGCCGCCCAGAAGGGTCCGCTGTGGTGGGCGGGGAACCACCGCCTCCACCATCGGTACGTCGACACCGACCGTGACGCCCACACGCCGATCAAGGGCTTCTGGTGGGCGCACCTCGGTTGGATCCTCTCCGACGCTCACGACGAGACGCCCACCGAGTCGATCGAGGACTTCGCCAAGTATCCCGAGCTGCGCTTCCTGAACCGCTTCGACTGGATCCCCGTGTGGTCGCTGGGCGTGGCGACGTGGCTGCTGGCCGGATGGTCGGGCTTCCTCATCGGGTTCGTGCTGTCGACCGTGCTCCTGTGGCACGGCACGTTCCTCGTGAACTCGGTGGCGCACATGGTGGGCACCCGCCGCTACGCCACGAACGACACCAGCCGGAACAACCTGCCGGTCGCGCTGCTCACCCTGGGCGAGGGGTGGCACAACAACCACCACTACTACCCGGTGTCGGCCCGCCAGGGCTTCTTCTGGTTCGAGCCCGACGTCAGCTACACGATCCTGCGGGGGTTGTCGTGGCTCGGGATCGTGAAGGACCTGCGCCTTCCGCCCACCGAGGTCCGTCGTGGGATGCGCATCAAGGACGGCAACGTCGACATCGGCATGCTGCACCACCACTTCCGCGAGATCGGCGACGTCCTGGGGAAGGCTCGCACGCCCGGCTACGACGTGGAGCACCCCGAGGTCGACGCGGCGAAGACGCGGCTCGAGCTGGGCCTGGCCGAGATCGACGAGGCTGCGACCGAGCTGCGTCGCCTGGACCGCAAGCGCCGCCGCGCCGTCGCCAGCGCGACCGCAGCGACCGCCGCGTCACCCGCGCCTGACGCAACCCCCTCCGGTTTTGTCACGCAGGATGCGACAGAACCGTCGCATCCTGCAGGACAGAACGCCGGCTGAGGCCCGCTGGGCCAGTCCTCAGAGGACGGTGAAGCCGATCGTCGCCAGGTGCAGCCCGGCGCCGATGAGGGTGAAGAGGTGGAACACCTCGTGGAAGCCGAACACGGTCGGCCACGGGTCGGGCCGCTTCAGCGCGTACACCACCGCGCCCACCGTGTAAGCGAGGCCTCCGCCCAGCATCAGCGAGAAGCCCAGCGGGCCGAGGCCGCTCCACAGCTCGGGGAGGGCGATGACCGCGGCCCAGCCGACGATCGCGTAGATCGCCGTGCTCGCCCAGCGGGGCAGGGTGATGGGGAGCCACTGGAGGCCCATGCCGACCGCCGTCCCGCCCCACACCGTGGCGAGCACCGCTGGCCGGTGCCAGCCGTCGAGGGTGAGCGCCGCGATCGGGGTGTACGAGCCGGCGATGGCCAGGAAGATCGTGGAGTGGTCGAGGCGCCGCATGAACGCCAGCTGTGACGGCGACCAGCTGAGCCGGTGGTACAGCGCCGAGACGCCCAACATGGTGCAGAGGCCGCCGACGTAGATGATCACCGCCGTCCGTGCGGCTGCGCCGGGGGAGAGGCCGATCAGGACGCCGCCGAGCGACGCCGCGGCGACGAAGCCGACGACGTGGGACCAACCGCGGAGGAGCGGCTTCGGTAGGGCGGCGGGAGCGGCCGGCACGGCTGCCGCCATGGAGGGGGCGGAGGTCATCAGGTGGTGGTCCTCAGTCGGTCGGGTTCTCGTTCAGCCCGTCGTTGAAGGAGCGGTACATCTCGTAGATGTCCTTGCACTTCTGGCAGACGGGCAGCTGCTTCGGGTCGCGCTCGGGCACCCAGACGTGCCCGCACAGGGCTTCGAGGGGCGTCCCCTCGATCCGGGCCTCCAGCACCTTTGCCGTGGCCGTCTCGCCCGGACCCACCTTCACGATGTGCGCGACGCGGGGCTCGCCGGTGCGGGTCTCCTCGTCCTCGAGGACGTCGACGCGGGGCTCCATCACCTGCGGCTGGGTCATCGGCTGCGTCATCGCCCCAGCGTTGCCGTCCGTCGGCGCCATCGCAAGGCGTGCGTGGTCCGTGCCGGGCCGCGCCGGGTGCGTGGGATCCCGGTGCGCACGCTCAGGCGGCGTCGCGGGCGGCCTGCAGCTCGGCCCACAGCGCTTCGACCCGCTCGCGGAGGTCGTCGAGCGTGCCGCTGTTGTCGATCACCCACCGGGCCTGGGCCAGCCGCTCCTCGCGGGACGCCTGGTTGCCGATGCGGGCCCGGGCGTCGGCCTCGTCGAACCCCCGGTGCTCTACCAGGCGGTCGATGGCCAGCTCGGGGTCGAGGTCGACGACGATCGTGCCGACCGTCCCCTCCCAGCCCGACTCGGCGAGCAGCGGGATGTCGAGCACCACGATGTTGTCGGTCTCGGCCTGCTCGACCACCCGCCTCGTGATCTCGTCGCGGACACGGGGGTGGACGATCTTGCCCAGGTCGGCGAGCGCCTCGGGGTCGTTGAACACCAGGTCGGCCACCGCCTGCCGGTCGAGGGTGCCGTCCGGGCGGACGATGCCGTCGCCGAAGCGCTCGACCATGTCGGCGAACACCTGCGTGCCGGGCTGCTGCAGCTCGTGGACGATCGCGTCGGCGTCGACGACCACGGCCCCCAGCTCGGCGAGGTGTGCGGACACGCTCGACTTCCCGGAACCGATGCCGCCGGTCAGACCCACGAGGAACACGGCGAGGAACCTACCGTGCGACCGGTGGCGCCCCGGACGCCTGATGTGACCCGAGGCGCCGGACCAGCTGTCACACCGCGTCGGTAGCCTTGATCCGTGCCCATCCCCACCGCTCCACGTGACGACCACAAGTTCGTGGTCCACTCAGAGTTCCGCCCCGCGGGCGACCAGCCGAAGGCCATCGAGCAGCTGGCCGACGGCGTCTGGCGCGGCGAGCGGTTCCAGACGCTCCTCGGCATCACGGGGTCCGGCAAGTCCGCCACCATGGCCTGGACCATCGAGCAGGTGCAGCGGCCCACCCTCGTGATCGCCCCCAACAAGAGCCTCGCCGCGCAGCTGGCCAACGAGTTCCGGGAGTTCTTCCCCGAGAACAACGTCGAGTACTTCGTCTCGTACTACGACTACTACCAGCCCGAGGCGTACATGCCGTCGTCCGACACGTACATCGAGAAGGACGCCACGGTGAACGACGAGATCGATCGCCTGCGGCACTCCGCCACGGCGTCGCTGCTCACCCGTCGCGACACGATCGTGGTGGCGTCGGTGTCGTGCATCTACGGCCTGGGCTCACCGTCCGAGTACCGCCAGCAGATGATGTACCTGCACGTCGGCGACGTGGTCGACCAGCGCGACATCCTGCGGCGGTTGGTGGCCATCCAGTACGAGCGGAACGACATGAACCTCACCCGGCAGAAGTTCCGGGTGAAGGGCGACATCATCGAGGTGCACCCGGCGTACGACGAGGCACCGGTGCGCATCGAGATGTTCGGCGACGAGATCGAGGCGATCACCGTGGTCGACCCGGTCACGGGCGAGCGGATCGAGTCGCGCGAGGACCTCCTCCTGTTCCCTGCCACCCACTACGCCACGTCCGAGGAGCGCCTCGCCAAGGCCGCCGTCCGCATCCGTGCGGAGCTGCAGGAGCGGCTGGCGCAGTTCGAGCGCGAGGGCAAGCTGCTCGAGGCGCAGCGCCTGCGGATGCGCACCACCTACGACCTCGAGATGATCGAGGAAATGGGCTTCTGCAACGGCATCGAGAACTACTCGGCGCCCATCGACGGTCGCTCGCCGGGCGAGCCGCCCAGCACGCTCCTCGACTTCTTCCCGTCCGACTACCTCACGATCATCGACGAGAGCCACGTCGCCATCCCGCAGCTCCACGGCCAGTACGAGGGCGACCGGTCCCGCAAGGAGACGCTGATCGAGCACGGCTTCCGGCTGCCCTCGGCGGCCGACAACCGGCCGCTCCGCTTCGAGGAGTGGGTGCAGCGGGCGGGCCAGACGATCTTCCTGTCGGCCACGCCGGGCCCGTGGGAGCGCGAGCACTCGGGCGCGATCGTCGAGCAGGTGGTGCGCCCCACCGGCCTCGTCGACCCCAAGGTGGTCGTGAAGCCCACGAAGGGCCAGATCGACGACCTGCTCGGCATGATCAACGACCGGGTCACCCGCGGCGACCGCGTGCTGGTCACCACGCTCACCAAGAAGATGGCCGAGGACCTCACCGACTACCTGCTCGAGATGGGCGTCCGGGTCCGGTACCTGCACTCCGAGGTCGACACGATCCAGCGCATCGAGCTGGTCCGCGACCTGCGCCTCGGCGAGTTCGACGTGCTCGTGGGCATCAACCTGCTGCGTGAGGGCCTCGACCTGCCCGAGGTGTCGCTCGTGGCGATCCTCGACGCCGACAAGGAGGGCTTCCTGCGCTCCGACACGTCGCTGATCCAGATGATCGGGCGTGCGGCCCGGAACGTCGACGGCGAGGTGGTCATGTACGCCGACGACGTCACCGCCTCCATGCAGCGGGCGATCGACGAGACCGACCGCCGCCGGGCGGTGCAGGTGGCGTACAACGAGGAGCACGGGATCGAGCCGCAGACGATCCGCAAGGCCGTCACCGACATCCTCGCCACGCTGCGCGGCTCCGACGAGACGCCGATCCCCGGCAAGGACCAGCGGAAGCGCCGGCCGGGGGAGAAGCCGATCCGCGACGAGTTCGCCGACCTCGCCCCCGACGACCTCGGCCGCCTGATCCAGACGCTCACCGACGAGATGAACGAGGCCTCCGCCGACCTCCGCTTCGAGTACGCAGCCCGCCTCCGCGACGAGATCAAGGAGCTGAAGCGCGAGCTGCGCGACGCCGGCGTCGTCGGCTGACGCCCCCACGCGCTCACCCCCCGGTTCTGTCATGCAGGGTGCGACAGAACCGTCGCAACCTGCGGGACGAAGCGGGGGTGCGGGTGGTGTTGGGCTCGCGCTCTCTCAGGCCGCGGCTCGGGCGAGGGCGACGAACGCCTCCGCCCGCGGGTCCCACGGCGCGGTCGTGCGTCGGGCGACCACCAGCTCGCGCGTGGCGATCGGCTCCCGCCGGTAGGGGCGCAGCGGATCAGGGCCCGTCTCGGCCTCCGAGCGGGGGAGCACCGCCCACCCGAGGCCCAGGCGCACCATCTGGCGGAGGACGTCGGGGTTGTCGGACTCGCTGACCAGCTCCAGTCGAGCGCCGGCCCGCCGCAGGGCCCTCTCGATGATCGACCGCGTCGTCGAGCCCTCCGGGTACATCGCCCACGGCCCCCACGACGCTGCCGACCGCCGTCGTGGGGCGTCCTCCGGCGCGTAGACCCGCAGTTCCTCCTCGACGAGTGCGAACACCTCTACCCCGACCGGCGTGACCTGCGGGCGGACGACGACCACCAGGTCGAGCTCCGCGGCACGGAGACGGCGCAGCAGCCGGCCGGACGGTGCGACCGAGAGGCGGAGGTCCACGTCGGGGTGCTGGCTTCGGAAGCCGGTGATGGCTGACGGCAACGTGTGCAGGGCGGCGACGTCGATCATCCCCACACGCAGGGGCCCACTCGACCCGACCGCCACCCGTCGAGCCATCGAGGACAGGTCGTCGGCCGTCACCAGCACCTGCTCGGCGAGCTCGACCAGCGGTCGAGCGGCATCGGTGAGCACCCGGTTGCGGCCGCGGCGCTCGAAGAGGTCGATCCCGAGGCGGCGCTCCAGTTCGCCGAGGCCCTGGGAGAGCGCCGGCTGGGTCACGCCGAGGCGTTCGGCCGCGTCGGTCCAGGTGGGGGAGCGTGCGACCTCCCGGAGGTACGCGAGCTGCTGCAGCGACCACTCGGGAAGCATCACCAGATCTTATGAATTCATCGCTTGAGCGAGGAGTCGGTTGGGCGAAGACTGGCGGGCATGGCAGCTCTCGACATCGCGCCCGCATCCGGCAAGCTCGGCATCCTCACGCCCGGCATGGGGGCGGTCGCCTCCACGGCCTACGCCGGGGTGATCGCCGCACGGAAGGGCCTGGCGGCACCCATCGGCTCGCTCACCCAGATGGCGCACATCCGCCTCGGCGAGCGGTCCGAGGACCGGAACCCCCTGATCCGGGACTTCGTGCCCCTCGCCTCGCTCGACGACCTCGTGTTCGGTGGGTGGGACCCGATCTCCCCGAACGCGCTGGAGGCCGCCCGGACCGCCGGTGTGCTGACCAACGAGGACCTCGCTCCGCTCTCCTCCGAGCTCGAGGGCGTGGTGGCGATGGACGCCGTCTTCGACCAGCGCTGGGTGAAGAACCTCGACGGCGTGCGCGTGAAGACCGGCGAGTCGAAGTGGGACCTGGCCCAGCAGGTGATCGCCGACATCGAGCGCTTCAAGGTGGAGAACGACTGCGAGCGCCTCGTGATGATCTGGTGCGGGTCCACCGAGGCCTACCAGGAGCCCAGCGAGGTCCACGAGACCATCGAGAGCTTCGAGGCCGGCCTGAAGGCCAGCGATCCGAACATCGCGCCCTCGGAGATCTACGCGTATGCAGCGCTCGCCTCCGGCGTCCCCTACGCGAACGGTGCGCCCAACCTCACGATCGACCTCCCTGCCATGGAGCAGCTCGCCATCCAGAACGGCGTGGCCATCACGGGCAAGGACTTCAAGACCGGCCAGACGCTGATGAAGACGATCCTCGCGCCCGGCTTCAAGGCTCGGATGCTGGGGCTCCGCGGCTGGTACTCGACGAACATCCTGGGCAACCGCGACGGCGAGGTCCTCGACGACCCCGAGAACTTCAAGACCAAGGAGATGTCGAAGCTGGGGGTGCTCGACACGATCCTGCAGCCGGACCTCTATCCCGAGCTCTACGGCAACATCGACCACGTCGTGCGGATCAACTACTACCCGCCCCGCGGCGACAACAAGGAGGGGTGGGACGCCATCGACATCTTCGGGTGGATGGGCTACCCGATGCAGATCAAGGTCGACTTCATGTGCCGGGACTCGATCCTGGCGGCACCGATCGTGCTCGACCTCGCCCTCTTCTTGGACCTCGCCCAGCGCGCCGGGCAGTCGGGTGTGCAGGAGTGGCTCAGCTTCTACTGGAAGAGCCCCCAGGCAGGCCCCGTCGGCCCCGAGCACGACATCTTCATCCAGCAGATCAAGCTGAAGAACACCCTCCGCCAGTGGATGGGCGAGGAGCCCGTCACCCACGCCGAGGACGAGTAGCGGCCCACCCGACCCTCCACGGGGCCACCCTCCGAGGGTCGGGTAAACACTTCGCACGCCTCGGGGTGTGGAGAGGTGATGGGACAGCCCGATCCAGCGTTCGAGGACCTCTTCGCCGAGGAGTACCCGGCGATGGTCCACGTCGCGTACCTGATCGTCGGCGACGAGGGGCTGGCCCGGGAGATCGCCCAGGAGTCGTTCACGCGGATGCTCGTCCGCTGGCGCCGCCTCCGGTCCTACGACAGGCCGGGCGCCTGGCTGCGTCGGGTGACCGTCCGCCAGGCGGTCCGGGTGCGGGATCGTCGCGTGCGGGAGGGCGGGCAGCTCGACGTCACGCTCCTCGAGGGGTCGGTGGGCCTCGACCACGGCACTCGTGAGGCCGTCGTCGCCGCGGTGATGCAGCTGCCCCGCCAGCAACGGGCCGCGGTGGTGCTGCACTACCTCGACGACCTCGACACCGCCGAGGTCGCAGCGCTGATGGGCACCCGGCCGGCGACGGTGCGGGTGCACCTCCACCGCGCCCGCGCCCGGCTGGAGGAGCTCCTCGCCGAGGACGCGACTGACCGCAACGACGGATCGCGGGCCGAAGCAGGGCCCGTCACCGAACAGCACGAGGAGGTCTCCGATGCCCGTGGATGAGCTCGTGAAGGATGCGCTCCGCTCGGTCGACCTGGACGTCGCCCGGGCCGACGAGCTGGCCGTGGTGCACCGCAGGGCACGACGGCGGGTCCGGGTGCGGCGCGCCGCCGGAACAGTCCTTGCGTCGATCGCCGTGGTCCTCGCGGGCATCGGCGCGGTGGCGCTCCGTGACGATCAGCACGAGGTGCGCACCCGCATGGCCGAGGAGCCCGAGGAGCAGGGGATGCAGCTCCCGCCGCCACCCGAACCCTTGCCCGAGGCCGAGTACGAGCCGTTCATGCGCGTCGTCCAGCCCGAGGGCCCGATCACCGACGGTCAGGTCATCCGGGTGGAGGTGCCGTACACCGATCACCACGCGATGAGCGTGGAGGTGTGCGTGACACAGGGCGCGGGCGACTACTGCGACCTCCTCGGGGACCCGAGGGGTGGGTCGACGTGGGAGGAGTCGGAGGGCGGTGCCCGGAGCCAGACCTCGCTCATCGTGAACCGGGTGATCGAGACGGCTGCGGGCACCTTCGACTGCGGGGACCCGTCGACGCCGTGCCACCTCCGAGTAGAGCGTGACTATGCGAACCTTCCGGCCCTGCGATCGGACGACCTCCGGTTCGTTGGCGAGCCGTTCCTTCGGCCGTCGCTGTCGGTGACGCCAGGGAAGCCCTACGCCGAGCGGCAGCAGGTGGCGGTACAGGTCGAACGGGCGCCGATCGATGAGTCCGTGCTCGCCGCCCGTGAGCAGGGCCTCGAACCCGAATGGGCGACGCTCGCGCTGCGCCTCTGCGTCGTCCACGCGGCGCCCGGACTCAATGACTGCACCCCGCTCGGGTCGATCACCCCGGACGACGAGGGCGCCGGTGAGGGGACCGTCACGATGCCGCGGGAGCTGTTCTCCTACGACGGGTGGCAGGACTGCGCGGAGGTTCGGTGCGCAGTCGTGGTCTCGCGGACGATGGACTACCTCCCGACCCCCGGCGGCAGCGTGTCATGGCCCCAGGACCTGGCACTCGAACTCGTAGTGGCTGACCCCGGCGTACCGGCGTCGCCCCGCCCGGAGCTCCGGATCGTCGAGCCGGGCCCCTACGACGACGAGCAGCAGGTCACGATCGTGGGCGAGCACTTCCCGCCCGGCTTCAGCGAGCCGGTCGGCGTCTGCCACGACGTCCCGAAGGTCATGGAGGGCTACTCCTTCTGCGTGTACCGGGGTGGCTTCGGCACCACCGCCGATGCTGACGGTCGCTTCGAGCTCACCATGAAGCTGCCGCGGACGATGCTCAGCCGGGGCGACGTGGGCGAACCGCCCTTCGTCGACTGCGCCGAGCGAAGCGGCCGTTGCTACCTCGGGATCGTGACGGGGGAGGGGATGCCCACGATGGTCCGCACCCCCATCGAGATGAAGGGCGACTGACGGGCGGCCGACGCCGCGTCAACCCCAGCGGGGGGCGGCGTCCGGGTCCACTCCCAGGCACAGCTTGCCGATCACCTCGTGCGCCATCATCGAGTTGCCGGGGTGGAACGCCCCCATCCGGACGTCGCGGAAGATCTGCTCCAGGCGGTTGCGCTTGAACGTCCCTGCCCCGCCCGAGAGGTCGAGCGCACGGTTCACCACGTCGAGCGCCGTCCGGTTCACGAACGACCGGGTGGCGATGAGGCGGATCGGCCAGTCCGGGTGCTCCACGCCCGTCGCCCAGTCGGCCACGGTGCTCTCGAGGAGGGCGGTCGCTGCGTCGAGACCGATGCGCATCTCGGCCACCTGGTGCTGCACCTCGGGATGGTGCGCCATCGAGCTCTCGAGCGACAGCGACGTCCGCTGCGGCATCCGCTGCACCGTGATGTCGAACGCCCGCCGTGCCGCGCCGAGGTAGGTGGCGGCGAACCCCATCAACGCCCATCCGAAGATCGCCAGCTGGAACGGGCCCGCTCCCGCCATCCCGATCGGCACGACGCTCGCGATCAGCTCGTCGGGGACGAAGGCGCCGTCGAGCACCGTGTCCTGGCTCTGCGTGGCCCGCATGCCGAGCGTGTCCCAGGTCTCGATGATCTCGATGCCGTCGGAGTCCCGAGGGATGAAGAAGTGGACGATCTGCGGGTTGTCCGGATCGCTGACGTCCATGGCGTGCCCGCCGCCGAGCGTCCACACCGGCGTCAGGCTGCCGAAGATCTTGTGCCCGGAGATGCGCCAACCGCCCTCCGCCCGTTCGGCGTGTGCGGTCGCGAGGAGGAGCGGCATCTCGTTGCCGGCCTCGCCGTGGAGCGCGCAGAACACGTCGCCGTCCAGACCGCGCCGGAGCATCCACTCGACCGAGTCGTCGCCCCACCGGTGCAGCTCGGCTGCGACGCCCATCCAGTAGCAGTGCATGTTCGACCCGAGCGCGGTCGCCGGAGCGACGTACGCGAGGCGCTGCACGTTGGCCACGTACTCGTCGAGCAACCAGCCGCCCCCACCCAGCTCACCGGGGATGCACGAGGTCAGGTAGCCCGACGCCCGGAGCTCGTCCCAGTCCTCGTGGAAGAAGCGGTTCTCCCGGTCGTAGACGGGTGCTCGCTCGTCGAACCGGGCGAGCATCTCGTCGGTCAGGATCGTCGTGGTGGTGCGCATGGCTGTCCCCCTGGATGGTCACATCGGTGTCGGCGAAGGTTCCGACCGTGTGCCGGGCGACTGCCCACTTCTCCTTGCTCGCGACGAAATCCCCGTCGGCAGCCTCAGCATCCGGCCGTGGGTCGCGACCTGTCAACGGC
>JBIQID010000085.1:0-13640 GCA_044508215.1 Actinomycetota bacterium | reverse complement strand
CATCGTCCCGACGTTCACATGCGGCTTCGTACGCTCGAACTTCTCCTTCGCCATCGGGCGATCCTTTCGGGGAATGGCCTCTCAGGCCGGTGCTATCGGGTGAGACTGGTTGGCAGGCAGGTGATCAGCGACCCGTCACGCGGGCGACGATCTCTTCCTGGACGTTCTTCGGCGTCTGCTGGTAGCTGTGGAACTGCATCGAGTAGTTCGCACGGCCCTGGGTCTTCGACCGGAGGTCCGTGGAGTAGCCGAACATCTCGGAGAGCGGGACCTCGGCGGACACCACCTGGTTCGCGCCACGCTGCTCCATCTTGCCGACGCGGCCGCGGCGGCTGTTGAGGTCGCCGATCACGTCGCCCATGTACTCCTCGGGCGTGGTGACCTCGACCGCCATGATGGGCTCGAGGAGGACGGGGCTCGCCTTGCGTGCGGCCTCCTTGAAGGCCTGGATGCCGGCGATCTTGAAGGCCATCTCGGACGAGTCCACGTCGTGGAACTTGCCGTCGACGAGCTGCACCTTGATGTCGACCGTCGGGTAGCCGGCGAGCACGCCGTTGCTCATCGCGTCCTGGATGCCGGCGTCGACCGAGGGGATGTACTCCTTCGGGATGCGCCCACCGGTGATCTGGTCCTCGAAGATGTAGCCGCCGCCGGGGCCGGTGGTCTCCATGTTGATGGTGACCTCGGCGTACTGGCCGGAGCCGCCGGTCTGCTTCTTGTGCGTGTAGGTGACCTTCTCGACCGGCGTGGTGATGGTCTCGCGGTAGGCGACCTGCGGCTTGCCTACGGTGGCGTCCACGTTGAACTCGCGCACCATGCGGTCGACGAGCACCTCGAGGTGCAGCTCGCCCATGCCGGAGATGACGGTCTCGCCGGTCTCCTCGTCGGTGCGCACCTGGAACGTCGGGTCCTCCTCGCTGAGCGAGTAGAGGGCCTTCGACATCTTGTCCTGGTCGGCCTTCGTCTTCGGCTCCACGGCCACGTGGATCACGGGCTCGGGGAACTCGAGCGACTCGAGCACGATCGGGTTCGCCGGATCGGCGAGCGTGTCGCCGGTGCGGGTGTTCTTCATGCCCACGGCCGCCACGATGTCGCCCGCGAACACCTCGTCGCGGTCGTTCATGTTGTTGGCGTGCATCTCGAGGAGGCGCCCGGCGCGCTCCTTCTGCGTGGTCCGCATGTTGAGCAGCTGGTCACCCTTGGTGAGCTTGCCGGAGTACACCCGGAAGTAGGTCAGCTTGCCGATGTGCGGCGCGGTCATGATCTTGAACGCGAGGGCCGAGAACGGCTCCTTCTCGGACGGAGCCCGCTCGAGCTTCTCGTCGCCACGGGCGTTGGTGCCCTCCACCGCGGGGATGTCGACCGGCGACGGCATGTAGTAGCAGATCGCGTCGAGCAGGGGCTGCACGCCCTTGTTCTTGAACGCGGTGCCGTTCAGCACCGGGATCACACCGTGGTGGAGCGTCGCGTCGCGCAGCGCGGCACGGATCTCGTCGGGGGTGATCTCCTCGTCCATGAGGAACTTCTCGGCGATCGAGTCGTCGGTCTCGCTGATCACGTCGATCAGCGCCTGCCGGTACTCGTCGGCCAGGTCGACCATGTCCTCGGGGATGTCGACCTCGTCCCAGCTGGCGCCCAGGTCCTCGCTGTGCCAGATCCAGGCCTTCATCGTGACCAGGTCGACGATGCCCTCGTACTCGGCTTCGGCGCCGATGGGCAGGTTGACGACCGCCACCTTCGCCTCGAGGCGCTCCTTGATGGAGTCGAGCGCGCGGTAGAAGTCGGCCCCGGTGCGGTCCATCTTGTTGACGAAGCACATGCGGGGGACGTCGTACTTGTTGGCCTGCCGCCAGACGTTCTCGGTCTGCGGTTCGACGCCGGCGACGCCGTCGAAGACGGCGACCGCACCGTCGAGCACGCGGAGCGAGCGCTCCACCTCGACCGTGAAGTCGACGTGGCCGGGGGTGTCGATGATCTGGATGCGATGCTCGACGCCCTTGACGGTGTCCTTCCAGAAGGCGGTGGTCGCAGCAGACGTGATCGTGATGCCACGCTCCTGCTCCTGCGCCATCCAGTCCATGGTGGCGGCGCCCTCATGGGTCTCACCGAGCTTGTAGTTCTTGCCGGTGTAGAAGAGGATCCGCTCGGTGGTCGTGGTCTTGCCCGCGTCGATGTGGGCCATGATCCCGATGTTGCGGGTGCGGTCGAGGGGGTACTGCGCCATGGGTGTCTCTCAGGTGGGGGCGGCGGCTGTGCGGGCTGCTACCAGCGGTAGTGGGCGAAGGCCTTGTTCGACTCGGCCATCTTCTGGAGGTCGTCGCGTCGCTTGACGGATGCGCCGACGCCGTTCGAGGCGTCGAGGAGCTCGTTGGCGAGCCGCTCGGCCATCGTGCGCTCGCGGCGCTGGCGGGAGTAGCCGACGAGCCAGCGGATCGCGAGGGTGCTCGCGCGCCGGGGCTTCACCTCGACGGGGACCTGGTAGGTGGCACCACCCACGCGGCGGCTCTTCACCTCGAGCTGCGGCTTCACGTTGTCGAGCGCACGCTTGAGGGTGGCGATGGGATCCGAGCCCGTCTTCGTCTCGATGATGTCGAGCGCGTCGTACATGATCCGCTCGGCCAGCGACCGCTTCCCCTGGAGGAGCAGCTTGTTCACCACCTGCGTGACGAGCAGCGAGTGGTACTTGGGATCGGGCATGAGCTCCCGTCGCGGTGCAGGACCCTTGCGTGGCATCCCTACTTCTCCTTCTTCGCGCCGTACCGGCTGCGTGCTTGCTTGCGGTCGCGCACACCGGTGGTGTCGCGGGTGCCACGGATGATCTTGTAGCGGACGCCGGGGAGGTCCTTCACACGGCCGCCACGAACCAGCACGATGCTGTGCTCCTGGAGGTTGTGACCCTCACCCGGGATGTAGGCCGTGACCTCGATGCCGGACGACAGGCGCACACGTGCCACCTTGCGCAGGGCGGAGTTCGGCTTCTTCGGCGTGTTGGTGTACACGCGGGTGCAGACGCCGCGGCGCTGAGGTGCGCCCTTGAGCGCCGGCGTGAACTCCTTGCGACGCTTCGTCTGGCGGCCCTTGCGGACCAGCTGCTCGATGGTGGGCACGGAAACCTCTCGACTTTCCCGGGTGATGGCATGCGCGAGGGCGCAGAGGCCGGGTCAACGTTAGTGATGGGCCGAGTGGGGCCGCAAAGCGACCCCTACCCGGTTGTGACGCTCAGACGGCCGACTCGCCGCCCGTCATGAGGTCGATGATCTCGGCGCTCGGCTCGGACTCGTCGCCTCGACCGGCCAGCCACTCCGCAGCGCTCTGACCGCTGTCGGAGGACCAGTACTCGAGGGGCTGGTAGTCCGGAGCCGTGACCCCGATGTTGCGGTACGCCGACATGCCGGTCCCGGCAGGGATCAGCTTGCCGATGATGATGTTCTCCTTGAGGCCCAGGAGGCTGTCGCTGCGGCCCTCGATGGCCGCCTCGGTCAGCACCCGCGTGGTCTCCTGGAACGACGCCGCGGACAGCCACGAATCGGTGGCGAGCGACGCCTTCGTGATGCCCATCAGCTCGGGGCGCCCGTCAGCCGGCTTGCCACCGGACTGGACGAGGCGACGGTTGACGTCCGCGAAGTTGCGGGCGTCGACGCGCTCACCCGGCAGGAACTCGCTGTCGCCAGGCTCCTGCACCCCGACCCTGCGGGTCATCTGCCGCACGATCAGCTCGATGTGCTTGTCGTGGATCGACACGCCCTGGTCCCGGTACACCTTCTGCACCTGGTCGACCAGGTACTGCTGGGTGGCCCGGACGCCCTTGATCTCGAGGAGCTCCTTCGGGTCCCGGGGGCCCTCCACCAGCGCGTCGCCGGCGATGACCTCCTGGCCGTCGGTCACCTCGAGGCGCACGTCGCGGTCGATCGTGTACTCGTCCTCGTCGCCGTCGTCGCCGACGACCACCACGGTGCGGCGGTTGCCGTCGTCGTCACCCAGCCGGACCACGCCGGAGGTGCGGGCGAGGATCGCCTTGTTGCGGGGCGTGCGTGCCTCGAACAGCTCGACCACGCGCGGGAGGCCGCCCGTGATGTCGCCCGCGGCAGCGGCGATGCCGCCGGTGTGGAACGTCCGCATCGTGAGCTGCGTGCCGGGCTCGCCGATCGACTGGGCAGCGATCACGCCGACCGCCTCGCCCTGCTCGATCATCTTGCCGGTGGCCAGCGACAGGCCGTAGCTGGCCGCCGAGATGCCCAGCTCGCTCTCGTCGGTGAGCGGCGACAGCACCCGGACACGGTTGACCTCGGGATCGTCCCGGAGGCGCTCCATGATCGGGAAGTCGACGACCGTGCCGGCCGGCAGCGTGGTGCCGTCGGCGAGCGCGACGTCGTCCGCGAGCGTCCGGCTGTACAGCCGGGTCTCGAGGTACGTGCGACGCCCGGCGGTGTCCGGGCCGACGTCCTCGATCCAGATCCCACGGACGGGCGCACCCGACTCGAAGGGGTCCTCGTCGTTGATGATCAGCTCCTGCGCCACGTCGACGAGACGACGGGTGAGGTAGCCGGAGTCGGCGGTCCGCAGCGCCGTGTCGACGAGGCCCTTGCGGGCGCCCGGCGTGGCGATGAAGTACTCGAGCACGTCGAGGCCCTCGCGGAAGTTCGACTTGATCGGCCGGGGGATCATGTCGCCTCGGGGGTTGGCCACGAGGCCTCGCATGCCCGCGATCTGGCGGACCTGCATCATGTTCCCTCGGGCACCGGAGCCCACCATCATGTCGATCGGGTTGAACTGCTGGACCTGGAGGCTCTGCTCCATGGCCCGGGTCACCTCGGTGGTGGCAGCCGACCAGATCTCGACCTCACGCTGGATGCGCTCGCCGTCGGTGATGATGCCCCGCTTGAACTGCTTCTCGACCTTGTCCACCTCTTCCTCGTGGCGGTTCAGGATCGAGGTCTTCTCCTCGGGGGTCTTCACGTCGTTGATCGAGATGGTGAGACCGGAACGCATGGCGTACCGGAAGCACAGCGCCTTGATCTCGTCGAGCGAGCGGGCGGCGACCGACTTCGGGTAGCCCTTCGCCAGCTCGTCGACCAGCGTGGTCATGTCGCCCTTCTTCACCGACCGGTTCACGTACCGGAAGCCCTCGGGCAGCGCGCTGTTGAAGAACAGGCGCCCGGCCGTGGTCGGGTGGTAGGTGGCGGCCGAGCCGTTCGCCGGCGTGGCGACGAGGTCCGGGAACTCGGTGCCCCGGTACTCGATCGGCTCGTGGATGCTCAGGTTGCCTGCCTCGACCGCGCGCTCGACCTGGTCGAGGCGACGGAACCGCCGGAGCTCGCCCTCGGGCTCGCCCACCAGCTCGGTGAGGTAGAAGGCGCCGATGATCATGTCCTGCGTGGGCGTGACGAGCGGGCGGCCGTGCGCCGGCGACAGCATGTTGTTCGCCGACAGCATCAGCACACGTGCCTCGGCCTGCGCCTCGGCGGACAGCGGCAGGTGGACGGCCATCTGGTCGCCGTCGAAGTCGGCGTTGAACGCCGCGCACACGAGCGGGTGGACCTGGATCGCCTTGCCCTCGACCAGCACCGGCTCGAACGCCTGGATGCCGAGGCGGTGGAGCGTGGGAGCACGGTTCAGGAGCACCGGGTGCTCACGGATGACGTCCTCGAGCACGTCCCACACCTGCGGACGCCGGCGCTCCACCATCCGCTTCGCGGACTTGATGTTCTGCGCCAGCTCGCGGTCGACGAGCGTCTTCATGACGAACGGCTTGAACAGCTCGAGCGCCATCAGCTTGGGAAGGCCGCACTGGTGCAGCTTCAGGGTGGGGCCGACCACGATGACCGAACGGCCCGAGTAGTCGACGCGCTTGCCGAGCAGGTTCTGGCGGAACCGGCCCTGCTTGCCCTTCAGCATGTCGGAGAGCGACTTGAGCGGGCGGTTGCCCGGGCCCGTGACGGGCCGGCCACGGCGGCCGTTGTCGAACAGTGCGTCGACGGCCTCCTGCAGCATCCGCTTCTCGTTGTTCACGATGATCTCGGGCGCACCGAGGTCGAGGAGCCGCTTCAGGCGGTTGTTGCGGTTGATGACCCGGCGGTACAGGTCGTTCAGGTCGGAGGTCGCGAAGCGGCCGCCGTCGAGCTGCACCATCGGACGCAGCTCCGGCGGGATCACCGGGACCACGTCGAGGATCATCGCCCGGGGGTCGTTGATCCGGTTGCCGTTCTCGTCGCGGCGGTTGAACGCCGCCACGATCTTCAGCCGCTTGATCGCCTTCTGCTTCCGCTGGGCGGAGAGGGGCTTGCCCCCTGCCGGCGGGTCGATCAGCTCGCGGAGCTTCTGCTCCTCCTCGTCGAGGTCGAGGCGATCGATGAGCTGCTTGATCGCGTCGGCGCCCATGCCGCCCTCGAAGTACTCCTCGAAGCGGTCGCGCATCTCGCGCCAGAGCATCTCGTCCTCGATGATCTGGCGGGGGAACAGGTCGCGGAACTCGTCCCACACGCGCTGCAGGAGGTCGAGCTCGGCCTCGTAGCGCTCGCGGATCGCGGCCAGGTCCTTCTCGGCGGCCTTGCGCCGCGAGGTGATCTCGGACTCCTTCGCGCCCTCGGTCTCGAGCTGGGCGATCTCCGCCTCCAGCTCCTCGTGGCGCGCGGCGAGCTCCTTCTCACGCTCGTTCTCGACGAGGTCCTTCTCGGCCAGCCACTCGGCCTCGAGGCTCGGGAGGTCGGCCTGGCGACGCTCGTCGTCGACCCACGTCACGAGGTTCGCCGCGAAGTAGATGACCTTCTCGAGCTGCTTGGCCTTCAGCTCCTCCTTGGGCGTGGTGCCCATGAGGAGGTACGCGAGCCACGAGCGGGTGCCGCGGAGGTACCAGATGTGCACCGAGGGTGCAGCCAGCTCGATGTGGCCCATCCGCTCGCGGCGGACCTTCGAGCGGGTGACCTCCACGCCGCAGCGCTCGCAGATGATGCCCCGGAAGCGCACGCGCTTGTACTTGCCGCAGTAGCACTCCCAGTCCTTCGTGGGACCGAAGATCTTCTCGCAGAACAAGCCGTCCTTCTCGGGCTTGAGCGTGCGGTAGTTGATGGTCTCGGGCTTCTTCACCTCGCCGTTCGACCACATCCGGATCGACTCGCCGGTGGCGAGCCCGATCCTCAGCTGTGAGAAAGCGTTGACGTCCAACATCGCGGTCCTCAGCCTCTCTGTGCGCGCTCGGCCTGCCGGCGCGCATCGTCTTCGTCACTGCCACGTTCCGGGCGGGACAGGTCGATCCCGAGCTCCTCCGCGGCGCGGAAGTACTCGTCGTCGAAGTCCTGCATGCGGATCTCCTCGCCGGACCGGCCGAGGACCTCCACGTCGAGGCACAGCGCCTGCATCTCCTTGATGAGCACCTTGAAGCTCTCGGGGATGCCGGGCTCGGGGATGTTCTCGCCCTTGACGATGGCCTCGTAGACCTTCACGCGGCCGAGGGTGTCGTCGGACTTGATCGTCAGCAGCTCCTGGAGGCAGTAGGCGGCGCCGTACGCCTCGAGCGCCCACACCTCCATCTCGCCGAAGCGCTGACCACCGAACTGCGCCTTACCGCCCAGCGGCTGCTGGGTGATCATCGAGTACGGGCCGGTCGAGCGGGCGTGGATCTTGTCGTCGACCATGTGGGCGAGCTTGATGATGTACGCGAACCCGACGGTCACCGGGTTGTCGAACGGCTCGCCGGTGCGGCCGTTGAAGAGCGTCATCTTCCCGTTGTTGCCGATGAGGCGCTCGCCGTCCGCACCCTCGGGGCGGAGGTTCTCGAAGATCGACTGGATCGTGCGGTGGTCGCCGGCCAGCTCCTGCTCGTCCCACTTCGCACCGTCGAACACCGGGGTGGCGATGAGGGTGGAGGGGCGGGTGGTCGGGCGGGTCTTCGTCTCGGTGCCGCGGACCGGGTCCTCACCGATCCAGCTCGCCTCGTCGCCGTCGCGCTCCTGCCAGCCCCAGCGGGCCGCCCAGCCGAGGTGCGTCTCGAGCACCTGGCCGACGTTCATCCGGGACGGGACGCCGAGCGGGTTCAAGATGATGTCGACGGGGGTCCCGTCGGCCATGAACGGCATGTCCTCGACCGGGAGGATCTTGGAGATCACACCCTTGTTGCCGTGGCGGCCGGCGAGCTTGTCGCCCACCGAGATCTTGCGCTTCTGGCCGACGTAGACACGGACCAGCTGGTTCACGCCGGGGGGCAGCTCGTGGGCGTCGTCGCGGCTGAACACCTTGACGTCGATCACCTTGCCCTTCTCGCCGTGCGGCACCTTCATGGAGGTGTCACGCACCTCGCGTGCCTTCTCGCCGAAGATCGCCCGCAGCAGGCGCTCCTCCGGGGTCAGCTCGGTCTCGCCCTTCGGCGTGACCTTGCCGACGAGCACGTCACCTGCGTCCACCTCGGCGCCGACGCGGATGATGCCGCGCTCGTCGAGGTCGGCGAGGATCTCCTCGCTGAGGTTCGGGATGTCGCGGGTGATCTCCTCGGGGCCCAGCTTGGTGTCGCGGGCGTCGACCTCGTGCTCCTTGATGTGGATCGAGGTGAGCACGTCGTCCTTCACGAGGCGCTCGGAGAGGATGATCGCGTCCTCGAAGTTGTAGCCCTCCCATGGCATGAAGGCCACGACGAGGTTCTTGCCCAGCGCCAGCTCGCCGTTGTCGGTCGACGGGCCCTCGGCGAGCACGTCGCCCTTCTTCACCTTGTCGCCCTCGGAGACGCGCACCTTCTGGTTGATGCAGGTGTCCTGGTTCGACCGCTCGAACTTCTGGAGGCGGTAGGTGACCTTGCCACGGCCGGTGTAGTCGACCGTGATGGTCCGACCGTCGAGGTCGGTGACCACGCCGTCGCCGTCGGCCAGCACCATGTAGGCCGCGTCGCGGGCGGCACGTGCCTCGATGCCGGTGCCGATGTACGGGGCCTCGGCACGCAGGAGCGGCACCGCCTGCTTCTGCATGTTGGCGCCCATCAGCGCACGGTTGGCGTCGTCGTGCTCGAGGAACGGGATGAGCGCGGTGGCCACCGAGACGATCTGCCGCGGCGACACGTCCATCATCTGGACCTCCGCGGGCGACACCGAACCGATCTCGGTGGTGGCGCCGAGGAACACGTCGCGCTCGAGCTGCAGCTTCAGGTCCGACAGCGACGCCGCCTGCGGCGAGCGACGCACGAGGACCCGGTCGGACTTGAAGGTGCCGTCGGGGTTGAGCGGCGTGTTCGCCTGGGCGACGACGTACTCCTCCTCCTCGTCGGCGGGGAGGTACACGATCTCGTCGGTCACGCGGCCGTCGATCACCTTGCGGTACGGCGACTCGATGAAGCCGAACTCGTTGACCCGGGCGTAGGTGGCGAGGGCGCCGATGAGGCCGATGTTCGGGCCCTCCGGCGTCTCGATCGGGCACATGCGGCCGTAGTGGCTGAAGTGCACGTCGCGGACCTCGAACCCGGCGCGCTCACGGCTGAGGCCGCCAGGGCCCAGCGCGGAGAGGCGACGACGGTGGGTGAGGCCCGAGAGCGGGTTCACCTGGTCCATGAACTGGCTGAGCTGGGAGGTCCCGAAGAACTCCTTGATGGCGGCGACCACCGGCCGGATGTTGATGAGCGTCGTGGGCGTGATCGCCTCGACGTCCTGGGTGGTCATGCGCTCGCGGACGACGCGCTCCATGCGGGAGAGGCCGATCCGGACCTGGTTCTGGATCAGCTCGCCCACCGACCGGATGCGGCGGTTGGCGAAGTGGTCCTGGTCGTCGAGGCGGTAGCCGGGCTCGCCGTCGGCGAGGTTCAGCAGGTAGGTGGTGGCGGCCAGCACCTCGCAGCGGCTGAGGACCGGCTGGTCCTCGGCGGGGGCGTCGAGGTTCTGGATGCCGAACATGTCGGCGACCTTCGCCACCTCGGGGCCGAGCTTCCGGTTCAGCTTGTAGCGACCGACACGGCTGAGGTCGTAGCGCCGCGGCTCGAAGAACGCGTTGCGGAAGTAGGCGCGGGCCGAGTCGACCGTGGGCGGCTCGCCAGGGCGGGCACGCTTGTAGATCTCGACGAGGGCCTCGTCCTGGGTGGGGAAGAGCTCGCGGTCCTTCTCCCACTGCCCCTCGAGGAAGTGGAAGTGCTGCACGAAGCGGTCCAGGAAGCCCGGCTCGTTCTCCTCGTCGTAGCCGAGGGCGCGGAGCAGCATGAAGAGCGACAGGCGCCGCTTGCGGGCGACGCGGGTGCCGGCGGTGACGTCCTTGCCGGGCTTGTGCTCGACGTCGAACTCGATCCACTCGCCGCGGTAGGGGTGGATCGTGCCGGTGACGAGCTGGTGCTTCGAGCGGTTCCGGAGGCGGTACCGCTCACCGGGCTGGAAGATGACGCCGGGCGAACGGACGAGCTGGGAGACGACCACGCGCTCGGTGCCGTTGACGACGAAGGTGCCCTTCTCGGTCATCATCGGGAAGTCCCCCATGAAGACCGTCTGCTCCTTGATCTCACCGGTCGAGGCGTTGACGAAGCGCGCGCGCACGAAGATCGGCGCGGCGTAGGTCATGTCCTTCTCCTTGCACTCCTCCACCGTGAACTTGGGTGGCGGGCGCAGGTCCTCGTCGTTCGGGTCGAACTCCAGCTCGAGGCTCAGGGTCTCGGTGAAGTCCTTGATCGGCGAGATGTCGCGGAATGCCTCCGCGAGTCCCTGGTAGAGGAACCACTGGAACGACTCACGCTGGATGGCGATGAGGTCGGGGAGGTCCAGGACGTCGTCGAGGTTCCCGAAGGAGTAGCGGTCCCGGATGGCGGAGCGTGAGGACACCGAGGTTCACCTCATGTGGGTGTGCGAGCGGATGAGGGAGCCGCGAGAACCCGAGCGCGCAAGGGCCAGACCGAAGGAGGTACGACGGCGGGAGGGGACCACGGCAACGAGGCATCGTAGGTCGCGACCCGGCAGCGGTCAACACCGGGCAGACGGAACCGGTGGAGACCGGCCCGGCCTGTGGGCGGAACGTCTGCCGGGGCCCGGGAGGCACGTGCGCACCTGGCGAACCCTGGGTTTCGGGGCAGGGTAGGACGACTCGCCCGAACGGTCAAGGGTTTCGGGCACGAGCGTCCCGCTCTGGCGGGACGGGTTCGGGGACGCGAAGAGGCCGGGGCCCCAGCGCGTGGGACCCCGGCCTCGACAGGAACTTCGGTGCTACTTGACCTCGACCTTGGCGCCGGCGCCCTCGAGGGCCTCCTTCGCCTTGTCGGCGTCGTCCTTCGACACGCCCTCGAGGATCGGCTTCGGAGCGCTCTCGACGAGGTCCTTCGCCTCCTTCAGCCCGAGGCTGGTCAGCCCGCGGACCTCCTTGATGACGTTGATCTTCTTGTCGCCGGCCTCGACGAGCACGACGTCGAAGCTGGTCTTCTCCTCGGCATCCTCGGCCGGGGCGCCGCCACCGGCGGCGGGACCTGCAGCGGCCACGGCGACGGGCGCTGCGGCGGAGACCTCGAACTTCTCCTCGATGGCCTTCACGAGGTCGTAGGCCTCGACGAGGGTGAGCGACGAGATGGACTCGAGCAGTTCGTCGACCTTTGACATGTCAGTTCTCCTCTGGGTTCGTGTCGGTGGCCGGGGCGGCTTCCTCTGCTGCCTCGGGGGTGTCGGTCGCCTCGGCGGGAGCCTCGGCGGTGGCGTCCGTGTCGGCCACGGTCACGCTCTCGGGGGCGTCCTCGCCGGAGGGCTCGGACGCCGGGGTCTCGGGTGCTGCCTCGGCAGCGGGGGCCTCGCCGCCGGCGAAGGCGCCGGCATCGATCGCAGCCTGGAGCACCAGGGCGATGCTGCGGTGCACGCCGTTGACCGCACCCGCCAGGCCCCGGGCACCCGTGTTGAGGGCGCCGGCCAGGCGGGAGTAGATCTCCGACGCGGTGGGCAGCGACGCGAGTGCGCCGGCGCCGGCCGCATCGAGGATGGCGTCGCCGAGGACACCACCCTTCAGCACGAGCAGCGGGTTCCCCTTGGCGAACGCCTGGAGCGACTTCGCCACGGCGGCGACGTCGCCTGCGACGCCGTCGACCGTGCCGACGAAGGCGAGCGCCGTCGGGCCGGTCAGCATGTCGTCGAGGTCGAGCTCGAGCGACTGGGCGGCACGGCGCACGAGGGTGTTCTTGTACACCCGGTACTCGCCGCCGGCACCCCTCATGGACGTGCGCAGCTCCTCGAGCTCACCGACCTTCAGGCCTCGGTACTCGGTGACGAGCACCGCCTCGGAGGCCTCGAGCTTCGATCGCACCTCGTCGACGACTGCGACCTTCTCGGGACGTGGGTTCTCCATCTGCACCTCCTCTCTTCCTGTGTGGGTCCCGCTCTGGGCGGGATGTCGTGGTCCTCTTCGCCCCGGGCCCGGAATGCGGACGGGACGTCCACGCACCGCGCGAACGTCCCGTTGTCGAGAGGTCCACCTCGTCAGGCGGGCGAGCCGTTCGGCGTCCGGGGACGCACCTGAGGTCTGCGGTGAGTGAGATCTTCTGTTGTGCCGGAAGAGGCTACGAGGCCTGTGGGCCCGCAGCCAAACCGGTGCTGGCTCAGCTGCTGAACGCGCCGGTGTCCACGTGGACGCCGGGGCCCATGGTGGAGCTCAGGGTGACCTTCTTGAGGTAGCGCCCCTTCGCGGATGCCGGGCGGGCCCGCAGCAGCTCCTCGACGATCGCGCTGAGGTTGGTCGTGAGGGCCTCGGGGTCGAAGCTGGCCTTGCCCACCGGCACGTGCACGTTCCCGTGGCGGTCGGTGCGGTACTCGACCTTGCCGCCCTTGAAGTCGCCGACCGCCTTGCCCACCTCGGTGGTCACGGTGCCCGTCTTCGGGTTGGGCATGAGGCCCCGCGGACCGAGCACCCGGCCGAGCTTGCCGAGCAGCGGCATCATGTCGGGCGTCGCGATGGTGACGTCGAAGTCGAGCATGCCGCCCTCGACCTGGGCGGCGAGGTCCTCGGCGCCCACGAAGTCGGCGCCGGCAGCCTCCGCCTCACGGGCGGCGTCGCCCGCTGCGAACACCGCGATGCGCACGTCCTTGCCGGTGCCGGACGGCAGCGCGACGGTGCCACGCACCATCTGGTCCGCCTTGCGGGGGTCCACGCCCAGCCGGACCGCGACCTCGACGGTCTCATCGAACTTCGCCGAAGCGAGGCTCTTCACGAGCTCGATGGCCTCGCCCGGAGCGTGGAGGCGCTCCCGGTCGTAGCGCTTCAGCGCGTCGTTGTACTTCTTGCCCTTCGCCATGTCGGCTCCCTCGGTGTCAGAGGCGCCGGGGCGAGGTGCTCCCCGGTCGCTGTGTGGGTGGAACGTGTCGCCCGGAAGGCGACGGAGGTCAGGTGACCCGGATGCCCATCGACCGGGCGGTGCCGGCGATCTGCGCCTTCGCCGCCTCGATGTCGTCGGTGTTGAGGTCAGGCAGCTTGGTCTGTGCGATCTCGGTGAGCTGCGCGTCGGTGATCTGCCCGACCGAACCGCCCTTGCCCGGCGTGGACGAGCCCTTGGTGAGCTTCGCCGCCTCGCGGATGAGCACCGGCGCCGGCGGCGTCTTCGTGACGAAGCTGAACGTGCGGTCCTCGTAGATCGAGATCTCGACCGGCACGATCGTGCCGCGCTGGGCCTCGGTGCGGGCGTTGTACTCCTTGCAGAAGTCCATGATCGCCACGCCGTG
>JBIQID010000084.1:4836-13983 GCA_044508215.1 Actinomycetota bacterium | reverse complement strand
TCGAAGGGCTCCGACATGGCGCGGACGTTAGACGGTCACCGCCAAGGTCCCACCGCCAGTCCGGTCAAGCGAGACATGACCCCGTTCAGTTGTCAGCGCCTCAGTACCGCTGGTGACCGCGTGACGCAGGCCGCCTGGGTAGCGAAGGACGAAGAAGGCCGAGGAACGAGGCCGAAACTGAGCCGTAGCTGGCCCAGGCCCAACTAGGAGAACGACTGGCCGCAGCCGCAGGTGCGCTGGGCGTTCGGGTTCGTGATGGAGAACCCGGACTGGTCGAGCCCGTCCTTGTAGTCGAGCTCGGCGCCGGTGAGCAGCTGGGCGCTGGACGGGTCGACGATGACCCGCACGCCACCGTGCTCGGCGGTGACGTCGTCGGCGCCGACCTCCGAGTCGAAGTACATCTCGTAGGCGAAGCCGGAGCAGCCACCGGGACGCACCGCGACGCGCAGGGCGAGCGCGTCGTCGCCCTCGGCCTCGATGAGGGACTTCACCTTGGTGGCGGCGCTGTCGGTGATGGTGATCATCGGCGTGGTTGCCTTTCTCGTCGTGCGTTGGTCGCTCGTCGATCCGGTTGGCCCGTCACGTGCGTGGTGCGCGCGAACAGGCGTGCGGTGAGTCTACCGCTGGCTCACGCCAGCTCCACGAGGCATGGGTCGCGGTCGGAACGGTCGTGGAAGTCCACCACCGTGCCGTCGAGCGGCTCGGTGAAGCCTTCGAGCATCCCCCGGTGGAGGCTGCAGATGAGGTCGGGGTTCGCCTCGGCGAGCGCCCCGAACGGACAGTGCGCGAACCCGATGGTGGTGGAGTCGGGTCCGTCGACCCGCTCGGGGTCGAAGCCCAGTTCGGCGAGCATTGCCTGGGTGGCCTCCACGCACGGGCGTCGAGGCCCGCGGCCGGCGAGCACCAGGCCCTGCTGCCGTCCCGCCTCCAGCGCGTGCTCCGCGTCGACGCCGGCGAGCGCCGCAGCCGTGGCGAGCATCCCGGCGAGCATGGCCGTGACCGGCGGCTCGAGGCCGAGTGCGGGGGCGTCGGACGCCAGCGAGTACAGGTGCTGGGGGCGGCCCACCTGGCGCGCCGGGGCCACGCTCACCTGGAGCAGCCCCACGTCGCGCATCCGCTCGAGGTGGGGACGGACGGTGTTGGCGTGCAGGCCGAGGGTCTCCGCGATCTCGGCGGTGGCGAGGGGCTTCGGCGAACGAGCCAGTTCGAGGTAGATCGCGTACCGGGTGTTGTCGCCGAGTGCCTTCAGGATGTCGAGGCGTGACGCGGCGTCGCCCATGCATGGAGATTACACGGCGTCTCCCGGTAAAATCCGCCCATGGCCGTCACCGCGTTCCCCACCGAGGACGACGTCACCTCGGTCCTGCGGGGCGTCATCGACCCCGAGCTCGGGTCCGACATCGTCGACCTCGGCATGGCGCGTGGCGTGACGCTCGAGCCCGACGAGGGCCTCGTGCGCATCAAGATCGCCCTCACCACCTCGGGATGCCCGTTGCGGGCCGAGATCCAGCGCGACGTGCGCGCCCGGGTGCTCGACCTGCCCGGCGTCCGTCGGGTCAAGATCGACTGGTCCGAGCTCACCCAGGAGGAGAAGGCGGCGACCATGGCGACGGCTCGCCGCCGCGTCGCCGAGCGCAACCCCGTCACCGCGGTGCCGTCCACCACGAAGGTGCTGATGATCGCCTCCGGCAAGGGCGGGGTGGGCAAGTCGTCGGTCACGGTGAACCTCGCCGCTGCGATGGCGGCGCTCGGCCACCGCGTCGGCCTCATCGACGCCGACATCTGGGGCCACTCCGTGCCCCGCATGCTGGGCGTGGACGGGCGGCTGCAGGGCGCCGACGGCGGCAAGATCCTGCCGAACTCGGTGCCGATGGGCGCCGGTCGCATCGACGTGGTGTCCATGGGTTTCCTCGTGGAGCGCGAGGAGACAGCCCTCATGTGGCGAGGGCTGATGCTGAACCGCGCCGTCCAGCACTTCTTGGAGGACGTCGCCTGGGCGTCCGACCTCGAGTACCTCCTCATCGACATGCCGCCGGGCACCGGTGACGTGCAGATGGGCCTCGCGAAGATGCTGCCCCGTGCCGAGATGATCGTCGTCACCACGCCGTCGCGCTCGGCCCAGAAGGTCGCTGTGCGAGCCGTCAACATGGGGCGGCAGAACTACCTGCGGGTGCTCGGCGTGGTGGAGAACATGAGCTGGTTCGTCGCACCCGACGGCAGCCGTCACCTGATCTTCGGCGAGGGTGGCGGGCAGGCGCTCGCCGACGAGGCCGGCGTCGAGCTGATCGGTCGCATCCCGATCGAGAACGCAGTGGCCGACGGCGGCGACAACGGCCGCCCGATCGCGCTCGGCGAGGGTGCCGCGGCCGACGAGCTCCGCCGGCTCGCCTCCGTGATCACCACCGAGCTGGCCCCGCCCACCAGCCTGGCCGGCTGCACCGCCCACATGTTCGACGAGGCGGCACCCGAGGCCGAGACGCCGGTGCTCGTGCGCCGAGGCTGACCCGTCGCCTGCCACTCCCCGGCTGGTTCCGTCACGCAGGGTGCGACGGATCCGTCGCACCCTGAGGGACAGAACCGGCAAGCGCCGCCGGGAGGACCCGTCAGATCGGTTCGAGCGGCTCCGAGGTGATCGCGTCGTACTGGCGGTCGCCCGGGAGCACGATCCGCAAGCCGCCGTTCGCCTCCATGATCCGGGGCAGGATCGGCTCGATCCGCCCCACGTCCGCGGCGTGCTCCAGCACCGCGTCGGCGGTCTCGAACCGGGCGAGCGCCTCGAGCGTGCGGATCGTGGGGAAGATCATCTCGAACAGCCCCTGGCGGTGCCGCTCGAGCGCATCGATCGGCCGCACCCAGGTCGCCTCGATCACCTCGCGGTCGTCGTGGACCGGGGTCTGGCCCTCGGGCGCCGCGGTCACGAAGAAGCGTGTGTCGTAGCGGCGAGGCGCCCCCAGCGGCGTGATCCACCGGCTGAAGTAGTGGATGCCGTCGGCCGCCAGGCGCAGCGACTCGGCGGCGCACACCTCGACCAGGCGCCGCCTCCCCTCGTCGACCTCCCGGCGGTGCTCCACGAAGCGCGCCGCCCGCTCGGGGTCGTCGAAGTCCACGATCCGCCCGTCCTCGTCGTAGGCGAGGAGCAGGCCGGCCTCCTCGAAGGACTCGCGGATCGCCGCGACCCAGAAGGCGAGGCCTCCGGAGGGCACCTCCACCTGGCGGCTGGCGGTGACGTCGTCGAGCCCGGTGACCACCCCGGCGAGGTCGTCGTGGGCGTCCTCTTCGTCGACCCCGCCGCCGGGGAACACGTACGCCCCGCCCACGAAGTCCGACCGCAGGTTCCGCCGCAGCATGCAGACCTCGAGGCCCTCGGCGCCGTCCCGCAGGACCATCACCGTGGCGGCGTCACGGACGGGGATCGCAGTCGGGTCGGCCACGCCGAAGTCCATGATCGGTTGCGGACGACCGGCGTCGGCGGCGTCGGTCAACGGCTCGGCCCCAGCTCGGGTCCCGAGTCGGGGAACACGATCTCCTCGCCGTCGATGTCGATGACGTCCACGTCGGGGGTGGCCGGATCGCGCACCCGGGCGCCCCACACCCGCTCGGCCGCGGGGTCCGGCTCCTCGGGGCGGCGGTAGGCACGCCAACGCCGCTCGGAGCGCCCCGGTCCCGGACGAGCGCCACCTGGTCCCCAACCGGGACGCCAGCTGCCGGCCGCCGCGCCGCTCGGCCCCCGGGCACCTCCCGGCGCCGCTCCGGCCGGGCCCGCGCCCGCTGCGCCGGGAGCGCCCGCGGCGCCTGCGACGCCACCGAGGTCGAAGCCCATCGCCGCCGCACGCCGGGCGACCCGCCGGGAGATGCCGGCGGCGACCCGTGCCTTCACGAGCGCGCGGGCCGGCGGGATCAGGAGGAAGAGCCCGACCGCAGCGGTGAGGAAGCCGGGGACGAGCAGCAGCAGGCCCGCGCCCAGCACGACGAGGCCGTCGATCACGTCGGAGGTGGGCATGCGGCCCGTGGCGACGCCCTCTCGGACACGTCGCGCGGTGGCGAGGCCCTCACGCTTCACGATCCAGGCGCCGGCCGCGCTGAGGACGATCAGCAGCAGGAGCGCGCTGTCGGCACCGATCGCTCCGGCGACCTCTGCGCCGACGTAGATCTCGACGATCGGCAGCGCGACGAACAGGAAGAAGAACCAGGCGACCACCGGTGGTCACCGTATCGGGTGGTCCTCAGCCGTCGCCCGCGGCCTCCACCAGCGCTCGCCGCTCGGCCTCGTTGAGGCCTCCCCAGATCCCGTGCGGTTCCTTGATGGACAGCGCGTAGTCCAGGCATTCGCGGACCACCGAGCAATCAGCGCAGATCTCCTTGGCACGTGCTTCGCGTGCCGCCCGCTCGACCTTGCGTTCGAAGTGCGATGGCGGGAAGAAGACGACCGATTGCGGTCCCCGGCACGCCCCCCGGTGTTGCCAGGTCTCGAACGATGGCTGTGCACTCACCGTCAAACCCCCTCTGTGACGTGGGCCGCACAGTAGAAGTCGTGAATCCGGCTCACAAGGAGGAATTTGCAAGCGCGGCGCTTACCGTCGCGAGCGCTCCCGGTAGTCGACCGCCGCGCCCTCGAGGGGTTCGACCTCGAGCGTGAGCCCGTCGATCGCCACGACCCGGGCCTCCTCACCCGTGGCGAGGGGGGTGGCGCGGTTGGTCCGTGCACGCCACTGGGCGCCGTCGATCATCACCACGCCGTCGGGGTCCACGTCGGTGACGGCTGCGCCCGTGGTGCCGATCATCCACTCCCGCCCGATGGTCGGCGTGCCGAACCGGCTGCGCACCATGGGCGGCATGCCCGAGATCATCCCCAGGATCAGGCCGCCGATCCCGACGACCAGCGAGATCCACGGCGCCGACACCCCGTCGTACAGCCAGATCGAGCCGACGACCCATGCGCCGGTGCCCACCCCCGTCCAGAACCGGGGGATCCCCGCCTGCACGTCGATGGCGAAGGCCACCGCAGCGAGGCCCAGCAGCACGAGCGCCCAGGTCCGCACCGGGAGCACGCCCAAGCCGTAGCCCGCCAGGGCGAAGGAGCCCGCCCCCACCGCGCCGGCGATGCCGATGCCTGCCGTGAAGAACTCGAAGATCAGGAGGCCGACCCCGAGGCTGAGCAGGATGTAGGCCAGCGCCGGGCTGGCGGCGGTGTGGAGCAGCTGCGGCCAGATGCCCAGCTTGGAGATCACCACCCGGGTGACGGGCTGGGTGCGCTCCTGGCCGTCGTCGTCGGTGATCCGCTCCACCTTCACGCCGTCGAGGCCCACGAGGTGGTCGCCGGCGGTGGGCGCCACCCGCTCGATCAGGCCGATCTCCTCCGCCTCCTCCGCGTCGACCGTCGAATCTGCGAGCACCGACCGATCACCCTCGGTGAGGACCCCGACCTCCTGGCGGGACAGGCGCTGCTCGCCGATCTCACCCACCTTCGACCCGGGCGCCATCGTCGAGCCCTCGAGCACGGCGAGCAGCTCGGCAGCGCCGCCTCGGGCGACCGCTCCGGTGCCCACCCACGCGGTCACCGGGACACGGGAACCGGTGAGCACCTCCGCGAAGCGCACGAACTCGGGCGTGTCGAGCACCACGCCGTCGCTGTCCAGCTCGAGCACCACGCCGACGTAGCCGGGGGTGGCGTTCGCCTCGTCGACCCCGCGCTCGACGAAGTCGGCGAGGATCGGATCCACGAGCCCCGCCACCTGGAGCACCCGGACGCACCCGTTCTCCACGCAGTAGGTGTCCCGCTGTGCGACCTCCGCCGTCGCCGCCGCGGCGGGCGCGGCCAGCGCGAGGAGGCACCCGAGCGCCATCGAGACGACGCCGAGCGCGGCGACCGTGGCGCGAAGCCGCTTCGCTAGTGTGCGCACCCGACGTCCTCCGAAGGGAAAGTGTGGATCCAGCGCAGTTCCTGATGGCACCGCGGGTGACCATCGTTGCTGGCAAGGGTGGTGTCGGCAAGACGACGGTGGCGGTGTCGCTGGCGCTCGCGGCCACCCGGCTGGGCCTGTCCGCCCTGATCGTCGAGGTCGAGGGGAAGTCGTCGATCGCCTCGCTGTTCGGTCACGAGCGCCTCCACTACGACGCCGTCGAGCTGCTCGCGGCCGACCCGGACGCCGGTCGTGGGGCCCTGACGGCCCGCACGCTGGCGCCCGACGAGGCGCTGGTCGAGTACCTGTCGGACCACGGGATGAAGCGCATCTCGTCCCGCCTCGCCAGCTCGGGCGCGCTCGACATGGTCGCCACGGCCACCCCGGGGATCCGCGACGTACTGGTGCTCGGCAAGATCAAGCAGCTCGAGCGGAACGCGACGGCCGACGTGATCATCGTGGACGCGCCGGCAGCGGGTCATGCGATCAGCTTCCTCCGCAGCGCCAGCGGCCTGCTCGACGCGGTCAACGTCGGCCCCATCGAGACGCAGGCCCGCGAGGTGTCCGAGCTGCTGTCGGACCCCACGCGCTGCGAGGTCGTGCTGGTCACCCTCGCCGAGGAGACCCCCGTGAACGAGCTGGTGGAGACCGCCTTCATGCTGGAGGACACGGTGGGCGTGGCCCTCGGTCCGGTGTTCGTGAACGGCGTGTTCGACAGCTCCCCCGCCCTGGAGGCCGACCCCGAGGAGCTCGCCGCCGACGCAGGGGTGTCGCTGCGCCCTGGCGAGGCCGACGCGCTCCGCACCGCGTGCCGCTTCGTGGCGGACCGCGCCCGGCTCCAGGCCCCGCAGGTCGAGCGCCTCGGTTCGGAGCTCCCGCTCCCCCAGGTGCACCTGCCGTTCCGCTACACGTCGAACCTGGGCCGCGAGGACCTGGACGCGCTCGCCGACACGGTGGTCGAGGCGATCCGAGCGATGGACGACCTGGCATGACCGACCCGGCAGCGGGCGCAGGCGCGGCGCCGTCGGTCGCCGTCCCGTCCGGGACGCCCGGGGAACGCATGTCGGAGCTGGTCGGAGGCCGCCGGGTGCTCGTGTGCTGCGGCTCCGGAGGTGTCGGGAAGACGACCACCGCCGCAGTGCTCGCCATGGAAGCCGCCCGCCAGGGCCGTCGCGCCGTCGTGGTGACGATCGACCCGGCCCGTCGCCTCGCCGACGCCCTGGGGCTCGAGTCGCTCACCAACACGGCGTCCCAGATCGACGGCGATTGGCCCGGACGGATGTCCGCCCTGATGCTCGACACCGAGAAGACGTTCGACGGGCTCGTCCGCCGCTACGCCGGCGACGCCGAGCAGGCCGAGCGGATCCTGTCGAACCGCTTCTACCGGAACATCGCCGGCGCGCTCTCGGGCACCCAGGAGTACATGGCCTCGGAGAAGCTCTACGAGCTGCACGCCGAGACCGACTACGACCTCGTCGTCGTCGACACGCCGCCCACCCGCAACGCCCTCGACTTCCTCGACGCACCCCGCCAGCTGGCGAACTTCTTGGACCACCGGCTCTACCGGATGCTCACGGCCCCCACCCGCGGGATCGTGAAGGCCGTGAACATGGCGGCGCAGAGCTTCCTGCGGTCGGTCGGCAAGGTCGTGGGCGGCGAGGTGATCGGCGACGCCATCGCCTTCTTCGCCGCCTTCGAGGGCATGGAGGAGGGCTTCAAGGACCGGGCGCGCTCGGTGGACGCGCTGCTGCGGGCCGACGAGACCGCGTTCCTCCTGATCGCGTCGCCGAACGCCGACACGGTGTCCGAGGCGACGTTCTTCGCCGAGGAGCTGCACCGGCAGCGCATCGAGGTCCGGGGCCTCGTGGTGAACCGCATGTTCCCCGACCCCGGCCCGGGGAACCCGGCCGCCGACGAGGAGCGCGCCCGGACGCTCGAGGGGACGCCGCTGGGCGAGCAGTACGCGGTGCTGGCCGGCATCCGGAGGGTGGCGATGGGTGAGGCGGCGAACCTCGCTGCGCTCACGGAGCGGATCGCCCCGGCGCCGGTGTGCAAGGTTCCGTTCCTGCCGTTCGAGGTGCACGACCTCGCCACGCTCGAGGCGTTCGGCGACCGGTTGTTCGGCCGCGCCTGACGTTCCCAGACGGCGGAGGGGTCAGCCTCTTCCTCCGGGCGCGAGGGTCAGCGCTGCGCCGACAGCTGGGCGGTCGCCTCTTCCACCGAATCGGCGACGGTCACCATCCGGTCGAAGCCGGTGGTGTGCAGGAGGCGCAGGACCGCGGGACGGCTGCACGACACGCCGACCTCGCCGCCGGCTTCGCGGATGCGACGGATGCCGCCGATGAGCGCGCCGAGGCCGGTGGAGTCCATGAAGGGGACCTCCCCGAGGTCGATGACCACGACGGGTCGGTCTGCGAGGCCGATGAGACGCTCACGGAACTCGGTGACCGTCATCGCGTCGAGCTCGCCTTTGGGACGGCACACGCAGACGTCGCCATCGTCCTCGACTTCGATCTCGAACACCGAGCCTCCTCCTCTCGGCGGCGCATGGTAGGGGACGACGTGCCACCGAACCGAGCACCGCACCACGATGCGTAGCAGTTGGGGAGACACCTACCCCCGCAGCGCCACCCAGCGCGGTCGGCGGCAGCGCCCGTCCGGCAACGGTTCGGGAAGCGCCGAGGCACCGCGTTAGCGTGGCGGCGTGCAGCGCATCCTCGTGGCCACCGACGACGACACCGTTGCCGCGCAGGTCGACGCCGCCCTGGGCAGCTCCAGCACGCAGGTGCTTCGGGTGCGCACGGGACGGGTGGTCCGTGCAGCGGTGATCGAGCACTCCCCCGACCTCGTGGTGCTCGACCTGCAGATCGGCTCGATGGGCGGCATGGCGGTGTCCCTCGACCTCCGGCTGGAGGAGGGCGCTGGTCGCCTCGACCCCCAGCGGATCCTGCTGCTCCTCGATCGCGACGCCGACATGTTCCTGGCCCGACGGGCCGAGGCCGACGGCTGGCTGGTGAAGCCGCTCGACTCGATCCGCCTGAAGCGGGCGGCGAGCGCCATCGTGGGCGGCGGCGAGTTCCGCGAGGAACCCCGCACCGCGCTCGGCCGCGCCTGACGCCCGGTTCCCGTTTCTGCCGGGACACCGGCGACCGGTAGGGTGTTCCCCCTACGGGTAGTGGCGCAGGTTGGTAGCGCGCCTCGTTCGGGACGAGGAGGTCGTGGGTTCAAATCCCGCCTACCCGACCAA
>JBIQID010000084.1:0-4736 GCA_044508215.1 Actinomycetota bacterium | reverse complement strand
CGCGCCTCGTTCGGGACGAGGAGGTCGTGGGTTCAAATCCCGCCTACCCGACCAAGTTCTTGATGGGTCGGGCCAGCTCCGCCTCAGGCTCGGCCTCGTCCCTCGGCCTTCTTCGAGCTCCGCTACCCGACCAGCTTTTGATGGGTCGGGCCAGCTCCGCCTCAGGCTCGGCCAGCGGCGTAGAGCAGGGTGTGACCCTGTTCTCCCTTCAATCTCTCAAGCGATCCGCCCGGCGATGCCGATGACCTCTACGTGGCTGATGAGAGGAGCACCGCCGGTCGGCGGACGGTTCGCACGAAGCGACGCGTGGGCGTGCTGTTGGCCGCCGTCGTGGCGCTCGTGGCGTTCACGGTGGGTTGCGAGTCGACCCCCCAGGACCGCAACGAGGTCCTGTCGCTGATCAACCAGTCGCGGACGGCGGCGGGCCTTCGCCCGCTGAAGGAGAACGTGAAGCTGTCGATCAAGGCCGACGAGTGGGCCCGGCACCTCCGCGACATCTGCAGCCTCAAGCACTCCCGCCTCAGCGACGGTGCCCCCGACGAGTGGCTGAAGCTCGGCGAGAACGTCGGCTACGGCGGCTCGATCACCCAGGTCCACGACGCCTACCTGAACTCCCCCGGCCACCGGGCCAACATCATGGACCCCGCCTTCACCTCGATGGGTGCAGCCGCGGTCTGGGGCGAGTGCAACGGCTTCCGCCGGGTGTTCACCGTCCAGGAGTTCATGAAGAGCTGACCCTGAGCGCTTCGTCGACGACGTGTCGACCCAGAGGCGTAGGGTTCCGCTCCGTGCGGGTCGACATCGGCGGGGGGATCCGGCTGTTCGTGGACGTCGACGGCGCGGGGCTCGTGCCCGACGGTCCCTCGATGACCGAGCGGCCCACGGTCGTGCTCCTGCACGGCGGGCCCGGCATGGACCACACGCTCTACAAGTCCGGCGTCCTGCCGGACCTCACCGACGTGGCGCAGGTCGTCTACTACGACCACCGGGGCAACGGGCGCAGCGACGCAGGCGACCGCGCCGACTGGACCCTCGACGTGTGGGCCGACGACGTCGTCCGCCTGTGCGACGCCCTGGGCATCGAGCGGCCGGTCGTCATCGGCGAGTCGTTCGGCGGGTTCGTCGCGCAGCGCTACCTCGCCCGGCACCCGGACCACCCCGCTGCCGTCGGGCTCCTGGCCACAGCGCCCCGGATGGACGTCGACCTCGTCGCCGCCGCCTTCGAGCGGGTCGGAGGTCCGCAGGCAGCCGCCGTGGCCAGGCGGTTCTGGACCGAGGGCCTCGACGCACTCTTCGACTACCTCGAGCACTGCATGCCGCTCTACACCGTCGACTCGTCCGAAGAGGACCTGCTCGGGCGTGTGACGATGAACCTCGAGGTGATGGGCCACTTCATCGCCAACGAGCAGGACGGCATGGACCTCGCACCCGGCCTCGCCGTCGCGACTTGCCCGGTCCTCGTCGCCGGCGGCGAGCTGGACCCGGTGTGCCCGATCGAGATGAGCGAGGAGATCGTGGCCGCCCTGGTGGCAGCGCCCGTGACCTTCGAGCGGTTCGGGGACGTCAGCCACGGCGACGTCGGCCGGCGGGCCGAGGCGGCGATCCGCCGGCTGATCGCAGAGCGCACCTGACCGTCTCGTGGTGGGATCGGCCTAGGTTCGACCCGTGCAGATCTCTGAGTTCCAGGAGCTGATGGCGACGCTGTACGGGGAGGCCGACGCCGAGCGCGGCATCCCGTCGACGGTGGCGTGGCTGTGCGAGGAGCTGGGCGAGCTGGCCCAGGCGGTGCGCAAGGGCACCCGTGAGGACCAGCTCCACGAGCTGGGCGACGTGTTGGCGTGGCTCGCATCGCTCGCCCACCAGCTGGACCTCTCGCTCGAGGAGGCGGCGGGCCGCTACGTCACCGATCCGCCGCTCTGAGACGGCGCACCTGCCGTTTCGTTCCTCTCACAGCGACGCCTGCGGCGCTCTGCGAGGAACAGAACGTGGAACGAGGACGGAGGGCGACGGTCAGGCGAGGGTGATCAGCGTCTCGGCGATCTGGATCGTGTTGAGCGCCGCGCCCTTGCGGAGGTTGTCGCCCACCACGAAGAGCGAGAGGCCGTTCTCCACGCCCGGGTCCCGGCGGATCCGACCGACCCGCGACGGGTCCGTGCCCGCAGCCTTCAGCGGCGTGGGCAGGTCGTCGAGCACCACGCCCGGCGCCTCCGCCAGCACCTCGCGGGCACGGTCGGGGCTGATCGGCCGGTCGAACTCGGCGTTGATCGCCAGGGAGTGACCGGTGAACACGGGCACCCGGACGCACGTGCCGGACACAGCGAGGTCGGGCAGGCCGAGGATCTTGCGGCTCTCGTTGCGCAGCTTCTGCTCCTCGTCGGTCTCCTCCGAGCCGTCGTCGACGATGGAACCGGCCATCGGCAGGACGTTGAAGGCGATCGTGTCGGGGAACTTCGGGCCGGAGGGCAGGTCGATGGCCTGCCCGTCGTAGGTGAGCGCGGTGAGCTTGTCGGGGTCGCCGCCGGCGGCCACCTGCTGCGCCAGCTCTTCGACGCCCGCGAGACCGGCGCCCGACGTCGCCTGGTAGGTGCTGACCACGATGCGGCGGAGCCCGGCCTCACGGTCGAGCGCCGAGAGCACCGGCATGGCGGCCATGGTCGTGCAGTTGGGGTTGGCGACGATGCCCTTCGGGATGTCGGCGAGCGCGCCCGCGTTGACCTCCGGCACCACGAGCGGCACGTCGGGGTCGAGGCGCCACGCGGACGAGTTGTCGATCACCGTGGCGCCGGCCGCGGCGACGGTCGGGGCGAGGGCCTTGGAGGTGGCGCCCCCGGCCGAGAACAGGGCTACGTCGATGCCGGTGTGGTCGGCGGTGGCGGCGTCCTCCACGACGACCTCGCCGTCGCGCCACGGAAGCGTGGTGCCGGCCGAGCGGGCGGAGGCGAAGTAGCGGATCGTCCCGACGGGGAAGTTCCGGTCGGCGAGCAGGCGCCGCATGACGCCTCCCACCTGGCCGGTTGCGCCGTAGACGCCGACGTTGACGGATCGGGGGTCCATGCAACCAACGCTATCGGCGGCCCCTTCGGCACCCGCCATCGGTATCCGCCCTCCCCCGTGCCGGAGCCGGCCCGGCACTGAGGAACCGCGTCAGTAGCTGTCCTTCTCCAGCTCGTAGACGTCGTGGAGGACCTGCACCGCACGCTCCGCCTCGGACTCGCGGACCACGCACGAGGTGCGGATCGCCGAGGTGGAGATCATGTCGATGTTGATCCCGTTCTGGGCGAGCGTCTCGAACATCGCTGCTGCGACGCCGGGGTTCGTCTTCATGCCGGCGCCCACGATGGACACCCGGGCGATGTCCGGGTCGCCGCTGATCTGGTCCGTGCCCAGTTCGCCGCCCAGGCCCCGGGTGACCTCGAGGGCCACCTCGAGGTCGGCGTGGGGGACGGTGAACGAGATGTCGGTCACGCCCTCGGCCGAGGCGTTCTGCACGATCATGTCGACGTTCACGTTGCTGTCGGCGAGGGCGCGGAACAGCCGGCCCGCCACACCGGGACGGTCGGGCACGCCGGCGACGGTGACCTTCGCCTCGCTCGCGTCGTGCGTGATGGCGGTGACGACCGCGTGCTCCATTGCGACCTCCTCAGTGACCAGGGTGCCGGTCTCCCATGTGAACGCCGAACGGACGTGCAGGGGAACGCCGTGCCGACGGGCGTACTCGACCGAGCGCATCGCCGGCTTGGGGCAGCCGGTGGCGGTCATCTCGAGCAGCTCGTCGAAGCTGATGTGGCTCATCTTCCGGGCCGAGGCCACCACCCGCGGGTCGGTGGTGAACACCCCGGAGACGTCGGTGTACAGCTCGCAGGCGTCGGCCTTCAGCGCCTTGGCCAGCGCCACCGCGGTGGTGTCCGAGCCGCCGCGGCCGAGGAACGTGACGTCGTTGTCGGTCGACACGCCCTGGGCGCCCGCCACGACGGGCACGCGGCCGGCCGCGAGTGCGGCCTCGATGCGGTCCGCCCTGACCTCGAGGATCTTGGCGTCGGTGTGCCGGGTGTCGGTGATGAACCCGGCCTGGGACCCCGTGTAGCTCTCCGCCTCGACCCCGGCATCGGCGAGCGCCATGCAGACCAGGGCGATGGCCTTCCGCTCCCCGGCGGTGATGAGCATGTCCATCTCACGTCCGGGGTGCGTCGACGACACCTCCCGGGCGATGCGGAGCAGCTCGTCGGTCTCCTTGCCCATCGCGGACACCACGAGGACGATCTCGTCGCCCCGCCGGCGATGCCGCGCGACGTGGTCGGCGACCGCTCTGATGCGGTCGGCGTCGCCCACCGAGGTGCCACCGAACTTCTGGACCAGCCGTGCCACGTGGTCCGACGCTATCGCCGGCCGGGCCGGGGTCCTCAAAGCGAGGGCTCCGGTCGGGGCCGGCCACAGCGCCCAGAGGACCGTGGACGGCCCGAGCGGGGCGCCTTGGTAGGGTCCTCGCCTCGTGGGAACCGAGAAGCGCGCCCGCCAGAAGGAACTGCACCGATCTCGCCTCGACGCCGCCCGCGCCGCCGAGCAGCGACGCCAGCGGACGGCCCGGTTCGTCCGCTTCGGGATCATCGCCCTGGTGGCGGTCGGCCTCGTCGTGGTGGTCAGCCTGGTCACCGGTGACGACGACGACGAGGTGACCGACACCACGACCACGACCGTTGCGACGTCGGACCAGCCCGTGGCCGCCGAGCTGAAGGGCC